>CALQRA010000005.1 GCA_943332855.1 Candidatus Kuenenia stuttgartensis
AGATCTCCTCGACGGGGGACTACAACGGCTGGTCAAACTCTGCCGGAAGTATTCCCGCCTCCGAGGGCGCAGGTCAGGGAATCGAGAGAAAAGATTCCGGCTGGGAAGACTCTTCCGCCGGGACGACCGTCATCCCCCGCGTCATCCGCACCACCCCCCCGACCCGCCAGCGGGCGCCGACCGTTCGGGTGCGATGGCCGTCACCGGTTGCCGAAGAACTTCTTCAGCGCCTCGGCGGCGGCATCACGCGAGTTGACCGTCCCCTTCGGCGCGGAAGGGGGGAGCGAGCCGGGCTTGGAATGCGATTGCTTGACGGCATCGATCGCCACAGAACTGTCCGACTTCGTCTCCTCAACGCTCTGGCCGACCTTCGTGGAACTGCCGCTGTTCTTGGCGGTCGCCGATCCGGAGACGGTCGTCGAGTGGGCATCCCCGGAAATCCCGGAGATCGTCGAACCGTGCACGTTGTCAGACGCCGACGCGGCGGCATGGATGCTGCTCGAATCGGCATCGGTCGTTGGCACCGTCGTGCCGACAGGACCGTCGGTCGTGGCACGCAACGAACGGGTGGTGTCGAACATGCCGGCGGGGGCATCGTCCGCCATCAGCCACTTCGATACGTCTTGATCCCCTCCCCCGGGGGCGACCGGATCGGAACAGGAGACCGTGAGTTCGAGCGCCCCGACCCTGATCAGATCCCCCGACACGACCTTTGTCTTCGCGGTGATCTTGGCGCCGTTGACGAACGTGCCGTTGCGGCTCCCCAGATCCTCGACCCAGACGTCGGCGGGGCCAACATGGACCGCCGCATGACGGCGGCTGACATCCTCGCTCAACGGGCGGACATCGCACTCCTCGGCGCGGCCGATGAGAAGCGTGTTCTTTTTGATTGCGATCGAACGGCCGGCACTCTTGCCGGAAGCGACGATCAACTTCGTGATCATGGTGCGGCTGTCTCCACCCACGCCGACAGACCCCTATCACCCTGCCGGCCCACGTGGACCGACAGGCCGCCGAGAACAGAAAAAAACTTACTCTTCGAGAGAAAACGTCATCGCTGACTTTCCTCGCGCCTGCAATTTGCGCTTTATCTTAGCGACGAGCGTTCCAACTGTCTTGCCGAAAACGGACGATCCCCTCCTCGACCCCCGCGAAAGGAGAGGGAACGAAGCATCCTGACGGCTCCTCGAGCCCCCCCCCGAGGGCTACGGCGAGCCTCGTCAGCCAGCCCCGCACGAGCTCGATCCCGCCCGGTCCCCAGCCGGCACAGGCCCCACCCCCGGCCTGCACGTCGTCGAGCCCCGGATGGCAGACCGACTCCGGGACGAGCCGGTTGGCCGCCAGGAGGAGACTGCCGTGCTGGAGAACCGCACCGCGCAGGCGCCGCTGGGCGCTGCCGAGGACCTTCGCATCGGCGTTCCCCCGACCATCCGCCACCGGCACGACGACATCCCCGGTCGCCCGCCGGTCGAAGCAGAGGAACGCCCGATCCCCAGGCTGCCCGCCGGCCACCGGGGCACCCGCCCTCGGCCGGGTCTCGGTCGATTCCCCCGCCGACAGGCCCGCCGCGATCCCGCGGGCCGCCAGTTCGGCCACGAGCGCCGTGTGGACGGTGTCGTAGAGTCGCTGCGGCGAGCCTCCGCAAGGGTGGGCCCGGGGCACGGCGACCGAGAGCGTGACATCACTCCCGTGGAGGATGGCGCCTCCGCCGCTCGGCCTGCGGACGATCGGCAGACCCTCCAGCGCGGCGAGAGCGCGAGCCTCTCCGATCGCCTGGAATGCCCCCAACGACAGCGTCGGCTCCGACCAGGTGGAGATCCGCACGAGCACCCGATCGAGCCTGATCGCCTCGGAGGCTAGGGCCTCGTCGAGCGCCATGTTCGTGGCCCCATCGGCCGGCGGATCCCACCACGCCACGATCGGCGCGGCGCCGGTTGCGGAGGCGCCATCGGAGAGGCCTGGCTTCACAGGGAGCATCAGTGAGGCTGGCTGCCGATGAGCGCCTCGTAGGCGGCCCGGTCGAGGAGGGCGTCGATCTCGGCCGGATCATCCGGACGGATCTTCACGATCCAGCCGGCACCCAACGGATCCTGCCCGAGGGTCTCGAGGTGATCGGGGAGGGTCGAATTGACCTCGACGATCTCGCCGGACACCGGGGCGTAGAGGTCGCTGACGGCCTTGACGCTCTCGATCTCGCCGATCGACTCCCCGGCCTTCACCTTTCGCCCGACCGCCGGGAGTTGCATGAACACCAGATCGGTGAGGGCCTCGACGGCATAGGCCGAGATCCCGACCGTTGCCACACCCCCGGCCACGGGGCTGATCCATTCGTGGGACTTCGCAAATCGCACGTCCTTCAGCATCGACGCCTCTCCTCCGGTTTGTCTGTCTGATCGAACCATTCGTTTGTCGGTCGGGATCGTCACTCCGGCCCATCATCCCGCGGCCGGCGGTTTTCCACCACCCGGCGGCCGACAATAGAACGGCAAGCCGACCACGCGGGCCTGCTGGCGGGCATCCCGGATGGCGATCTCCACAACTGTCCCCTCAGAAGCAAACGCCGGGTCGACCAGCGCCATCGCCACGGCATGGCCGATCGTGGGGGCAAAACTGCCGCTGGTCACGACCCCGATCTCCCCGCCGGCCCCGCCGAGAACGGGGTTTCCCTCGCGGGCCGAGCGCTTCGATCCGAGATCGAGCCCGATGCGGACGCGTTCCGGTTGCCCGGCCTTGAGCACGGCGAGGGCTCCACGCCCGGGGAACGTCCTCCCTTCGAGGTTCACCGCCAGCGCGAGGCCGAGGGCAAAAGGATCGCTGTCGGCCCGGAGCTCGTGGCCGTAGAGCGGCATCCCCGCCTCGAGGCGGAGGGTGTCGCGGGCCCCGAGTCCGCACGCGCGGCCCCCGAGCGGCAGCGCCGCGGCGAGGATCGCCTCCCAGACGGCCACCGCATCGGCCGCCGCCACCGTCACCTCGACGCCGTCTTCGCCGGTGTAACCGGTGCGGCTGACGGCTGCGGCATGCCCGGCCACCGTGGCCGTCGTCCCCCGGTAGTTCCCCAGGGCCCGGATCCGCGTTCCATCCCCCCCGGACGAGAGCCCGGCGACGATATCGACCCCCTTTGGCCCCTGAACGGCGATCATCGCGGTGTCGAGGGTGTGGTCGACGAGTTCGACGCCGGTGGCGGGAAGCCGGGACCGCAGCCATGCCACGACCCGTTCCCGATTGCCGGCGTTGATGACCAACCCCATCCGCGGCGTGCCGTCGGCGGCATCGCTGTCGCGGCTCACCAACGCGTCGTCGAGGATCACCACAGGGGCGGGGGCATCGGCCGTGACGAGGGTGTAGCGGAACTGCCCCGGCACGATCCCGGCCACCTTCCGCGTCAGCATCGATTCCAGCCAGTCGAGGGCGCCGGGGCCAGTGACCGACAGCCGACCCATGTGCGAGACGTCGAAGAGGCCGACCGACGACCGGGTGGCGAGGTGCTCGTCGACGATCGAGGCGTACTGGACCGGCATGTTCCAACCGGCGAAGTCGACCATCCGGCCACCATGCGCCGCATGCCACTGGCATAGCGGGGTCTCGCGGAGGCTGGTGGGTCGGGGCAGGGGGGGCGTCACCGAATCGCTCACAGGCTCGTTCCTTCTCTGGGCTGGGTTGGTGCCCGGTCGCGCGGCCAGCCGATTGTAGGGGCCCGCGCCGATCCCGCCACGCGCCGGCCATCCCGGCCGGCGCAGGCGCGTGGCGTCAGCGGCCGCGCCGCCCCCCGGCCTTCCGGTCCTTCGCCTTCCCCTCGGGCTTGCGGGCGTGCCGCGATCCCTTCACGTGCCGGGCGGCACGGAGACCGGGCGGGGCCTTCCCCCGTTCGCCGACAAACCGAAACTCGAGTGAGCGCCGGTCGAGGTCGACCTTCTTGACCGCCACCCGGACGCGGTCGCCGAGGCGCCACGACTGTCCCGGACGCCGTCCGGCGAGGGAGTGGCTGGCCCGATCGAAGCGGTAGCTGTCGGTGGGGAGCTCGGCGAGCGTCAGGAGCCCCTCGGCGGGAAGCTCGAGCCCCTGGAGAAAGAGGCCGAACGGCTCGACCCCCGTGACGACCGCCTCCATCTCGGTGCCGATCCTTGAGGAGAGGAAGAGGAGGAGCTTGAGCTTCACCAACTCCCGCTCAGCGGCCTCGGCACGGCGTTCGAGGGTCGAGCAGTGGAGCCCGAGTTCGACGAGGCCGTCGTTGGGTGCCCGACGGCCGCGGGCGAGGAGGTCGAGGGCACGGTGGACGACGAGATCGGGATAGCGGCGGATCGGCGACGTGAAATGGCAGTAGCAGTCGCTGGCCAATGCGTAGTGCCCCTCCGGCTGGGGCCCGTAGACGGCCCGGGCGAGGCTCCGCAGCACGGCGAAGTGGACGGCATGCTCCTCGGGACGACCGCGCGTCAGACCGAGGAGACGCTGGAGTTCGAACCGGCTCTCGAGAGTGTCGACCTCGAAACCCAACTCCGAGACGAACTCCGTCAACTGGCGGAGCTTGCGCGGATCGGGGGGGGCATGGATGCGGCGCAGGAACCCCGCCCCGGCCGCCGACAGGCGCTCGGCGACGGCCTCATTCGCCGAGAGCATGAACTCCTCAATGATCTGATGGCTCTCGGTATTGGCGACGACATGGGCGCCGGCCACCCGCCCGTCGCGGTCGAGGTCGACCTTTACCTCCGGCATGTCGAGCTCGAGGGCCCCGCGGTTCTTCCGCCGGCGGCGGAGGATGCGGGACAGATCACGCATCCGCTCCAGGAGCGTGCGCACCTCCCCGGTCATCTCGACCTCGGGCGTGCCCGGGTCAGCGAGGAACTGATCGACCTCTTCGTAGGTGAACCGGCGACAGCTGCGAATCGCCGTCCGCTCGACGTCGGTGTGGACGGGGATCCCGTCGGCGCTGAACTCGATCCAGCAGGTCCGCGCGTAGCGCACTCGCCCCGGCTGGAGGCTGGCGAGGTTGTTGGAGACGATCTCCGGAAGCATCGGGATCACCCGGTCGGGGAGATAGACGCTCGTGCCACGGGCGAGCGCCTCCTGGTCGACCGGCGCCCCCGCCGGCACGAAGTGGGCAACGTCGGCGATGTGGACCCCAAGGAGCCAGTGATCGCGCTCCAGACGCTCGAGCGAAATCGCGTCGTCGAAGTCGCGGGCATCGACCGGATCGATCGTGATGATCGTCCGCGCCGTCAGATCCCGTCGATCGGCCGGGACCGCCTCGGTGAACCGTGCCGCCTCGGCCCGGGCGGCGTCGAGAACCTCGTCGGAGAACGGGCCGGGGAGACCGAACTCGTGGATGATCGAACGGGTGTCGACCCCCGGCTCCCCAGCCTGCCCGAGGACCTCGATGATCACCCCTTCGCCGTCCCGCAGATGGGTGGGGAAGCGGACGATCTCGACGACGACCTTGTCATCCTCGCGGACCGACTTGGCCCCGGGATCGCCGACCGACACCGGCCGTGGGAACGACGTGCCGTCGATCTGCACCCAGCCCGAATTGGCGGCGACGAAAAAACTGCCAACGAACCTGGTCTTCGCCCGGCTCACCACCTCGACGATCTCGCCCGACAGACCGGGGCGGCGGAAATCACGCCCCCGCGAGATCCGGACCCGGACGGTGTCGCCGTTGACCGCATCGAGACAGGCCGACTGGGCGATATGGACATCCCCCTCCCGGCTCCCCGCGGCGGCCGTGAGCGGATGGACGAAGCCGTAGCCTCCGGCGGCGCGGCGGAAGACCCCGATGACGTCGTCGCGCCCCCCCTCGGGCTTGCTTCCGGCCGGTGCCCCGGGGGCCGTCCGGCCCACCGCGCGCCTGCCGCGGCGGCCGTCGGACGATCGTTCCTGCTCATCGCTCGCCATCGGTGGCCTCCTAGGTTTGGTCGGGAACCGCGCCCGGGGGCCGGGATATCAGCCGCGCCCGCGGAAGAACTTCCGCCCGAGCGACTGCTGGTACTGGGTCCAACCGCCGTCGATCGCCGCTTCGTTCTGGAGGAGCTGGAGCACGCCGGCGAGCCGCGCGTCCATGTGATCGAGGTGATGGAGGGCGAGGGCCTCGAGGGTCATGGGAAGCTTCGGCGCCCCATATTCGTACTGCCCGTGATGACTCGCCACCATGTGCTTGATCCGCACGGCCAGATCGGTATCGAACGGCTTGCCGGTGCGGGCCTCGACTTGGGCGATCTTCACCTCGAGCTGCTCCAGCCCGAGGAGGACATGCCCGAGGAGTTGCCCGACGTCGGTGTAGGAGAAGCCGTTCTCGCTCTCTAGTTCGAGCGTCTTCCCCAGATCGTGGAACAGGACCCCGACGAGGAGGAGATCGCGATCGAGCGCCGGATAGAGCGGGGCGACCCGGTCGGCGAGCCGAAGGAGATTGACGACATGCTCGAGGAGCCCGCCAGCGTGGGCATGGTGGTGCTTGACCCCGGCCGGGCAGCGGCAGAAGACCGTCATCAGGGCCCCGTCGGCGAGCACTTCGTCGGCGAGCTCCCGGAGCTGCCCCGGCGGGATCGTCGCCAGGAGCGTTGCCAGCTCCCCCCGCAGCCGGACAACGTCGGCCGCCGAGAGGACCTGAAACTCCGACTCATCGACGACGCGCGGATCGATCCGCCCGATCCCCTGGATGATGAGCTGGAGATTCCCCGAATAGAGTTGCGTCATCCCCTCGACCCGGACGTAGTCGCCGTCGTCGAAGGCCTCGAACTCGACATCCGAGGCGTTCCACATTCTGCCGGTGATCGCTCCGCTCCGGTCGGCGAGTTCGACCTGGAGATAGAGCTGGCCGTTGCGGTTCGGCCGGAGCTGCTTGTGGGTGGCGAGGAACACCTGGTCGACCGCGGTCTGCGGTGCCAGTTCCGTGACCCGTCGTCGCTGGGACGGGGGTCGGCCCGCACGGTTCGGGGAATCGGCAGGCGACATGCGGGATCCGGAGTGGGGTTGGCGGAAGAAGCGGAAAGCAGCACGATTTTATCAGGCGCCGAGCGGCCGTGCCGCCGGCTCCGCGGAAAAACGTCGCAGCGACTACAATCCCGCCGCCGCGGTTCCCCCCGATGGCCCCGCTTTTCGCCCCCTCACGCCCGTTCCCCTTCGACAGCCCCGCCCGGAGCCCCCCATGGCCGACCACGCAATCTCCCCCACCCGCGCCGAGGACTACCCGGAGTGGTACCAGCAGGTCGTCAAGGCGGCCGATCTCGCCGAGCAGTCGCCGGTCCGCGGATGCATGGTCATCAAGCCGCTCGGCTACGCGATGTGGGAGCGGATGCAGGCGATCCTCGATCGGATGTTCAAGGAGACCGGTCACCAAAACGCCTACTTCCCGCTCTTCATCCCGCTGTCGTATCTCGAGAAGGAGGCGAAGCACGTCGCGGGCTTCGCCAAGGAATGCGCCGTCGTCACGCACCACCGCCTCGAACTCTCGCCGGAGGGGAAGCTGATCCCGACCGGCAAGCTCGAGGAGCCCCTCATCGTCCGGCCGACGAGCGAAACGATCATCGGGGCGATGTTCGCCCGCTGGGTGCAGTCGTGGCGTGATCTGCCGCTGCTGATCAACCAGTGGGCCAACGTCGTCCGCTGGGAGATGCGCCCGCGCGTCTTCCTCCGCACGACCGAATTCCTCTGGCAGGAGGGGCACACCGCGCACGCGACGAGCACCGAGGCGGTCGAGGAGACGCTGCGAATGCTCGACGTTTACGCCACCTTCGCCGAACGCGATCTCGCCATGCCGGTGATCCGCGGCCCCAAGCCCTCCGCGGAGCGCTTTCCCGGGGCCGTCGACACCTACTCGATCGAGGCGATGATGCAGGACGGCAAGGCACTCCAGGCCGGCACGTCGCACTTCCTCGGGCAGAACTTCGCCCACGCCCAGGAGATCAAGTTCGCCAGTCCGTCTGGTACCGAGGAGTACTGCTGGACGACCTCGTGGGGGGTCTCCACGCGGCTGATCGGCGCGGTGATCATGACCCATTCCGACGACGACGGCCTCGTGCTCCCGCCGAGAATCGCCCCGACCCACGTCGTCCTCATCCCCATCCACCGCACTCCGGAGGAGAAGGAGGCGGTGCTGGCCGCCTGCCGGCGGATCGAGTCCGATCTCGCCGAGGCCCGCTACGGCGGGGAACCGATCCGTGTCCGGACCGACGCCCGGGACATCCGCGGCGGCGAGAAGACCTGGCAGCATGTCAAACAGGGGGTGCCACTGCGCGTCGAGATCGGCCCGCGCGACCTCGCCGCCGGAACGGTGAGCGTCATGCGGCGCGATCGCGGCCCGAAGGAGCGATCGAGCGTGCCTATCGACCGCTTCGCTGCCACGGCGGCAGACTTTCTCGGCGAGATCCAGCAGGGGCTGTTCGATCGGGCACGGGAGTTCCGCGACCGGCGCAGCGTCCGCCTCGAATCCCTCGAGGCCCTGCAGGAGTTCTTCGGGGCTGACGGGGAGGGGAAGGGGGAAGCCAAAGGGGGCGCGAAGGGGGGCTTTGCCCACGTCCATGTCGCCGACGACCCGGCGGTCACGGAAGCCCTCGATCCGCTCAAGGTCACCGTCCGCTGTGTGCCGATGGAAGGGGACGATGAACCGGGGACCTGCGTGATTACCGGGCAACCGGTGAGCCGCCGCAGCGTGCTCGCGCGGTCGTACTGACGCCGCCTCGGCGGCCCGAAACGGGTCGTCAGGCTCCTTGCCTGCGCGAAACCGAGCCTGCTGCGTACAATTTATTCCAGGGGTCGGCGGTGCGGCAGAACGTCCGTTGCGGCGACCGGCCCCGGGATGGAGGGCGCCGACTGGCGGACGAGCGATGGGCGTGCAAGCACCCGGTTCCTGGAGCGTGGTGGCGGTAGCCGTGGCGGTCGGGGGGCTCGTTGGCGTGGGGAACCCACTCGCGCGGGCCTCGATGCGCCCCTGGCGTCTCGGGGAGTTCGATCCGGCCGGCCTGAAGATGCAGGAAGGGATCGCCGTACCCAAGGTCGATGCCGAGTCGACCCAGTACGCCTTCGGCACGATGGCCGAAGGGGCCGAGGAGACGCACAAGTTCGTCATCCGCAACGCCGGCGATGCGCCCCTCAAGATCACCCGTGGCGCCACCTCGTGCAGCTGCACCGTGAGCGACTTCGAGGCTGTCGAGGGGGGCGAGACCGACGCCGAGAAGCTGCTCCCGCCCGGGGGGGCGGCGGAATTGCGCCTGAAGTGGCGGGGGAAGACCGGAGGGGCGTTCCGGCAGCAGGCGACCGTTTTTACCAACGATCCCCGCCGCCCCGAGGTCGTCTTCGTCGTCGAGGGGTTCGTGGTGCCGGTCTGGAAGGCGGAGCCGAAATCGATCGTTCTGACGTCGATTCCGAGCCAGGGGGGCGTCAAGGCATCCGCGCGGATCTACACCTACGGCAAGGAGCCGCCGACGGTCAAAGAGATCAGCACCCCAGACTCCGAAACCTCCCAGTTTGTGTCGTTTACTACGTCCCCCCTGTCTGCCGAGGAGATCGCCAGGGAGCGCGGCGCGACGGGGGGCGTTCTGCTCGACGTCGAGATCCTCGCCGGCGTCCCCATCGGACCACTCCGCAAAACCATCCAGATCGATCTCTTCCTCCCCGAGATCGTGCGGGCGGAGGTGACCGTCGAGGGAACCGTGGCGGGTGACCTTGCCTTGGCGGGCCAGGGATGGGATTCCTCCCGTCAGGTCCTCCAGCTCGGCACCATTTCCGGGCGCACCGGGACGAACACGCAGGTGTTCATCACGGCCAAGGGGGCCCACCGTGACGCAGTCCACCCGGTGGTCCGTGACGTGGTTCCTGCCTCGATGCAGGTGGCGGTCGGCGAGGGCAAGCCCGTGGGGAGCGGCGCGGTCATGAGGTTCCCCCTCACGATCACGATCCCCGCCGGGAGTGCCCCCTGCAACCATCTCGGATCGAGCCAGGCGCCGGCCGGCCGGATCGTGCTCGACACGGGGCATCCCGACTCCCCCACGATGACCATCCCCGTGAGTGTCGCCGTCGGCCCGTGACGATCACGGCGCCCGGTGCCCCCGCCCGCCCCCAGCCGCCGGAATCGATGCCATGTCCAGCCCCGTCCGCCCGTGGTGCCGCCGTCCTCTCCTCTCCCTAGCCCGGATGGCCGCATCGGCCGGTCGGCGCGGAGCCGCCACGATCCTGGCGGTGCTCGTCGGCGGGGGCCTGCTGCCCCTTTGGGCTCCCCCGGCCTCCGCGAACGAGGCTTCCGCCGCGCCGTCACAGGGGGCGGGGGTCAGCGACGAAACGGCCGCGACGTTCCAGAAGCGCAACGGCGAGGTCTTCCAGGGCTGGCCGCAGCCGAAGGCCGTCCTCGTGTTCACCGGCGAGCTCGACGGCTACATCGAGCCGTGCGGGTGCACCGGCAAGGAGAACCAGAAGGGGGGCTTGAGCCGACGGCGCAACTTCCTCGGGGCGTTGGCCGCGGCGGAATGGCCGGTGGTGGCGCTCGATCTCGGTGATCAGGTCAACCGTTTCGGCCGGCAGACGGAGATCAAGTTCGGCTCGATCGTCGACGGCCTCAAGGCGATGCAGTATGCCGCCGTTGGCTTCGGCCCCAAGGATCTCCGCCTCCCCGCCGAAGAGGTTGTGGCGGCGGTTTCGGCGGTTGGCGACACGCCGACGCCGTTCGTGTGCGCCAACGTCGGTCTGATCGGATTCGATTCGGGGATCACGCCGCTCTACCGGATCGTCGAGGCCGGAGGGCTGAAGATCGGCATCACTGCCGTTCTGGGGGACGCCGAACTGGCCGAGATCCGCAACGACCTGATCGCCACCAAGCCGGCCGCCGAGGCACTCGTCGAACCGGCCGCGGCCCTCGCCCGGGCGGGCTGCGACCATCAGGTGCTCCTCGCCTTTGCCACGCCGGAGGAAACGAAGAAACTCGCGGCCCGCTATCCCCAGTTTGACTTCGTGGTCACCGCGGGAGGGGCCGAGGAGCCCCCCGCCCAACCGGAGAAGCTCCCCCCGCACCGGGCCGCCGGCAAACCCCCGGTCGACCGCCACCTCCTTGAGCTCGGCCACAAGGGGATGTTCGCCGTCGTCATCGGCCTGTTCGACGATGCCACCCAGCCGATCCGCTCCCAGCGTGTGCCACTCGATGCCCGCTGGGGAGAGGCCGAGGAGATGATCCGGCTTCTGGCCGGCTACCAAGCGCAGCTGGAGACCCTGGGGCTGACGGGCCTCGGGCTCACCCCCGGCCGCCACCCGACCGGCCGCCGGTTCGCCGGCAGCGCCACCTGTGCCGAATGCCACACGTCGTCGTTCGAGGTGTGGACCAACTCGGGGCACGCCGAGGCGCTGACCACCCTGGAAACCCAAACACCACGCCGCGACGGCGACCCCGAGTGCCTCTCCTGCCACGTCGTCGGCTGGGCCCCGCAGAAGTTCCAGCCCTACGAGGGGGGATTCATGGGGGTCAAGGCCACGCCGCAGCTCGCCCAACAGGGGTGCGAGAACTGCCACGGGCCCGCCGCCGCCCACGCCTCGGCCGAAAGGGGGCAGGTTCGCGTTCCTGCCGCCGACCGGGAGCGGCTCCGGGCCGAGCTCCATCTCGCCCTCGACACACCGCAGGAAAAGCAGCGGGTTATGAACAACTGCCTCGAATGCCACGACCTCGACAACAGCCCGCAGTTCGACTTCGACACCTACTGGCCGCAGGTGGAGCACGCCGAGGAGCCGGGGGCAGCCGCCGCGGCGGCTGCAGCGCTTGAATAAGGCCCACCGCGGGCTCACCCCAGTTGGGCCATCGCCTCGTCGGGGATGTTGAAGTTCGCCGCCACGCTCTGGACGTCGTCGTGATCGTCGAGACGCTCCATGAGGTGGAGGACACGACGGGCCGTGTCGACATCGTCGACATCGACCGAGTTGGTGGGGATGCGGACGATCTCGTTCGACTCGATCGTCATCCCGGCCCCCTGGATCGCCGCGATCACGTCAACCATCGCGGACGGCTCGCAGATCACCTCCCAGCGGTCACCAGCGGGCTTCACGTCGTCGGCCCCGGCCTCGATCGCCAACTCCATCAATCGATCCTCGGAACACGAGGCCAGCGGCAGACGCACGGCCCCCTTCCGCAGGAAAAGGTAGGCGACGCACCCAGTAGCCCCGAGTTTGCCACCGCACATCTCGAAGATCTTGCGGATCTCCGGTGCCGTGCGGTTCTTGTTGTCGGTGAGGATCTCGCAGAGGACCGCGACCCCTCCGGCGGCATATCCCTCGTAGAGCGACTCCTCGAGATCGCCCCCCTTGAACTCACCGGTGCCGGTGCGGATCGCCCGCTGGATGTTCTCTTTGGGCATGCTCACCGCCTTCGCGGCATCGATCGCATACCGGAGACGGAGATTGGCGTCGGGATCGGGCCCACCATGCTTGGCAGCCACGATGATCGCCTTCGCCAGTTTGCTCCACAGCTTGCCCCGCTTCGCATCAATGAGCGACTTCTTGCGGGAGATGTTTGCCCAGTGGGAATGGCCGGCCACGCGCTGCTCCGTTGGCTGGAGGGGAATCTCGGGGATCGATCCGCGTCTGGTTGTCGGTGAGAGTACGCCGCACCCTGCGGCGGATCACATCATCCACAGCGTGCTACCGCGGCTTGCGGCGTGTCAGGTCATCGGAGTGCCGATCCCCGGACGGGGCGCGGTCAGCCGGGGGCTTGGCCGCCTTGCCCTTCGCCGCGGAAGCCCCCTTGTCGGATGACTTGTGGCTCTCCGCCGACGCCGGCTTGTCGGCCGTCACCGGCTTCTTTGTTGCCCCCTTGTCGGCGGCCCCCTTCGGCGGCACCGGCAGTTTGCCGGCGGGCTTCTTGGCCACATCAGCCTTCTTGGCCACATCAGCCTTCTTGGCCACATCAGCCTTCTTGACCGCTGGCGGGGCAAGCTCCTCCGGCTCGGCTGGTTTGACCGTGACCGGTCGTCCGACGTTGGGCTTGACGACAAACGGCTTCGGGCCGGGCTTCGACCCAGCGACGACGCTCCCGTCAGCCGCCCGTTTCGGACCCGAGCCGGGGGGGGGAAGTGGTGTCTTCCCGGCAGGACGGGCAGCGGCTTGGGGCCCCGCGGGGCGGTGCTCCTCGGCCGCGGTGCGAGCCGCCTCGGCAGCCTTCTGGGCGTCTTTGCCTTCGGCGGTGGGCGGGGGCACTGGCAGGGGGAGCGGTTCGCCGCGCTTCGGCATCCGCTTGGCTTCGGGATTGACCGCCTGCAAGATCTTCTTGACCGCAGCGCCGTGGAGGTTCGTCAGGACCTCGACACCGAATTGGTGGAGCAACGATCCGAACTCCAACCCGGCCTTCTTCGGGATGAAACGGTCGAGCCCGGGGCACTTCGCCCCGTCATACTCCTCCTGCGACATCACACCGGCGAGGAGCAACCCCTGCATCGCCCCCAGATCGACAGGGATGAAGTGGCCACCGAGGGCCGTCGAACCGATGAACGCCACGACGAACGGCGGGATGCCATGGATGTGCTCGAGCGTCTTCATGCCGTGCGCGATCGAGTGCTTCTTGGCGTTGTCGAGCGAGAAGCTGTAGGTCGACTCGAACACCCCCTGGAGCACGCGCCGGAGGGCGAGAGCGGCCCGGGCTGGATCGGGCAGATCGTGGAGGGTCTCGGCGAGCTCGGCCACCGTCGTGACGCGGACTTCGTTGAGGTCGAAGTAGGTCTCGCCGAGCCGCTTGTAGGCACGCTCCGCCACGTCATACGGGGTATTCTCGAGGCAGCAGGCGTAGAGCACCTGGTCGAGAAGCGGGGATTGGATGTCCGGATCGACCGGCTTGTAGGTAGCGCGCAGCGCCTTGTGGAGCTTGGCAACGAGTTGCTGACGATTGGGCTGCTGCCGGTTCGGTGTGGTCATGCCTGTTCCTGTGGATCCTCGCCCGGCACCTCTTCAGCCGGGGCACGTTGCCGGAGTTCCGGCGATTCCGTACCCGCATCCGCCGGGGGAACGGCGGCGCCGTCCCCGGACGAAGGCCCGAGCACCTCCGCCAAAATACGGGCGATCTCGAGCGATTTCTTGACGCCCCCGTCGATTTCGAAGCTGAGCCGGGGCGTGTAGCGGGTCTCGATCCGATCGGCGATCCGTGACTGGAGGAAGCCGGCGGAGTTCGCCAGGCCCCGCAGCGCCAATTTCTGCTTGGCTTCGTCCCCCATCACCGACACATGGACGATGGCCGATCGCATGTCGGCATCCATCTCCACCCCGGTGACGGTGACGTCACGGACGCGCGGATCGCGCACCTCGGTGAGGATGGCCATGCTGACCACTTCGCGCACCGCCTCGGCGGCCTTGAGTTGGCGACGAGTGCTCACGACAGCGTCCGCGCGACTTCCTCGATCCGGTAGCACTCGAGGACGTCGCCCTCCTTGAGGTCGTTGAAATTGGTCACCTTGATGCCGCACTCCAGCCCGTCGCGGACCTCACGGGCATCGTCTTTCTCGCGCTTGAGCGATTCGACGCCGTAGTCGCCGAGCACCCGGTTGTCGCGGATCACGCGGAGCCGGCCGTTGCGGGCGATCACGCCGGAGATCACGCGGCAACCGGCGATGACGCCGAGCCGGCTGATCGAGTAGGTCCGCTGGACAAGGGCCCTGCCGAGTTCGGTCTCGCGCTTTTCCGGGGCGAGCATCCCCTCGAGGGCGTTCCGCAGGTCATCGGTGACCTGGTAGATGATCTCGTAACGCCGCACCTCAACGCCGAGATCCTCGGCGAGCGAGCGGGCCCGTTCGTCGGGCACGACATTGAACGCGATGATGATCGCATCGGAGGCGTCGGCGAGTTGGACGTCGGCTTCCGTCACCCCGCCGACCGTCGACTGGAGAATCCGGATCTTGACCTCGGGATGATCGAGCTTCGTCAGTTCCTTCAGAATCGCTTCAATCGAGCCACGGACATCCGCCCGGACGATGAGATTGAGCGTCGGGGTCTTTTGCGTGCCGAGACGGTCGAGGAGGTTCTCGAGCGTGACATGCACCGGAGCGCTCGCGAGACTGCTGTGGCGACGGATGCCGCTCCGCTTGAGGGCCACCTCGCGGGCCATGGCGATCGAGGTCACCACTTGGAAGCGGTCGCCGGCACCGGGAGCGATGTCGAGACCGCTGACGAGCACCGGCTGGGAAGGCCCGGCCGCAGTGATCCGCTTCTTCCCGAGGGTGTCGTGCATCGCTTTGACCGTGCCGCTAGCCTCACCGCAGACGAGCGAATCACCGACCCGCAGCGTCCCCTTCTGCACGATGAGGCAGGCGGAAACACCGCGCCCATCGTGGATCGAGGCATCGAGGCACACCCCCGCCGCTGCACGGGACGAATTGACCCGGAGATCATTGAGCTCCGCGATCGTCAGAAGCATGTCGAGGAGATGATCGACCCCTTCGCCCGTCAGGGCACTCGTCTTGACGACCTCGGTCTCGCCACCCCACTCGGTGGGAAGAAGGTTGCTGGCGGCGAGTTGCTGGTAGATGCGCTGGATGTCGATCCCGGGGAGATCGATCTTATTGATGCAGACGACGATCGGCACGCCGGCCGCCTTGGCATGGCTGATCGCTTCCTCGGTCTGCGGCATGATGCCGTCGTCAGCGGCGACGATGAGGACGGCGCAATCGGTGACATTGGCCCCGCGGGCCCGCATCTGCGTGAAGGCCTCGTGGCCGGGGGTGTCGACGAAGGTGATCGACTTGTCGTTGTGCTTGACGGTGTAGGCACGGATGTGCTGAGTGATGCCACCGCTCTCGCGGGCGGCGACATTCATCCCCAGGATCCGGTCGAGGAGGGAGGTCTTCCCGTGATCGACATGGCCGAGGAACGTCACGATCGGCGGGCGGGGATCGCGGAGGGTCGGATCCTCGTCGATGGCATCGAAGCCGGCGAGGAGTTCCTTCTCGAGATCTTCGGCCGTCTTCAGATCGAGCTGGACGCCGAGTTCAGCAGCGAGGAGTTCGACGGTGTCACGATCGAGCATCGAGCCCATGCTCGGCATCGACGCCATCCCAAACGTCAGCAGTTTCTTCAGGACGTCGCTCGCCGACAAGCCGATCGCCTCGGAAAATGCGCGCACCGTGCAGGGGACCTGAATGGAAACATTCGTTTTCCGCGGAGCGGCGGTCGAGATCGTGATTCCCTTGCGGTGCCGCGAGGACCGACGGCGACGGCCACCGCCATCGTCATCGTCACCCCCCCCGCGATCGAACCGCCGCCGGCCGATCTGCTTCGTATCGCGGCCGGGCGTCTCCTCGGGCCCACCGGGCCCCTTGGACGGCGTCCGTCGGGGACGGACACCAGACTCCATCAACGGCGGCACAGGCGCCGGGCCGGGCCCACTACGCCCTCCTGTGCGGACCGGACCTGCCGGACCCCCCAGACGCGGACGCCCCTCAGCGGCCTGCCGCTGCTCATGCTTCCGCATGTGGTCGGCGAGGGGCTTGGCACCCCCAGCCTTCGCGCTGCGGATCGCATCAAGAGGAAGCTTCACGTCGGGCTTTTGGGCCGCCGGTTCCTGGGAGACCCGCGGTGCCGCCGGACGACCGGCAGCAGGGAGGGGGGCAAGCTTAAACGCCGGGCGGGGAAGGGGCTTAGGGCCATCCCCACCGGGGCGGAGGCCAGCTGGGCGCGGCCGCGGTTCCGTGGTTTTACTACCGATCTCCGGCGGCTTAGCCCGGGCCGCGACGCCGCCTGGAGCGATGTAATCCTCACGGCGGAGCGGACCGGACGACCGAGAAAGAGGCGGAGCAGGAGTTGGAGCAGGAGCAGGACGCGGGGGGGGAGGGGGCAAGGGAGCGATCGGCGCCTGCGGCGCGGGCTCCACAGCAACCGGGTCGGGGCGCTGGGGCTCGGGTGAGCGGCGCAGTCCTGGCCCATCGGCCGTGCGGCCGGCGCTGAGCGGACCGGAAAGGGGGCGCATCACGACGGCCGGCTTCGGCTCTGGTGACTGCGTTGGAGCCGGCTTTGCAGCGGGCGTCGACGGGCCCTTGGCAGCGATCACCGGAGGCTTGCCACTGACGACCGGTCGGACCGGCACCGCGGGCCGAACGAGCGACGCCCCGCCGGGAGTGGGCCGGTCAGCAGGCTTCGCAGCCTTGCCGGCCATGAACTCCTTCAAGCGGGCGACTTCCTCGTCGGTCATGCTGGCGAGCGCCGAGCCTTTGTCCTGGATACCGGCGCGGGAACAGATCTCGACGAGCTCTTTGCTGTCGAGTTTCAATTCCTTCGCCAGGGTGTAGATACGAACTGCCACGCTCACCTCGTCGGGCCACCGCCCACGTGATCACACCAGCGGGAGGGCCATCAGACCCGAATCCCGATCCATTCAACCTACCCGGAACACCGTCCCTTGCAAAACCGAGCCAACCGTCATGATCGTTCCAACCACCGCGGCTAATCCGCCCCACGGCGGCTGAAGCTGCCTCTTTTCCAGCACGAAAAACCACTTCCAGCCTGTCCATCACTCCCGCCCACCCGCCGGCGAGGCCCCTTCGGCGGCCGCTTCCGAACCTCCTGCGGAGGTCGCCTCGACGCCGTGCTCGGACAGGCCACCGTCCGCCGCCACCACCGGTTCCTGCGCTTCGCGCGCCGCGGTGATCGCCTGCTCAGCGGCGTCGGCCTCGGCCGTTGCCCGGTCGATGCGGTCCTGCTCGCGTTGCTTGCGGCGCTCGTCGGCCGCAGCCGACTCGGCCTGCGCGGCCCGCGCCTCGGCCTCGGCGACGATCAGGTCGACCGCCTCGGCCGTCAGCCCCCCCATCTCCATGAGGTCGTCGGGCTCGATCACCGACAGATCGTCGTAGGAGAGGAACCCCTCCCCGACGAGCTTCTCAGCCAACGACTCGTCGAGCCCTGGAATCGAGGAGAACCCGGTGACGGCGCGCTCGATCTGCTGGTCGAGTTCCTCGCGCGTCATGATCTCGATGTCCCAGCCGCAGAGCTTGCTGGCGAGACGGACGTTCTGCCCGCGGCGACCGATCGCTAGCGACAATTGATCCTCGCGGACCAAGACGATCCCTCGCCCGAGCATCTGGCAGAGGATCACCTCGTCGACCTCGGCTGGCTGCAGCGCGTTGGGGACGAGGACCTGAAGATCGTCGCTCCAACGGACGATGTCGATCCGCTCGCCGCCGAGTTCCTCGACGATGTTCTTGATCCGACTCCCCCGGACACCGACACAGGCACCGACACAGTCGACGCGGGCATCAGAACTGATGACCGCAACCTTACTGCGGTATCCGGGCTCACGTGAGATCGCCCGGATCTCGATCACGCCATCGGCGATCTCGGGGATCTCCTGCTCGAAGAGCCGCTGTACGAGTTGCGGGCGGATCCGGGAGAGGATGATTTTGACCCGGCTACCGACCTTCCGGACCTCGAAGATCGTTGCCCGGATGCGCTCGTTGGGGTGGAAAGTCTCTCCGGGGATTTGCTCGCTCCGCGGCAGGATCGCCTCGGTGGCCCCGAGCGTCACGGTGGCCGTGGCCCCCTCGAAGCGGCTTACGACCCCCGACACCATCAGTCCGATCTGCTCCTCGAACTCGTCGTGGATCGCATCCCGCTCCGCTTCGCGGATCTTTTGGATGATGACCTGCTTGGCCGTCTGAGCGCCGATCCGGCCCGATAGCTCCGCGGTGTCGATCTCGACGCCGTCGCGGGTGCCATGAACGCGGCCGTCGGCCCGATCGATGGCCACCTGCACATCCGAGGTTTCGCCATACTGACGCGTCAGGGCGGTGACGAGCGCTGCCTCGATCGCCTGGAAGACGATCTCCTTGTCGATTTTCTTGTCGCGATGGATCGCATCGACGATGCGGAGGATTTCTTCAGGCTTCATGAGTGTCTCGGACGGCGATCTCGGCGAACTGGATCGTGCTCGGTCGTGGTCGGTCTTCCGCCGCACCACCCTCGGGAGGGATGGCACCTGGCGTTGACCCTGCGAATGACGGCACTGGCACGGGACAGACCGCCAACCGGCCCGCACCCCCCCGGAGGCATGAGCCACCAGCGGCACGTTGACCCGACGTTGGCAGCGAAAAACCCGGACCGACAGCATCGCAGGCACCATGACCCGCGGAATGCAGCCAGACGGCCGACGCCACACACGAACTGGTCGCCCGCCGAGCGACACGACCCACCAGGGAAACCTTCCCTGCGGACCGCACCACCCAACGGCGCTCCGGACTCCAGCAGCCACCTCCACGAGGCACAACCCGGAAGGGTAGGGGGAGGGGAGACGACTGTCAAGGAGCCTCCGTCCGCCCCGGGGGGGAGGGAGGGGGCGACAGCCCCTGCCGGTGCCACCACCGGGGCCGTTACGCACCGAGATTCCAACCGCCGATCACCACCGCACCAGCCTGCCCCTGGGGGGTGACCGACGAAGAAAGGAAGGAGGCCCCCGCCGGATCGCCGCTGACCGCGGCCCGGATCGGACAGGCCGGATCGGGCGTCGTATGGTTGAGCAGCGGGAAAAGGGTGCCATGACGCAGCGCCCACAGGCTGGCGATGCACTCCACGATCCCGCTGCCGGCGCCGAGGTTGCCGAAGTTGGCCTTGGCGGCCACCGTCGGGATCGCAGTCGCATCCGCGCCGAGGAGATCACCGAGGGCCTCGGCCTCACTCCGATCACCCCCCACCGTGCTCAAGCCGTGGGCATGGAGATGACCGGGGCGTCCCCCGGGCAGTTGCGCCATCCCGAGGGCCCGCGCCATCGCCAAGCCGAGGGCCTTCCGCCGCAGCCCGATGTTGAGTCGATCGGCGGCGTGGCGCGACGCATGCCCGAGGACCTCGCCGAGAATCGTCGCCCCGCGGCGCCGGGCGTGTTCGAGCTCCTCGAGGACGAGCACCGCTGCCCCCTCGCCCAGCACCATCCCGCTCCGGTGGCGGTCGAAGGGTCGGCTCCAGGTGGTCGGATCGTCGGGGCCGAAGGCCACCTGCTCGCTCTGCAGAGCGTGGACGGTCTTCATGGGGTGGATGCGCGTGCCGGTCGCCCCGGCAAGCATCACGTCGGCGGCGTTGCGCTGGATCGTCATCGTCGCCTCCCCGATGGCGACATGCCCACTGGCCTCGCGGAGGGTCAGCGAGTTGCTCGGGCCCCGGAGATCGTTGTAGATCGCGATGTGGCTGGCGGGCATGTTGGGGAGATACTTGAGCAACCAGAGCGGATTGAGCAGCGGCATCCCGTCGACCGCCCAACGATCGAACTCGAAGGCCCCGTCGGGGCCCCGGCAGTTGGCGACCCCGGAAGTGAAGTCCTCCGGAAGCGTGAGCATGTAGTCCGACCCGAACACGCACCCGACCCGCTCCGGGACACGGTCCGCCCCCGACAGGCCGCAATCATGGAGCGCGCGCTGGGCCGCGGCGACGGCCATCTGGCTCTCCCGGCACATCACTTTGAGCCCCTTGCGGATCGCCTTCTTCGTCTCGGCCTCGAGCGGACCGAAGTTGTCGATCTCACCAGTGAAGCCGCGGGCTTCGGCGCCGTGGTGGAGCGGGAGGCCGGCGGTGGGGAACTGCTCGATCGGCCCGACGGCGCTGCGTCCGGCCACCAAGCCCCCCCACAGATCGTCAGGCGCCAGGCCGAGCGGTGAGACGAGCCCCACTCCGGTGACAACGACACGGCGGACGGAAGCGGTCATGCGAGGTTCCTCGGGGCGATGGCGTCCTCCCCATGCCGTCGGCACGGACATGCGGCGATCAGCAGGGCAGCCGGATTCATCAGGGCGACCCGCGGAGCCTGGGCTCCACAAAGACCACCACATCGGTTCGCTTGGCATCGGCCAGCAGTGCCGCCGAACCGGCGGTATTGTTGCCCGGCACCGGCCACGGCACCAACCCCAGCCCGACGACGAGGACCTGCGTCGTCGGCCAGCGGAACCGCTCGCCGATGCGGACGGCCGAGACCTGCGGGACCTCAATCTGGGAACGCTGCCGGTCGGGCGTGGGGAGCGTGACCGGCACGATCGCCATCCGCTCGATCTGGTCGATACGGCAGCGGAGGACCGCCTCGACGGCGCTGCCATCCCGGGTGAGGAGCGGCTGGACGTCGAGCGTGATCCCCTCGTCGCAGGCCGCCGGCAAGGTCTGCCACCCTGGGGCCACCGATGACGGCTGGATTTCCTGGACATACGGCCGTTTCCGCCCGCCGGCGAGGACCGCGGGGAGGCCGTTGGCCGCCTGAACCGCGCCGGTGGGGAGCTCAGCACAGTCGCCGCGGCGACGGAACATCGCCAGGAGTGTGGCCGCCTCCTCGCGCGACATGATCCAGGCCTGGACGCCGGGCGTGGCCGCTGGAATCCCGTGGAGGAGCGCGCGGGCGTCGTTCCGCCACGACGGAGTGCCCACCCCCATCACCCTGACGGAGAAGCGATGGGGCGTGTCGGCCGCGGTGGTGAAGCGGGCGACAATCTCCCCGACGCGCTCCTGCATCTGAGCTTGATGGAACACCACCAGCCGGTTCTCGTCGGCCGAGAGCGATGCCGGCACGACGCCGTGCCAGGCGGCATAGCCCGTCTCCTGGAGCACCCAGTCGACGATGTACTTCTGGCTCCCCGGCCCGGCCTGTCTGACCCACGGTGAGATGTCGTGGGATGCGAGGGTCTGGCCCGCCTCGGCCGGCAGTTGGGCCAGTGACTCGCTCACCCGGAGCCCGAGCAGGATCGAGAGCAGGATCGAGATCCAAGCCGTGACGCGGATGGGAGGAGAGCGATGAGCCATCAAAAGGCCCCCGGGGGAGCGAGCCGCACGCGTCCGGGCGAAACCGCCCGGGCCGCAGCCAAGCAGACCATCAACGGAGGGGGAGGGTAGGGGGCCCGTGGTGCCCGCAGCAAGCCGAATCGCCGCCGTCACCGGGCGGATCACGAGGCTATTTCAGCCGCGCGAGCACGAGCGAGGCGTTGTGGCCGCCGAACCCGAAGCTGTTGCTCATGGCCACGTCGACATGGGCCTGCCGGGCAAACCGCGGGACATAATCGAGATCGCAGTCAGGATCGGGGGTCTCGAGATTGATCGTCGGGGCGATGACCCCGCGGGCGATCGTCAGCGCGCAGACCACCAACTCGATGCCACCGCTGGCACCGAGCGTGTGCCCCAACTGGCTCTTCGTGCTCGAGACCGCCAAGCGGAAGGCGTGCGCGCCGAAGACCCGCTTCATCGCCACCGTCTCCGCCTTGTCACCCAGCGGGGTGCTCGTGCCGTGGGCGTTGACATATTCGATCCGATCGGGCCCGAGACCGGCGTCCTCCAGCGCCATCGACATGGCCCGTGCCGCGCCACGCCCCTCTTCGTCGGGCTGGGTGATGTGACCGGCATCGCCGCTCGCCCCGTAGCCCATCAATTCGCCGTAGATCCTCGCGCCGCGCCGGCGGGCGTGCTCGAACTCTTCGAGAACCACAACGCCGGCCCCCTCGGCGAGCACGAAGCCGTCTCGGTCGGCATCGAACGGACGGCTCGCCCGCTGCGGATCGTCAGTCCGGAACGAGAGGGCGCGCATGTTTTGGAAGCCGGCCAGCCCCATGGGCGTCAGCGCCGCCTCGCTCCCCCCCGTCAACATCACGTCGGCATCGCCGCTTTGAATCGACCGGAGAGCGCAGCCGATTGAGTTGCCAGCGCTGGCGCAGGCCGTGGCAACGGCGAAATTCGGACCCTTGAGCCCGTACATGCTCGACACATGACCGCTGCCAGAGTTGACCATCAGCTTGGGGATCGTGAACGGCGAGACCTTGTCGATGCCCTTCGTGAGCAGCCGCTCGTGCTGCGTCTCGAATTCCGACAGTCCGCCGATCCCCGACCCGATGACGACCCCGCAGCGGTAGGGATCCTCGCGCGAAAAGTCGATCCCCGAGTCGGTCACGGCGTCGGCTGCCGACGCCATGGCGAACTGCGTGAACCGGTCGAGGCGCCGCAGATCCTTCGGGCTCGCGATCCCTTGCTCCTCGGCCTTCCAGGGAACCTCGCCGGCGAACTGGATCTTGAATCCGCTCACGTCAAAGAGCGTGATCGGACCGACCCCACTGTCCCCACGGACGAGGCGTTCCCAGAAGATTTCCATCGGCCGGCCAAGGGATGTGACGACTCCCAAGCCGGTAACGACCGCGCGGCGTTTCATGGAACGCCCCGTCAGGACTGGTGCTTCTCGATGAACTCAACCGCCTGACCCACCGTCTGGATCTTTTCGGCAGCGTCATCGGGAATGTTGATCTCGAACTCTTCCTCGAGTTCCATCACCAACTCGACGGTGTCGAGAGAGTCGGCACCGAGGTCGCTGATAAACGACGTCTCGGCGGTGATGTTCTCCTTGCTGACCCCCAGTTGAGACGAGACGATCTCGATCACGCGGTCTTGGACGGAAGCCACCTTATGAATCCTCCCGGCGCGACACCCCAGAGGGAGCCGGCCCAACGGAACGGGTCAAAACGGATGAATACGCGAGTTTGTGAAGAAGCAGTGTCCTGGGGCGACGCGTGCGATCCCAGGAAGTGTCGGACCGTGACGCCCGATCACTGAAATTGTGTCGCGGGGGCCATTTCCCCACAACCTTTCGGGAGTGTTTTCGGAGCCGGCCAACCCGCACCGAGCGAGCACCGTCTCGAATATCGGCCGAGTTCGGCACGGTCGCCGAAGATATACCTGCTCCGCCCCCAGAATGTCCAGACCGAACGAACGCACTTGTCCCCCCAGCCTACCAGCAGATCCTGCGGGCCCCCCAAGGGAGGTTGGAGAGGACGCCGCGATCAACCGATCATCCCCCCGTCGACGGTCAGAACCTGGGCCGTCACGTAGGCCGAAGACGGGGCCGCGAGGAACAGCACCGCCTCGGCCACCTCCCACGGCTCGCCGATCCGCTTGGCGGGGACCCGCTTCTTCACCTCCTCAAGCACCAGTGGGCCGAGCGCCGCGGTCATCTCGCTGGCGATGAAGCCCGGCGCCACGGCGTTGACGGTCACCTTCCGGCCGGCGAGCTCCTTGGCCACCGTCCGCGTCATGCCGATCAGCCCGGCCTTCGACGCGGAGTAGTTGGCCTGCCCCGGATTGCCGATCTGGCCGACGACACTCGCCACATTGATGATCCTCCCGTAGCGCTGCTGCATCATCGGCCGGCTCACGGCCCGCATGAAGAGGAACGGCCCGCGGAGATTCGTGGCAATGACCTCGTCCCACTCCTCGTCGCTCATCCGCGGGAGGAGCGTGTCGCGGGTGACGCCGGCGTTGTTGACGAGGATGTCGACGCGGCCGAACTTGGCGACTGTCGAATCGACCACGGCAGCGACGCTGTCCGCCTTGGAGACGTCGCAGGAAAACTCCTCTGCGGCGCCACCGGCCGCGCGGATGGCGGCCGCCACGGCGGCGATCTTGCTGGCATTACGGGCCACGAGGGCGACGGTCGCCCCGTTGGCGGCGAGCGTCTCGGCGATCGCTCGGCCGATCCCCTGCGAGGCACCGGTGACGATCGCCACCTGCCCCGACAGATCGACCTTCAACCGTGCCGCGACCGCGTCTTTGGCTTCCGTGCTCCTACCCATGGCAATCCTCCTCAGTGAGTGGTGTGGTGTGGGCCCGGCGGGCTGGCAGTCCCCGCCGATCAGTCGATCACTCCGGAGCAGGGGACACTCCGATCGATCCGCTTGGCGAGTCCCCGCAGCACGCGCCCCGGCCCGACCTCCCAGAGGGCACGGACGCCGAATCCGCCGATATCGCCAGCCGCCAGAAGGCATTCCATCGAGCCCTGCCATTCGACGACCCCGACGACCTGGCGGGCCAGGAGGCGGCGGATCTCCTCTGGATCGGTATGCGGCCGCGCATCGACATTGCTCACGACGGGGATCCGCGGCGGGCGGATCGGCGTCCGCCCCAGGGCCGCGGCGAGTTCCGCCACCGCCGGTTGCATGAGCTTGGTGTGGAACGCGCCGGCGACGCCGAGCGTGACACACTTCATCGCCCCGGCGGCGGTCGCGACATCGCGGAGCCGTTCGCAGGCGGCGGTGCTCCCAGAAGCGACGACGTTCCCGGGGCAGAGCACGTTGGCGATCTCGAGGACATCCTCCCCGCGGACCTCGTCGCAGAGCCCTGCGATCCGCTCCCGGTCGAGCCCGAGGACGGCGACCATCGATCCCGGGCGTGCCTCTGCACAGGCCTGCATCGCCCGGCCGCGGACAGCGACGAGGCGGACGGCATCTTCGAAGTCGATCGCGCCGGCAAACACCAGCGCCGTGTACTCCCCGAGCGACAACCCGGCCGTGACAACCGCCGCATCGACCGGGCACCCCCCGGAAGAGTCGGCGTGACGGGCCCGCAGCACCTCGAGCAGCGCCAGGCTCGTGACAAGGATCGCCGGTTGGCTGACCGCGGTGGTGTCGAGGGAGGGGGCAGGGCCTGTTCGGCAGATCTCTGCCAGATCGTAGCCGAGGAGGTCGGCGGCGCGCTCGAAGAGCCGGGCGGCCGACGGATGACCGTCGATCCAGTCCCCGAGCATCCCAACTGCCTGCGCACCTTGGCCTGGAAAAAGGACGGCGACCGCCGGTCCACCGCCGCCGGGCTTTACGGCATCGCCACCATCAACGGGGCGGGCCAACGCTCATTCCTCGGTCTTGAGAACCGGGCGGCCCATGTAATGGCCACACGTTCCACAGACGTGGTGGGTCGGCACGGCCTTTCCGCAGTTCGAACAGAAAGTCAGTTGACGGGGCGTCAGAAAGTCGTGCGCCCGCCGGGAGCGGGTCTTTTGGTTTGATTGGCGGCGTTTAGGGACGGCCATGAAATCACCTTGGGGACCGGGTCGAGTCGAGCCCGAAAATGTAGCCGCACCGGGGGTTGTGGGTCAATCGCCCCTTCGCAGCCCCGACGCCCCTCGGGCTGGCGGCCGCCGCCGAGAGCCCGGTCCGCCCGGGGAGCGGCGACTCCGCCGAGATTCTCCCGGCCTCCGGCCCCCCGCTCGACCGCAACTTTTCCCCGGCTTTAGAACAACCGCGTCTGGCTGCCTCCCGCCGGGAACCCCCCCAAGTGCTCCTCCCCACGGGGGGTGAGCTTGCGCCCCCGCGGAGTGCGGACGACGAGCTCGCAGCGGAGGAGGAACGGCTCGACGTCGTCCTCGAGCGTGTCGGTGGCGCTGCTCATCGTGTGGGCGATGGCCTCGATCCCCACCGGCCCGCCGCCGAACACCCGCAGGATCGTCTCCAGGTAGCGGCGGTCGAACCCGTCGAGTCCGAGCCCGTCAATCCCCTGCATACCGAGGGCGGTGCGGGCGATGGCCAGATCGAGCGTCCCCTCGGCCCGGCTCGTGGAATAGTCGCGGATCCAGCGGAGCCGATTGTTTGCCAGACGCGGCGTTCCCCGGCTGCGCTGCGCGATCTCGTCGGCCGTCGCGTCATCCATCGGCATCGAGAGTTTCGCGGCTGAACGACGGACGATCTCCGCGAGATCCTCCGGGGGATAGAAATCGAGGTGCTCGCGCATCTGGAAGCGATCGCGCAACGGTGCCGAGAGAAGGCCGGGGCGGGTCGTCGCGCCGACGAGGGTGAAGGGACGCAGCGGCATGTTGATCGTCCGCGCCGCCACGCCATCGCCGAGGGTGATGTCGATGCGGAAGTCCTCCATTGCCGGATAGAGGAACTCCTCGACGGCGATCGGGAGGCGGTGGATTTCGTCGATGAACAGCACCGACCCCTCGGCGGCGTTGCTCAAATAGGGGAGGAGATCCTTCGGGGCGGCCAGCGCCGCGCCGCTGGCGATCTGGAGCGTCGTCCCCAGTTCGCGGGGAATGCAGGTGGCAAACGTCGTCTTCCCCAGCCCCGGAGGGCCGTCGAGGAGGATGTGGCCGAGCACCTCCCCGCGCTTCTGGGAGGCATCGACGGCGATCATCAGGCGCTCGTAGACATCCCGCTGCCCGACCATGTCGGCCATGCGTGTCGGCCGCAGGGCGCGATCCTCACCGCTGGGCGGTTCTTCGTCACCTCGGATCGTCGGCTCGCGGTAACTGCTCATCCGTCCAGTCCTCCCGGGAAGCCGTCAGCCTACCACGCGGCCCCGGGTTGTGCGGCATCGGCGGCGGGGATCGCCTCCGACCACCAGTTCCCCCGGAACGTCAGCGTGGCTTGTGCATCGATCGGTAGATGACCTCGAGGGCTTCCTGCACATCCTTGACCTTCTTCTTCTCGCCCCGGAGCGCGTCGCAGAGCCGGCGGGCATCGGTCTCGGAATGCCCGAGCGAGCGGAGCACTTCGAAGGTCTCGGCAAGGACATCCCCTGCGGCGGCGGCCGTGGGCGTTTCGCGGCCCACCAGGAGGGCGAACTTGGGCATCCGTCGGCGGAGCTTGGCGATCATCCGTTCGGCCGTGGCCGCGCCAATTCCGGGGAGCGTGGAGAGGGCAGCGGCATCTTGCTCCTCGATCGCCCGGGCGATCTCGCCGACCGGGCGGACCATCGCGCGGAGGGCCTTGCGCACGCCGACCCCGTCGACTTCGCAGATGAGGTCGAAGAATTCCCGCTCCACCTCGGAGAGGAATCCGACCAGCCTGGGGACGAGGTTGCCGCGGCCGGGGGTCCCTTCGAGGAACTCGAGGGTGTGGAGGGTGACCGTCTGCCCCCCCTTCGTCTGCAGGTCGCGGCGGACCAGTTCCGGGACGAGGACTTCATGCACGACCGGCCCGATCGTCAGTTCGAGCGAGCCGATTTCGACCGCCCCGAGCGTTCCTGTGAGCCGCTTGATCATCCGTCATCCTCCGGGAAACCTTCGTCACCGCCATCTTTTCCGCTCCCCTCGGGGGGCGGTGCCGCACGCCGCGCCGGCCGGCGCGGGGCCGGCTTGGCGCCCGAGCCGAGCGCCAATCCCCGCTGGCGGATCCGCAGGTGCCAGTCGGCCAGTGCCACGGCGAGGGCATCGGCGACGTCGGCCGGTTCCGGGCGGGCGGCGAGGGCCAATTCCCGCTGGACGGCCGCCTGCATCTGTTCCTTCCCCGCCTGGCCACTCCCGGTGAGGAGGCTTTTGACCCGCGCCGGGGGATAGTTGTTGACCGTCAAACCGGCTTGGGCCGCCGCCAGACAGATCACCCCCCGGGCGTGCCCCATGAGGATCGCCGTGCGGGGAAACTTCGCATGGACGAACACCTGCTCGATCGCCATCACGGCGGGGGAGAGGGCCCCGAGGACGTCGCGGACGCCTTCGTGGATCGTCGCCAGTCGGGTCTCGAGCGTCTCGCCACGGGAGCGGATCGTGCCCGCCTCGACAAGCCTGACGATCCCGCCACGGCAATCGATGACGCCGTACCCGGTGATATTCAGCCCGGGATCGAAGCCGACGACCCGCTGCCAGGGGATCGCTCCATCGGCTGGGCCGCCGGCAGACGGGCGGGGGGCAGGGGCCGAGAATGGGGACGGCGGCGGCATCTGGCCAGACTACCTGCCAGCCATCGCGCCCCCCAAGGGCAGTTCCCCGTCGCGGGACTGGCTTCGAACTGCGGCCAGCCGCCGCACACCAAAAAAATACACCCCGCTGGGCTCGAACCAGCAACCTTCGGTTCCGTAGACCGATGCTCTATCCAATTGAGCTAGGGGTGCCCGTGCCTGGCACAGGTCAAAGGATACTCCATCGGGGGCCATCAACCAAGATTGCTCTTCGGGAGCTCGGTTTTCCTCGGCGCATGCCGCTGGTTCACCGCGCCGGCATCCATCCCCGGGCTTTCTGAGCCGGGGGGGAAGAGAAAACCCTCTTCGTCGACGAGGTACCCCGGGGAGAGGAGAAACGACGGGGGATCGTCGGGCTGATCGCTCCCCCGCCGGACGCCGCCGGCTGCCACGACGAGCGTCGCGTCGGCCGGCGCTGCCTCGCCGCCGAGCGGTGCGAGCCCGAGGCGGGCGCGGAGGGAAGCCTCTGGCCAGACGACCACCCCGGTGACCACGCGCCCCAGCGACTCCGGACGGCAGGTGACCATCTCGTCAGACGCCATCCGGGAGGGGGGGGTGTTCATCGACACCAGCCCGCCGACAGCTTCCGGTGCGAACGCCACCACCGGCTCGATGCCATGGGCCTCGCGAAACGCCTCCGCCGCCGCTCGGGCAGCCGCGAGGTCGGCCGGGGCGCCGATCGGGAGGACGATCACTTCGGGGGGACGGCCGACGGCCGAGCTGGGCAACGCCGCCAGGCCTGCCACCTGATTGGCCCGGGCGAGCCAGATCGTGGCCCGCCAAGCGTGCAGTTCGTCGGCCGTCTGTTGCGGCGAAAGATCGGCCCGGATCGTCGTCGCCGCAATCCCCAACAGCGCCCCACCGCAAACGCCGAGCGACCGCTCGAGCGGATCGTCGGGCGCCAACGACGACGCCATTCGGTCGTCGCGGCGCACGAGGCAGCAGCCGTCAAACGCCTCGGCGCTGGCCGCCAGCGCTCCCCAGTCGAGGCTCTCTCCACCGCTCCCGATCCCCCCTGCGCTCTGCACCGCATCGAGCGCCGCGCGGAGCGGTTCGGCGGCCCGGCGATGCCGGCGCAGCCAGGCGGCGATCTCGCGCTGAGCGTTGCGCGTCGCCAGCATCCGCTGACGGAGACCATGGGCAGCGAGCTCCTGGAGGGCAAAGCGGGCGTCGCGGGGGGAGGTGCCGACCGGGAGTGGCCGGCCGAAGCGGACCGTCAGCGGCCGCCGCCAGCCCCCGCCTACGAGCCGGGGCCACTTCCGGAAAAACCGCCCCTCGGAGAAGGAGAGGACGCTCCCCCACATGCCGTCGATGTGCACCGGCACGATCGGCGCCCCGACCCGGCCGAGGACCCAATCGAGCCCGCGCCGAAAGCCGAGAATCTGTCCCGTCCGGGAGATCGCCCCCTCGGAGAAGATCCCGACCGCATCGCCGGCGGCGAGCCCCTCCTGCACCGACCGCAGCGCCTGGGCAATCGACTTCGGCCGGGGCTCGAAGAGGATGAAACGCCACTGGTCGGAGAGCATCCGCAGGAACCGGCCGCGGATGTTCGGCCCATAGCCGAGCATCCGCAGGGGGCGGGGCGAGGAAAGGACGAGGACGAAGCCGTCGAGCCAAGAGAGGTGGTTGGCCACCACGATGGCCGGTCCGGTGGCCGGCAGCCGATCGGCGTGACGGACGCGGTACCGCCAGCCGGCATGGACGATCGAGGCCACAAACAGACGCAGCGTCGCGCGCGGCGCGCACCACACCGCTGCCGCCACCGCGGCGAGCGAGAGAAGCGCGAAGATCGCGAAGATCGCCCGGGCGGAAAGCATCGGTGGGCCTCCCTCCACGAGCGGTGCCCGCAGCCCGCCATAGGCCAGCGACGCCAGGAACATGCCGCTGAAGAGGAGGAGATTTGTCGCCCCGAGCACCCCACCCAGCCGATCGGGGGGGCTGTTCGCCTGGAGGTACGTTTCAAGCGGCACGTCGAACATCCCCGCCCCGAAGCCGAGCACCACCAGCCACACCAGCGGGATCCACGCGGCCGCCCCGCCGGCCTCGACGAACCGGCCGCCGATGCAGGCCAGGGCCACAAAGGCGACGCTCATGATCAGGCCACCGAGCGGCACGAACCCGAGATCGACCCGCGGATCGGCCCCTTCCGGTCGGGCGGCGAGCTTGCCGGTCACGACGCTCCCCGCCCCGATGCCGGCGACGAGGGCCACGAGGAGGGGCACGACCTGCGCCTGGGACTTTGCGCCCGCCTCGGTGGCGAACTGATCGACATTGGCCTGGGCCACGGCGCCGATCGCCCAGAAAAACACGATCCCCGCGGCGGCGGCGGCGAGCTCGGGCTGGCGGACGAGGAGGCTTAAGTCGGTCCAGGTCCGCGCCAAGGCGTTCCAAGCGGGGGGAGCGTCGGGGGCCGCGGGGGCCAAGCGCGGCAGACACATCGCCGCGACGACGCCCAACAGCGCCGTCCCACCGAGGAGCATGCCCGTGGGAGCGGCACGCATCCACGCCGAGGCCGCCGTCAGGTCGGTGCCGTCGGCCACCCAGTTGCCGGCGGCCGTCCCGCCAAGGACGGCAACGAGCGACACGAGTGAGAAGAGCCCGTTGGCCGACGAGAGGCGCGACGGCGGAACGAGCTCAGGAATGACGCCAACGATCGATGGTGTCATCAATGCCGCCTGCATCCCGATCGCCATCACCGCCCCGAGGAGCAGCCAGAGGCCCGTCGGCAGCCCCCACCATTCCTCCGTTCCTCCCATGCCAAAGCCGAGCACGGCCGTCGCCGCTGCGGCGATGACCACCTCAACGCCTTTGCACCAACGGATGACCGAGGTTTTCGACTCTCGGTCGGCGAGCGATCCGGCCAGCCAGGAGAACAGGACGTAGGGAAGCGACAGCCCGACCAGCCCGATCGTCAGCACGAGGCTGACTCGCCCCTCGTCGACAAGTTTCTTCCCCAGCCCGATCGCCAGCCACTTGATGGCGTGATCGTTGACGAGCGTCAGCGCCCGAACGACCAGCAGCGCGGCGAATCGGTCGCGCCACAGCGATTTCCCCGCCTCCGGAGCCGAGAGAGGAGGGGGGTATGGGCGGGGGGTTGGGCTATCCACAGGGGAGGCTCGCAGAGGGGATAGGGGGGCCAAACGACCCGGAGTGGACGTTTCCAACTCCCATCAAGGCGACGATCGCAACGAGGTGTCACTGCCAACCGTTCCCGGGGCCGGCGTGCGGCCGGGCCGGCTTGTCCCCCACCCCACAATCGGTTTTCCCCCTCCGATCGCACCGGGGGTCCGAGGGAAGACCGGCCGCGAACGGGCGGAAGACTACCAAAGGTTTGCAAACGCCGTGGCTGGCGACGTATCTTCCAAGGGAAGGCTTGAGGCCTTTCCGCCCTCCTCGAGGATCCCTCCGATGACCCGCTCGCACACCGCATCCGCTTCGTTTTCAGGCCGTTTCGGCAGGGTGCTTCTCGCGTCCGTGGTCGTCCTGCTCGGCACCGGGTGGGGGGGGTTCGGAGCCGCCGACGCCGTCGCCCAGACGATCGTCTACCGCCCCATCGTGACCGGATTCGCCCCTGCGGCCGGCCCGTATGTCGCCAATTACAATCCTTCGGGGAACTACGCCGCCGTTTCCGCCTTCTCCCCCCCGGTGGTGAGCACCGTCCCGATGGCGACGATCTCGATGCCGCTGACCTCGGTTGTTCCCGGCAGTTCGATGGCCGTGATGAGCTACGCCGTCCCCGCGATGACCACGGTCGCCCGCCCCGTCACCGCCTATTACGCCCCCTCCTACGCCGCCGCGGCCCCCACCGTGGCAGCCTACGCCCCCAACGCCGAGTTCTTCTCCCCCGTGTCGGGCCCGGTCGCGGTGACCTCGTATTACGCCCCTTCCTACGCCCCAACCGCGGTCATGGCACCGGTGGCCATGGCCCCGACGGTGCAGATGGTGCCCACCGCCGTCGCCGTCCCGCTCTATCGCCGCGGCCCGTTCGGTGGCCTGCGGCCAGTCCGCGGCGCTTACTGGCCGGCCTACTGACGTTCCCTGCTGGCCCGATCGTTGCCGGCACCCCCCCGACCTGCTCCCGCTGCGGCGCGGTGCTATAGTACCGACGCTCCGGGGCCTCGAAGCCCCGCGCGGATGCGGCCTGGATGCCATGTCCCCGCGATGATCCGCGCCCTCCGGCAGGGTGGCCGGGTGTGGCATGGTCGTCTTTTTCGTCTTTTTCGTCATGGTCGTCATTGGACAACGGTGGGATGGCAAAGGAAAAGACGGTCAACATCATTGGGGCCGGGCCGGGTGGACTTGGCTGCGCCATGCTGCTGGCCGCCGCCGGCGTCCGCGTGCGGATCCTCGAACGTCTGCCGTTTCCCGGCGGACGGACGAGCACCATCAACACCCCCGAGGGCTTCCGTTTCGATCTCGGGCCGACCTTCTTTCTCTACCCGAGGGTCCTCGACGACATCTTCACTGCCTGCGGCCGTGATCTGCGGCGCGAGGTCGACCTCGTCCCACTCGATCCCCAGTACCGACTCGTCTTCGGTGCCGGTGGAGAACTCCTCGCCACCCCCGACATCGCCCGGATGGAGGCCGAGGTCGCCCGGCTGTCGCCGGTCGATGCCGGTGCCTTCACCCGGTTCATGAATGTGACCCGGGAGAAGTTCGTCCGTTTTGCGCCGTTCCTCGAGCAGCCCTTCGAGAGCTGGCGCGATCTGGTCAATCCCGATCTCATCAAGCTCATGCCGCTCCTGAAGCCATGGCGGAGCCTGAACGACGAGCTGGGGAGCTTTTTCCGCGACGAACGGATCCGCCTGGCGTTCACGTTCCAGTCGAAATACCTGGGGATGTCACCGTTCCGCTGCCCCAGCCTGTTCTCGATCCTGTCGTTCCTCGAATACGAGCACGGCGTCTTCCATCCGATCGGTGGATGCGGCGCGGTGTCGAGCGCGATGGCACGGATCGCCCGTGAGATGGGGGTGGAGATCCACTACTCCGAAGCGGTCGAATCGCTCCGCTTCGACGGCCGCAGGATAGCCGCGGTGCAGACGCAGGAGGGGGAGTACGAGGCCGATGCCACGGTTATCAATGCCGACTTCGCCCGCTCGATGACGCGCTTGGTTCCCGACCGGCTGCGGCGCCGCTGGAGCGACCGGCGGATCGCTTCGAAGCGGTTCTCCTGCTCGACGTTCATGCTCTACCTCGGGATCGAGGGGCAGTATGAAGTGCCCCATCACACCATCTATCTGTCGGCCAACTACCGCGACAACCTCGCCGACATCGAGACGCGTCATGCCCTCGGTCCCGATCCGTCGATGTACGTGCAAAACGCCTGCATCACCGATCCCTCCCTCGCCCCCGCCGGCCACAGCACGCTCTACCTGCTGATCCCGGTCACCCACCGCCACCCCAACGTCGACTGGCGCCGCGAGGCCCCGCGCTACCGCGAGGTGGCCCTCGACCAACTCCAGCGGATGGGGATCGACGGCGTCCGGGAGCGGATCCGCTTCGAGAAGATGATCACGCCGGACGACTGGCAGGATGACTACGAGATCTACCGCGGGGCGACGTTCAACCTCTCCCACGATCTCGGACAGATGCTCCACCTCCGTCCGCACAACCGCTTCGAGGACCTTGAAGGGGTGTATCTCGTCGGGGGTGGCACCCATCCCGGCAGCGGCTTGCCCGTGATCTACTCCTCTGCCCGGATCACGACCGATCTGCTCCTCGACGACCTCGGTCTCGAGGGCCTTCCCCAACCCTCCCCATCGACGACGGCCGGTCGCCCGCGGGCTCCCGCCACCGTCTAGTCCGCCGGCACCGAAGCCCCCGGCCGATCGATCGCCACCGAACCCCGAACACCGAGACCGTCAAGAGCCAAGCGCCGGCGAGAGCCGAGCCGAGGAAGGGATGATGCAAACCGTCAACGAATCAAATCGGGTCGTCGTCATCGGGGCCGGACTCGGTGGCTTGGCCGCCGCCTGCACGCTGGCGGCGCGCGGTTACGCGGTGACGCTGTGCGACAAGAATCCGTGGGTCGGGGGGAAGGCGGCGATCCTCTCGGAGCAGGGCTACCGCTTCGACATGGGGCCGACGATCCTCACGATCCCGGGAGTCTTGAGGCGGATCTTCGCCGAGGCCGGGCGCGACCTCGACCAAGCCCTCGACCTGATCCGGCTCGACCCACAGTGGCGGAGCTTCTTCACCGACGGTTCGACGCTCGATCTGTGCGCTGATGTGCCGCAGATGCAGGCCGCGCTCGACCGTCACGCGCCGGGGAGCGGGGCGGGGGAGGGGTACGGGCGCTTCATGGAGCTTTCGAAGCGGCTCCACCGGATCTCCGACGAGTTTTTCTTCTGGCGCCCGGTGGGCGGGCTCACCGACATGTTCGACCCGCGCCGCAGTTTCAACGTGGGGATGCTCCGCGAGATCATGGGGATGCGACCGGGGCACAGCGTTGCCGGCACCGTCCGGGCCTATGTGCCCGACGCCCGGGCGGCGCAGATGTTCGATCATTTCACGCAGTACGTGGGGAGCTGCCCCGAATCTTCGCCGGCGGTCCTCTGCGGCATCGCCAACATGCAGTCGCGCGACGGGGTCTGGTATCCGCGCGGAGGAACCGGCGCCGTGCCACGGGCCCTGGCCACCCTCGCGGTCGATCTCGGAGTCGACATCCGCACCCGCACCCCCGTCAGCCGGATCCTCGTCGAGAAGGGGAAGGTGCGCGGCGTGGTAACGGAGCAGGGGGAGACGATCCCGGCGGCCGTGGTGGTGAGCAACTCCGACAGTGTCCGCACCCACCGCGAGCTCGTCGACGGTGCGCCCGCCGCGCGATTCCTTGGGCGGCGGAAGTACGAGCCGGCCTGTTCCGGCGTCGTCCTCTACCTCGGCCTCAACCGCCGCTACGAACAACTCCTCCACCACAACTTCGTCTTCTCGGCCGACCCGCACGAGGAGTTCGACTTCATCTACCGCAAGGGGGAGCCGGCCCCCGATCCGACCTGCTACCTCTGCGCCCCGGCCGTCACCGAACCGGAGGTGGCGCCGCCCGGAGGGGAGGCCCTCTACGTGCTCGTTCATACCCCCTACCTCCGGCCCCACCACGACTGGTCGAAGATGTTCGCCCCCTACCGGAAGCGGATCATCGAGAAGCTTGTCTCCACGGCCGGACTTGAGGACCTCGAAAAGCACATCGTCGTCGAGCGGTTCCTCACGCCGCAGGACATCAACGACCGCTACCACGTCCTCGACGGCGCGATCTACGGCCTAGCGAGCCACGGCAGATTCTTCGGCGCCTTCAAGCCTTCGAACCGTTCCCCAGACATCGAAGGGCTGTACCTCGCCGGTGGCTCTGCCCACCCGGGACCGGGCATGCCGATGGTGCTGATGTCGGGCTGGATCGCGGCCGACACCGTTGACAAGGATCGGCTCGTCGAGCCCTCCGGCCCGGTGTCGACGCCGGCCTCCTGCGCGGTCTGACGGCGCCCGGGAGGAGAGCCCTTGAAGCGCGACGGCACGGACGGTGAGGGGGGGGACCAACTTCCCCCCTTCTCGCGAACCCTTTACCACTGGTTCATGGTCTCTGTCCGGCGTTCGATGCGCCGGCACTTCCGCAGCTTGCGGTTGCTCGGCGGCGCGGGGGGAGGGCCTGATCATCCCGATCTCGGGGGTCAACCGGTGCTCATCTACACGAACCATCCCAGCTGGTGGGATCCGCTCGTGTTCTTCACCGTCGCCCAGGAGCTCTGGCCCGATCGGCTCAACTACGGTCCGATCGACGCCGCGGCGCTCGGCAAGTACCGGTTCCTCGAACGGATCGGATTGGTCGGCATCGAGCCAGGGACGCGCCGCGGCGCGGCCCGTTTCCTCCGCATCGCCCGGGCCGCCGGCCGTCGCCCCGACGTCATCTTCTGGGTCACGGCACAGGGACAGTTCTCCGATCCGCGCGAGCGTCCGATGGTGATCCGCCCGGGGGTTGGGCACGCCGCGGGGGCGAACGAACAAGGGGTGATCGTGCCGATGGCGGTCGAATACCCGTTCTGGAATGAGCGCTTGCCCGAAGCGCTCGTGGCCTTCGGCGACCCAATCCCGATGGGGCGGGGCGGCGGCCTCGACGCCCATGACTGGACCCCGCTCCTCGCGGAGCGACTCGAGGCGACCCAGGACCGGTTGGCCCGGGCCGCCCGGGGGCGCGACCCGGCCCCGTTCCGCACGCTCCTTGCCGGGGATGTCGGGGTGGGGGGGGTCTACGATCTCGGCCGCCGGCTCCGTGCCTGGCTCGCGGGGCAACCGTTCGATCCCTCTCACGGCAGCCGTCCGCCCCCCTCCCTGGAGCAGCGGCGATGATCCTGGCCTGGTGGACCCTGCCGGGCTTGGCGCTCGCCAGCTTGCCGGCGCTGCTGACACTCGCCAATCTGCGGTTCTTCACCCGCGCCCCGCGACCGGCGCTGGGCGCGTGCCCGGCCGGGGTCTCCGTCCTCGTGCCGGCCCGCGACGAGGCCCGGGTGATCGGCCGGCTCGCCGCCGCCGTTCTTGCCAACCGCGATGTCGACCTCGAACTGGTGATCCTCGACGACGACAGCCAGGATGAGACCGCGGCGATCGTCTCGGCCCTTGCCGTCACCGATCCGCGCGTCCGGCTGCTTCGCGGTCAGCCGCTTCCCCCCGGCTGGTGCGGCAAACAGCACGCCTGCTGGCAGCTCGCCCAAGCGGCGCGCCACGACCTCCTCGTGTTCCTCGACGCCGACGTCACCCTCGAGCCCGATGCCCTGGCACGGACGGTCGCCTTCCTCGAGACGCGAGGCGTTGATCTGGCGAGCGGATTCCCCCACCAAGAGACCGGCTGCCTCCTCGATTGGCTCCTCCTCCCGCTCATCCACTTCGTGCTCCTCGGCTACCTCCCGCTGGCGATCGCCCGTATCGACAACCGCCCCGGACTCGCCGCCGGATGCGGCCAATTATTCATCACCCGGCGGGAGGCCTACCGGGCTTGCGGGGGCCATGCCGCCATTCAGGCCTCCCTCCACGACGGCATCAAGCTCCCCCGCGCCTATCGGGCCGCGGGCCTGTCGAGCGACCTGTTCGATGCCGGTGACATCGCCCGCTGCCGGATGTACGGCACCAATCGGGAGGTGCTGCGGGGCCTCGGGAAGAACGCTACCGAGGGGATCGCCGCGCCGGGGAGCATCCTCCCCTTCACCCTCCTCCTCGCCGGCGGCCAGATCCTCCCGGCCCTCCTCCTCGGCTCCGGCCTCGCCGCTGGATGGGAGGGCTGGCCGACCTGGGGCGTGGCCATGGCACTGGCGGCCGCGGCCGCCGCGTGGGCCCCCAGACTCCTGGCGGTTTACCGCTTCGGCCACAGCCTCACCAGCGCCCTGGTCCATCCGCTCGGCGTGGCGGTGTTCCTCGGCATCCAGTGGACCGCCCTGATCCGCCGGTCGCTCGGCCTGAAGACGAGCTGGCGGGGCCGAGCGCTGTCGCCCCAGTAGAGCTGGACGCAGGGCGCTGGCCGCTCACTCCACCGCCCCCCGCGAGAGGGCCCGACGTGCCGCGCGGGCCGCCGCTTCAGCCGCGGCCAGACTGTCGGCGACGGCCGTCAGATGCCCCATCTTCCGCCCCGGCCGCGGGGCTGATTTGCCGTAAAGATGGAGGCTCACCCCCGCCACCGCCAGGGCCGCGTTCCAGTCGGGCTCCCCCAGCTCCCAACAGTCGCCGAGGAGATTCACCATCGCCGCCGGGGAGCGGAGCCGGGGGGATCCGAGCGGAAGGCCACAGACGGCCCGTACCTGCTGCTCGAATTGGCTCGTCACGGCCGCTTCGATCGTGAGGTGACCGGAGTTGTGGGGCCGCGGGGCGATCTCGTTGACCAGCAGCCCCCCGGCGGAGGTGACGAAGAACTCGACACAGGCGACGCCGACGACGTCGAGTGCCTCGAGAACCCGCTCCGCCATCCGCCGCGCGGCGCTGACGGTGGCCTCCGGCAGCCCCGAAGGGGCGAGCGAACAGTCGAGGATGTGGTGGCGATGGTGGTTGAGCGAGGGCTCCCAGGTGCAGATCTCCCCCTGGAGACCGCGGGCGGCGACGACCGACAACTCGGAGGCGAACGGAATCCATCCCTCCAAAACCAGTTCCGCCGGTCCCAAGCTTTCCCAGGCGGCATCGACGTCCGCCGGGCTGTCGATGCGGCGCTGCCCCTTCCCGTCATAGCCCGAGCCACACGTCTTCAGGACGGCCGGCAGCCCCGTCCGCGCCACGGCGGCCAGAAGATCGTCCCGCGAACGGACCATGCTGTGCGGGGCGCAGGGGATCGCTTGGGCGACGAGGAACGCCTTCTCCCGCCCCCGATCCTGGGTCGTAAACAGCACCTCCGGCCCCGGGCGGACCGGCACCACGGCGTCGAGGGCCCGGGCCGCGACCACCGGTACGTTCTCGAACTCGTACGTCACCGCCGCGAATCGGCCCCCCAGCGCCACCAACCTGGCCGGGTCGTCGAGGAGCCCGACATGGACCCGGTCGCAGTGCCGGGCGGCGGGGCAATCGGCATGGTCGACGACCGCCTCGACGCGATAGCCCATCCGCCGGGCGGCAGAGGCGAACATGGCGCCGAGTTGGCCACCACCGAGGACGCCGAGGGTAGCGCCGGGGAGGATGGGGGACCGACCGGCGCGGGGAGGGGAGAGAGTGGGATGGCTCACGAGATGTCACGCTTGACGGGGGCAGTCGAGATCGTCGGCAAGCACCCGCGCCGTCTGCTCCTCGCGGTAGACCCGGAGGGCTTCGGCGAGACGGTCGTCGTGGAGGGCGAGGACCGCCACCGCCAGGAGGGCCGCATTCGTGGCCCCTGCCGGACCGATCGCCAGGGTGCCGACCGGGATCCCGGCCGGCATCTGCACGATCGAGAGGAGCGAATCGACCCCCCGGAGCAGCGCCGATTCGACCGGCACGCCAAACACCGGCAGGGCCGTCTGAGCCGCCATCATGCCAGGAAGATGGGCCGCCCCTCCGGCCCCGGCAATGATCAACTGGAGGCCGCGGCGGGCCGCGTGGGTGGCATATTCGGCAAGTTTCCCCGGGGTGCGGTGAGCCGAGACGATCTCGCACTCGTGCGCGACACCGAACTGCGTCAGCACCTGCGAGGCGCGCTCGAGCGTCGCCCAGTCGGAGCGGCTCCCCATCACGATCCCCACCAGCGCCACGGGGGTGCGATCAGGGGAGGGGAGAGCCGACGCGGGGGGAGCAGCAGTCATGAAGAAGCCTCGACTGGCGATGGCGGCACGGTCGACAGAGCCTGACAGGGCGTGGCCACGACGGCCGCGTTTCGCGGAGGCCCCGCTCCGCCGCCGTCGTTGAGCGACGCCATCATCCGTTGCCGCCGCGGGGCTTGCAACGGAGCCCCCGTGCGTGGCCGGCCGGGGCGGCAAAGCCCCGCTGCGCCCAGCACGGTCGGCGATTGACGCGCCTCCCCGACGATTCGACAACAGGGGGAGAGCGGACGGCCCGCCCCCGGAGCATCAACCACCAGCGCGGAGCACTCCCATGCCGATGGACCACGCCCTCCCCGACACCCTCCCGGTCCACTGGCCAGCCGGATCGACCTCCCCCCCGACCGCCACCGACGCGGCACTCGACCGGGCCGCGGCGGTGCTCCGCGCGGGGGGGCTCGTGGCAATCCCGACCGAGACGGTCTACGGGCTCGCCGCCCTGGCGCTGTCGGAGAGCGCCGTCGAGCGGATCTTCATCGCCAAGGGGCGGTCATCGACCAATCCGCTCATCGTCCATGTCGATGGCATCGGGATGGCGCGGACACTGGCCGCGGAGTGGCCAGCCTCCGCCGAACGGATCGCCCGGGCCTGCTGGCCCGGCCCGGTGACGGTTGTCGTCCCCAAGGCGGCGCACGTCCCCGACCGGGTCACCGCCGGCGGGCCGACGGTGGCGCTGCGTTGCCCCGACCAGCCGATCGCCCGCGAACTGATCACCCGCCTCGGCGAACCGCTGGCAGCCCCGAGCGCGAACCGTTCGCTCCGCCTCTCGCCGACGACGGCGGCCCATGTCCTCGAGAGCCTCGGCGCGAGGGTCGACCTGATCCTCGACGCCGGTCCGTGTGGACGGGGGATCGAATCGACCGTCGTCGACTGCACCGTGTCGCCGCCGGCGATCCTCCGCCCCGGCCCACTCACCGCCGCGGCGCTCGCTGCGGCGCTCGGCGAGACGATCGCCGCCGGACCGACCAGCGCCCCCTCCGGACCGGCCCGCTCCCCCGGCCAGTTGTCCCGCCACTACGCCCCGCGCACCCCCCTCGAGACGAGCCCCCGCGCCGCCGAGCGGGTGACCGAATTGCTCCGCGCCGGGAAGCGCGTCGGCTGGCTGACAACCCGGGCCACCGACGCGCGGACCAGACGGATCGCTACCAGCGCCGAGGTGGTCGTCGTGCCGATGCCGGAAGATCCGGCCGCGCACGCTGCCATGCTCTACGCCGTGCTCCACGCCGTCGACAAGCGGTCACTCGACTGGATCATCGTCGACGAACCACCCCCCGGCGATGCCTGGCAGGCGATCCACGACCGCCTCGCGCGGGCCGCGGCCCCCGCTGACGGCGGGCCTGACGGCACAGACGACCCCGCCCCGGCGGGTTGAGCCCGCGCCGGCTCCGTTACGCGGCCGGCGCGATGATCTCCCGCAGTGCTGCCGTGATGTCGGGATACTGAAACGTGAAACCGCGCTCGAGCGCCACCCGGGGGATCACTCTCTGCGAGGCGAAGAGCACCTCGGCGAACTCCCCGAACGCGAGCCGGAGACCGAAATAGGGGGCGGGGAGGAAGGCGGGGCGGTGGAGTTGCCGGGCGAGGGCACGGGTGAATTCTGCGTTCCGCACCGGGTTCGGGGCAACGGAGTTCATCGGGCCGTCGATCGGGGCAGTCTCGGCGGCATGGTGGTACAGCCGCGCCAGGTCGGTGACGTGGATCCAGGGCATCCACTGCTTTCCACTCCCCAGCGGGCCCCCGGCCCCCAATTTGAACGGGAGGAGCATCTTTCCCAAGGCGCCGCCTCCAGCGCCGAGCACGATCCCGGTCCGGGCCGTGACCACCCGGACCCCCAGTTCGCGGGCGGCCAGAGCCTCTTCTTCCCAGGCGACGCAGACCTCCGCGAGGAAGTCGCGCCCCGCGGGCGCCGACTCCGTGAGCTCGTCGTCCCCCCGGTTGCCGTAGTAGCCGACGGCCGAAGCCGATACGAGCACGGCGGGCCGAGCTGATGCCTGACGGATCCCCTGCACGAGATGCCGCGTGCCGATCACCCGGCTGTCCCTAATCCGTTGCTTTTGGGCCGGCGTCCACCGCCCTTCGGCCACCGATTCACCGGCGAGATGGAAGACGGTGTCGATCCCCTCCAGGGCGCTGGCGGGGGGAGGGCCCTGACGTGAATCCCAGCCGACGATCCGGCCGGCGAGATGACCGATCGTGGCCCGGGCCCGCTCCGGATCGCGCGTCAGCACCACCGGTCGATCGAGCATCCGCAACAACCGCGGACCCACGAACCCGGTCGCCCCGGTGACCAATGCTTGCATAGCTTCCTCCCTGTCGCGAACAAAAGTCGCGGTCGCGGCGCCGGCACGGTGTCGCGGAGCGGAAGCCCCGGAAAAAAACGACTCTCGTCACATCGGCCTGGGGGAGTATAAACAGCGCCCCTCCTTCTGGCCTGCCCACCCCGCGCCCCGGACCTTCTCCCCCTTGTCCTCCCGCCCGCCGAGGCTCCGCGCCAAGGTTGTGGAACTGCTCGCCCGAGGCCTCCCGCCGCGGTCGGGGCTCCGCCGCGATCTCTGGATCTCCACCGCCGACGCTTCCGCCTACAGCGTGATGGTCGGCTGCGGGGAGCACTACATCCCGGCGTTCAGCCTGGCGCTCGGCTTCGGCCCGGTGGCAACTGGGCTGACCGCATCGGCACCGCTGTTCGTGGGGGCGGTCCTCCAACTGGTGACGCCGCTGGCGGTGCGCCGGCTGGGGACGAACCGGGGCTGGGTGGTGGCCACGACGGCGGTGCAGGCCATCAGTTTTCTGCCGCTCATCTGGTGGGCACTGCGCGGGCATGCCCAACCGTGGGAGCTGTTCGTCGCCGTGAGCATCTATTGGTCGGCCGGCATGGCCGGGGCCCCGGCCTGGAACGCCTGGATGGGCACCCTGATTCCGGAGCGGATGCGCACCCCCTACTTTGCCCACCGCAGTCGTCTCGGTCAGTTCGCAGTCCTCGGCGGTTTCGTCGCCGGGGGCCTGCTCCTGGAATGGGGGAAGCGCCACGACGTTCTCCTCCCCACGTTCGCGGTCCTGTTCGCGCTCGCCGCGGGCTGCCGTGTCGTCTCGACCCTCTGCCTGGCCGCCTGCCGCGAGCTCAAGCCCCCGCGGCACGACATGCCGGTGGTCAGGGATCGCCCCCCCGGCGATGCGGCCCCGCCCCGGTCCGGTCTCAGCGAGGCGTGGCAGCGCCTTCGCGCCCTCGCTTCGGGGCCGGCAGGGACCCTCGTCACGTACCTCTGGGCGATCACCTTTGCCTGCCAGTTCTCCGGCGCTTACTTCGCCCCCTACATGCTCAAAGACCGGCAGTTCTCCTACCTCTCGTACATGCTCGTCGTGGCCGTCAGCTTCCTTGCGCGGGCTCTGGTGCTCCCGACCCTGGGGCGGCTGGGAGGCCGGATCGGCTCCCTCGGCCTGCTCTGGGTGGGGGGGCTCGCGATCGCTCCACTGACGCTCTTCTGGCTCGTGTCGGCGAACATCCCCTACCTCGTCGGCGTGCAGGTCGTCGCCGGCGCGTCGTGGGCGGCCTACGAACTGGCCGTCGTGCTTCTGTTTTTCGAGACGGCCTCGCACCGGGAGCGGACCGGCGTGGTGACCGCCTACAACCTCGGCCACGCCGTGGCCTGGGTCAGCGGTGCTGCCTGCGGCGGCCTCCTCCTCCGCACCCTCGGCGAAGACCGCAGCGCCTACTACGCCGTGTTCGGCGTCTCGGCACTCCTCCGCGTGGCGGCGATCCCGCTTCTCCTCCGGGTCCACCTGCCCCCTTCAGCGAGCGCCATGCCCCCGGTACGGCGGGCCCCCCCGGCACAGCGGGGAAAAGAGGGCGGCACGAGGATCGACGATATCGATCTTCTCCTCGCGGGCGACAGCATCCTCCCCGGCGACAGGGCGATTCCGACCGACACGATTGCCGCCGGCGACGCCCCGACCCGATCGGAAGCAGCGCCCCCCTGACGCCAGTCGTCCGGCCACCAGCCGGCGATCAGCCCGCCGGGAAGCGGGGCTCGTTGGCGAGGCTGTCGAGGAATGTCCGGGCGCGGCCATAGTCGCCGGCCGGGTAGCGGCTGACATTCGTCTTCAGGGCATCGATGAACTTCGAGACGGTCCCGCGGATCTTCTCGAACTCCTCAAACTGAAGGCTGCCGCCGCTCGATGCCCGATCGGCGAACAGTTTGTCGAGGTCGGTGCGGTAGGGGTTGTAGTCCTTGTCGGTGAGGAGGAGCGGATACTCGATGTGGCCCGTGACCGGATCGAGCTGCGCCGACGTCAGCCGCGGCGGGGCCGCCGCCTTGGCAAAGCGGATCGCCTGATCATGCGTCACGGCCGGCCCGTTTTCAGCCTGGCGCGCCTCTTTGTTCGTTCGCCGCATATCGAAGTAGGTGTTCGTCCACTTTTGGCGGTTGTCAATCTCCTTCGTCTTGGCATCCTCCCAGTTCTTTGCCGCCTCGGAGTTCTGGAGGTTGGCATAGCCCTCGGAGCGGATCACATCGGAGAGCCCATAGGCAGCGGCCTGGCCGGCCGTCGAGGCGTAGCCGCCCCCCATGCCCCCCATCCCGCCATAGCCCCATCCCCCCCACTGGGCTGAAGCGGTGTGCGACGCCCCGGCCCCCATCAGACCGAGCACGGCGGCAAGACCGGCCCGGGCGAGGAAACCGGCCGAGCGGCGGCCGGGAAGGGACCGGGCGACGGAAGACAGGCCCGGGGAAACACGAACCGACGCGGCGATGGTGGGAGCACAGCGACGCATGACCTGCCTCTTGGTGGCCCGCTAGGGGCGCGATGGAAGGGTGGGGGACCCGGCCAAGGACCGGTCGGTCCCCGGCAATAGAACAATCTCCGCGACCGGAAAACTCCGATGGGAGAAACGGCACACCAGAGTATACAATCCGTTCGCTGGAGGGGCGACACCGCTTTCGCGCCCAGCAGGCTGGAAAACTGCATCCGATGCGTCCGCCGGGGCGCTCCAGGGCAGGGCTCCGGCCGGCTGACGCGACCGACGGTGCAAGATGTCGCGATCCTGACGGTCGTGCCGTCTCCAGTCGGGAATCTGTCGCGGAGGTTTTGTCCACCGCTGTCGGTTCCACGGGCTGGCCATGCTATGGCTTTCGAGAGTGGAATTGTGTCGAGCGCTGCTCCGGGCTTTTCCCGAAGCACACCCTGGAGTGCATCGAGATGAGGTTCAAGGGAACGATCGTGATCGTGGGTGTCGTCGGCTTGCTGGCGACGCTCGGGTGCACCGGAACCAAGAAGCCGGCGTCCGACCAGAAACCGCCGGATGTCACATTCGGCGATCAGAAGAAGGGCGATGAGCCGTCGGCCCAGCCAAAGGCTGAGGCCGTGCCGAAGCGGCCCGCGGCCGAGACGCCGGCCGAGCCCACCGACGACAAGGCAGGCAAGGCTGACAAGGCCGCCAGCGACACCCTCGAACTCCCCGGCGCCACGTCCGCCGCCGTTCCCGCCCCCCCGGCAACGGCCCCTGCCGATCGCAGCGCCCCCGGCGCGGCAACGATCGGCGACCTCCGCAAGACGCTGGCGGAGGCGACCGACGAGAATGGCCGCGTTCTAGCGGTCGATGCGATCGCCGACCTCGGACCCAACGCCCTCCCGGCTCTCGACGATCTCGTCAAGGCGCTCGGGGATGACAACATCCGCCTCCGCTGGCATGCGGCCCGCGCCATTGGCCGCATCGGTGACGATGCCTTCCCCGTCCTCCCCAAACTCGTCGCCCTTCTGAAGGATGCCGACCCGATCGTCGTCACCCAGGCCGCCGCCGCGATCCGCGAGATCCGGGCCGACGAAGGAAAATCCCCCCTCGCCGACGACCATGCCCAAGCCTATGCCGAAGCGGTCGATGCCCTTGCCGCCACGCTCGTTCATGCCGATCCCCGGGTTCGTCGGGGGAGCCTCAAGACGATCGCGGCCCTCAGCCCGGAGCCGGTCAAACTGGCCAACCTCCTCAATGACAAACTCTCCGATGCCGATCCCTCGGTCGTCATGCCGGCCATGGAATCGCTCGCCGATCTCGGCGCCGACGCCGTGCCGATGCTCGTGGAATCGCTCAAAAACCCGAAGTCTCGCTATTGGGCGACGGTGGCGCTGACGGAGATCGGACCGGCCGCCGCCCCGGCTGCCGGTGCGCTCACCGCCGCGGCCCTCAACGGCGAGCCGGAGGAGCGGATGCAGGCGATGCTGGCGCTGGCCGCGATCGGCGAACCGGCAGCCGAAGCCGCCGATGAGCTCTCCGCCGCCCTCGACTCCCCCGACACCGCCGTGAGGTCATCGGCGGCCTACGCCCTCGGGCGGATGCGGGTCGCCTCGGCCGACGCCGCGCTCGAGAAGGCCTCGGCTGACGGCGATCCGTTCCTCGCCGGGGTCGCCTCGTGGGCCCGCGCTCGGATCCACCCCGAAGACAAAACGCTCGTCTCGGCAGCGCTGGCCACCCTCTCCACCGCCCTCGGCTCCGATCGTGCCAACGCGCGGATCGTGGCGATGTCGGCGCTCTCCGATCTCACCGGCAGCCTTGACGACGCCGACGAGGCCGCCCTCGCGGACCGGTTCGTCGGGCTCCTCGAGGATGACCACCCGGCGGTCCGCGTCGCGGCGGCCACATCGCTTGTGCGCTTCGGGCCGACGGCCATCACCGCGATCGAAAAGGCCCTCGACAAGCCCGCGCTGCGGACCCTTGCGATAGAGCTCCTCGCCGCCGCCGGCTCCAAAGCCAAGCCGGCCGTCGACAATCTCGTCGCGGCGCTTTCTGATGCCGACTCGGCCACGCGTGGCGACGCTGCCGTCGCCCTGGCGGCAATCGGCCCCGATGCGGCCGAGGCTGTCCCGGCCCTTTCAAAGCTCCTCGCCGGCGACGAGAAGGAAGCCGCCCTGCGCTATGCCGCCGCCTACGCCCTCGGCCGGATCGGCCCGGCTGCGGCCCCGGTCGCGGAGACGCTCCGTGGGCTTTCGAAATCGGAGGATGAACTGATGGCCTCCGTCGCCGTCTGGGCGCTCCTCAAGATCGAGCCGGAAAACAAGGCCCAGGTGGCCGCCGCCGTGCCGGTCCTCCGCAAGGCCCTCCGTGGCGAGCGTGATCTGGCCCGCCTCGAGGCAGCGACGGCGCTCGGCGAGCTGGGGGGGGCGGCCGCGAGTGCCATCCCGATCCTCGAGCTCGTCAGCGAGGACGACCCGCTCGCGGCGGTCCGCAGCGCCGCCGCCGCGGCGCTGGGGAAAATCAAAGCGGCCGGAAACTGAAATCCCGGGGCTCGGCCCCTGCCCGGCCCTTGAAGCGTTCCGTCCCGGAAGAGCACCCACACCCCCACAAAAGGGGTGCTTTTTTGGGAGGGATAGGGTCTGGCAAGGTCTGCGGTTCGCCCGACCCCGGCTCCAGCGGTCTGCACCACCGACCGATAGAGAGATTGGCCTGATGTTCCGGGCCCTCTCCCTGCATATCGGTGTGGTGCCATGGCTCTCCCTAGGTGGTTCGGCTCGCTGTGGTTAACCCGCTTCTCCCGCCCGGCAGGGGAGAGGCCGATCTGGCAACATCTCCTCCGCACGCCGCCGAAGCGGATCCTCGAGATTGGGCTGGGGACGCTCGCCCGGACCGAACGGATGCTGTCGCTGGTGGGGGCGGCCACGGACGGCACACCGATCCAGTATGTCGGCATCGACCGCTTTGAGAGCCGGACTCCCGTCGACCCACCCGGCGTGACCCTCAAGCAGGCCCATCAGCGTCTTACGTCGCTTGCGAAGGTCCAACTCGTGCCCGGCAACGCCGACTCCGCTCTCGCCCGGGTGAGCAATCATCTCGGCGTCTTCGATCTCGTGCTGGTGTCAGCCGACGATGAGCCGAAGCATCTCGAGCGGAGTTGGTTCTTCGTCCAACGGCTCGTCCGGCCGACCTCCACGATCCTCGTCGAACCCTCCCTTGGCCGTTCCTGGGAGCCCCTCCACGCGGCGGGGCTGGACGCTTTGGCGTCGCGGACCGTGCAGCGCCGCGCGGCCTGAACGGCGGATTGTTCCTCCAGCTGAGCGGCTGGACGGCACCACCCCGTGGCCCTGTCCGTCACCGGCGGCTACATTGCGGGTGCGGGCGCCCGGCTCCCGGTCCATCGGGGCCGACGGAGCGCCCACCAGCCCCGCCATCGACCCCTCCATGCCCGCTCCGCGCACGCTTCTCGACAAGATCTGGGACGACCATCTCGTCTGCAGCCCTGACGGCGAACAACCGCTGATCTACATCGATCGGCACCTCGTTCACGAGGTCACCAGCGCCCAGGCCTTCGAGGGGCTGCGGGTCGCCGGCCGGCGCGTGCGGCGCCCCGAGGCGACGTTCGCGACGCCCGATCACAACATCCCCACCACCGATCGCAGCCTCCCGATCGCCGACCCGATCTCGAAGCAACAGATCGACACGCTCCGGGCGAATTGCCGGGAGTTCGGGATTCGCCTGTTCGACCTTGGCGACGCCGACCAAGGGATCGTCCATGTCATCGGCCCCGAACTGGGGATCACGCAACCGGGGATGACGATCGTCTGCGGTGACAGCCACACCGCCACCCACGGTGCCCTCGGAGCGCTGGCGTTCGGGATCGGCACGAGCGAGGTCGAGCATGTCCTCGCCGCGCAGACGCTCCGGCAGTCGAAGCCGAAGTCGTTCGAGGTCCGCGTCGAAGGAGAGCTCTATCCCGGCGTGACCGCCAAGGACCTCGTCCTCTACATCATCGGCCGCCTCACGACCGAAGGGGGTGCCGGCTACGTCATCGAATACACCGGCCCCTGCATCCGCCGCCTCGGGATGGAGGAGCGGATGACGGTCTGCAACATGTCGATCGAAGCCGGTGCCAGGGCCGGCATGATCGCCCCCGACCGGATCACCTTCGACTACTTGCGGGGCCGCGACCTCGTCCCGAAGGATTTCGACCGGGCCGTGGCCCGTTGGGAAACCCTCCCCAGCGATGCCGGCGCCCGCTACGACCGCAGCGAGACGTTCTCCGGCGGCGACGTCGTTCCGCAGGTGACCTGGGGAACGAACCCTGCGCAGGTTGTTGGGGTCGACGCCACCGTCCCCGATCCGGCCTCAATGACCGATCCGAGCGACCGTTCGAGCGCCGCACGGGCGCTTGAGTACATGGGTCTCCAAGCAGGGACGCCGATCGCGGCGATCCCGATCGACCGCGTGTTCATCGGCTCGTGCACCAACAGCCGGATCGAGGATCTGCGGGCGGCGGCCGGAGTCGTCCGCGGCCATCAGGTGGCGTCGCGGGTCAGGGCGATGGTCGTTCCCGGGAGCGGCCGTGTGAAGCGCCAGGCCGAGGCGGAGGGGCTCGACCGGGTGTTCACCGCCGCCGGCTTCGAATGGCGCGAGGCGGGCTGCAGCATGTGTCTGGGGATGAACCCCGACACGCTCGCGCCCGGCGAGCGCTGCGCCTCGACAAGCAACCGCAACTTCGAGGGGCGCCAGGGGAAGGGAGGCCGCACCCACCTCGTCTCCCCGGCGATGGCCGCGGCCGCCGCCGTGACGGGGCACTTCACCGACATCCGCCAGTGGCGCTATCACTGATCGGTGACTGCGTCTCCCGCCTCCATTCCTATCTCCTCGCGACCGATCTCCCCACCGCCCCCGACGGAGTCTTCCCCCGTGCAGCCGTTCACGACCCTCACCGGGAACGTCGCCCCGCTCGACCGTGCCAACGTCGACACCGACCAGATCATCCCCAAGCAGTTCCTCAAGCGGATCGAGCGGACCGGCTTCGGGCAATTCCTCTTCTTCGACTGGCGGTTCCTGCCGGACGGTTCGCCAGACCCGGCCTTCGAACTTAACCAGCCGATCCGTCAGGGGGCCAGCATCCTTCTGGCCCGCCGCAACTTCGGCTGTGGCTCCAGCCGAGAACACGCCCCATGGGCCCTCGCCGACTACGGCTTCCGCTCGGTGATCGCCCCGACCTTCGCCGACATCTTCTTCAACAACTGCTTCCAGAACGGCATGGTCCCGGTGAAACTCGACGAGTCCGACGTCGAGGAACTCTTCCGCCGCGCTGCCGCCGCGGAGGCCGCGGGTCAGGCCTACCGGCTGACGGTCGACCTGCAGACCTGTTTGGTCCACGACGACGGCGGGTTCTCGCGGTCGTTCACGGTCGATCCCTTCCGCCGGCACTGCCTCCTCGAGGGACTCGACAACATCGGCCTCTCCCTCAAGCACGTCGATCAGATCACCGCGTGGGAGAACGCCCACGACCTCGCCCCTCTTCAGGGCGGCGCGACATGACCAACTCGATCGCAGCGCTCCTTCTGGCGGCGTGTCTGGGGAGCGCCAACGGTGCCTGGGGGCAAGCGATCGCGGCCAGCCCGCCGTTGGCTGCCGAGAATGGTGGGATGGAAGGGACGATCGTCGTCAACGATCTCGCCGGGGCCGTCGGCCTCGCGGCTTCCCCCACCGGTCAGACGCTCTTCGTTCTGCGGCTCCGAGACCGCGACGTGCTCGGCGTCGATCTCCAGGATCCAACCAAACGGTGGACCGCCGTCCCTGCCGCGCCGGAGGTCGAGCCGCGAGCCTTGGGGATCATCGATTCGAGCACGCTCGCCCTCCTCGTCAGCGAGGAAGAGACCTGGTCGATCCGGGTCCACCGCCTCCCCGCACCGGGAACCCCCGCAGCGGCGGATCCGGTCCAGACGATCAAACTCGGCGCGGCGACCGAAGCCGGCGAGAGCTCTCCGGCGATCCTCGTCAGTCCGTCTCGCGACTGGCTTGCCGTCACCGGCCTGCCGGGAGCGTTGCCCAGGATCGTCCGCCTGACCATCACCGGAGCGAGGCTGGGAACCCCGTCGGAACGCCGCTGCCCGGCGCTTGCCGACAGGCCGTCGGCGGTGACCGTCGGCAGCGGCGGAGAGTGGGGGCTGTTCCTGCCTCCCTCCCCCGCTGCGGCCGGCCGGGGCACGCTCCTCGCCTGGGTCTCCCCGAGCGGAGCCCAGCGGTTGCTCCAACTCGACTCCGGCCTGGAGCGGGTCACGGCCGCGGCGAGTTGTCGTGAGACCGGCCTGCTGTGGGCTTTGGCCGGGGGCGTCTCCGGCGGAGGGGAGGAGGGGCTGTGGCGGGTCGACGCCGCCTACGTGGAGGGGCGGCAGGTGGCCCGGGCGGTGGGCATCGCCGCGCTCCCCGCTCCGACCGGCCTGGTCTGTCTCCCCAACGGGGAAGTCGCCGTCTCCCACGGCACGGAGTCGTCACGAATCATCCGTTTCTCGCCGCGGGTCGGCGGCCCCAAGGAACCAACCCGATGACCACCCCCCGTCGACAGAAGATCGAGGCGATGCTGGCGGACGACCCGGACGACATCTTCCTCCGCTACAGCCTGGCTTTGGAGCTCGAGAACGAAGGGGAGTGGGAAGCGGGCCTCGATATCCTCGAGACGCTTGCCCGCGGCACGCCCCCCTACGTGCCAGCTTTCCAAATGTCGGCCCAGCACCTGGTCAAGCACGAGCGCCCCGACGAGGCCCGCGCCTGCCTTCGCGAGGGAATCGAGGCAGCGCGGGGTCAGGGGCTTTCGCATGCGGCCGCCGAGATGGCGGAGTTGCTGATGAGCCTCGGGGCAGGCGGCGAGGGTTGACCGCCGTCCACTCCCCGCCACAAGCCACGAGCCCGTGAACGAGGCGGGCGCTGCCTGGCTCAACCGGCCACGGTCTCACAGGGGGGTTCGGCGGCCTCGGCCCCGCGCGTGATGACGAAGCCCATCTCCTCGATCATCCGGTAATCCGATTCGGGGAGCTGCCCCTTCGTCGTCAGATAGTCCCCCACGAACATCGAGTTGGCGGCGTAGAGCCCCAGCGGCTGAAGCGACCCGAGATGGATCTCCCGCCCACCGGCGATGCGGATCTCCGCCGACGGGTTGACCAGACGCATCATCGCCAGCCCGCGGAGGCAGTCGCGGGGCGTCAGCCGCGCGGTCCCCTCCAGCGGCGTGCCGTCGATCGCGTTGAGGAAGTTGAGCGGAATCGATTCGACGCGCAGCGACCGCAGTTCCATCGCCATGTCGACCAGATCGGCTCGCGTCTCCCCCATCCCCATGATCCCGCCGCTGCACAACTGGAGGCCGGCGGAACGGCAGGCGGCGAGCGTCGCCACCCGGTCAGCGTGCGTGTGGGTCGTGCAAACCTCGGGGTAGAAACGTTCGCTCGTATTCAGATTGTGATTCACTTTGTCGACGCCCGCGGCGGCGAGGGCCCGAGCCTGATCGGGGGTGAGAAGGCCGAGGCAGGCACAGATGTTGAGGTCGTAGCGGGCCTTGATCTCCGGGACGATGCGGCAGACCGCGTCGATCTCCCCCTGCGTGGGACCGCGTGCCGAGATCACGATGCAGAACGTTTTCGACTGCCGCTCGGCGGCAAGCCGGGCCCCCTCGAGGAGCTTCGGCGCGGAGAGGAGGTTGTAGCGGGGGATCTCCGCGTCGGAGACCTTCGACTGGGAACAGTAGCCGCAGTCCTCCGGGCAGAGGCCGCTCTTGGCATTCATGAGGAAGAACAGCTGCACGGTGTTGCCGAAGTGACGGTAGCGGACGCGCCACGCGGCGGAGAGCACGTCGAGAATCTCGATGTCGGCCGAGTCGAGCACGGCGAGCGCTTCAGCGGGACTGATCTCCCCCCCAGCGAGAACCCGGTCGGCAAGCGCCCCCCAGGTTCCGGCGGGGCGCGCCGCTTCGGCGGCCGCCCGATGGGACGAGGAGGGGGAGTCGACCGACGGGGTGACTGGCATGGAAACGGTCTCTGGGGGGGCGCGGGGACGGGGTGTCGCTTCCGGACGCAGCCACCGTCATGACGGGGAATGTATGCGAAGCGGCCCCGCCCCGCCAAACGCCCCGGCCGCTCTCCCCCGCGTTCCCTCCAATATCTCCAGGATGCCCCCGCAGCGACGGGATCGGCGTGGACAGGGGGGGATGTGACGGCACCACCCCGGTTTGTGGAAATCTTTCGCCCCATCACCTCCGATAGATCTCGGACGACTGTCAACCGCAGCGCATCCAGAGGAAGCGTCAAACATGGTCCGGACACGAATCCCCGAAGCGTCACTCGTCGGGCTGCTCGCGGCGCTTGCCACGTTCTGTGCACTCGAGGCCCGCGGGGAACAGCCCTATTCGATCGTCGGCCAATCGGGGCCCGCTACGGCCGCGACCGGTCGGAGGCCGCTCGCCGAACGGATCAAGGCTGCCAACCGTCCGATCCGCATCGCCTCGGAGGAGGAGCTCGCCCCCGACGAGGGATTGATCCCGGCGCTCCAGGATCCGGCGGCTCAGGTTCGGGAGTGGACGCCCGGCCCCGTCGTCGTGGAGTTTCCGACCGGAGGGCCCGCCGCCATCGCCGTCGATGAGCTGGCGGAAATGAACGAACCGGGAGTGATGCCGCCACCGGAATCGACCGCCGTCGCCGCCCACCCGACGACCGCCGAGGACGCCGGGCTCGTCGGCGAGGTCTCGACGATCGACGCCGAGGAGCCTGCGGACGCCACCATTCCGGAAAAGACGGCGGAGGAATCGCCCTCGTCCGCGGGGGCCTCCGTCACCCCGCCCGGCCCGCTCCCGCAGGTTTCGGGGCAGGCCGAGCGTGTGGCTCCCCCGCGGCGCTCCGCGGCTCGGGTGACGCCGCAGCGGCGCGAAGCGCTCCTCGATCGGCTGCGGACGGCACTCGCCGAGGTGCCCCGTCCCCTCGGCCTCATTCCGGCTCGGCCCCAATCGAAGGCCTCGGCGCGTCACCATACTCCCGCGCCCCGTTCCGCAATCGTCCGACATTCCGTCCCCGCGACGAGCCTGCCGGAACCGCTCACCGCCCAGCCGGCCACCAGCCCGACGGAGGCTTCGCTCGAAGGAGACGCATTGGCCAAT
>CALQRA010000006.1 GCA_943332855.1 Candidatus Kuenenia stuttgartensis
AAGGCGACGGCGCAAGCGCGGCGGCACGGGCGAGGGAAGAAGGGCAAAGTCACCGGAAAAACCTCTTACGGGAGCACCGTGACTATACCACTGCGCCCCGGGCGAGCCTGCGCGAACCTTCCGCTCGATCCCCCTCGGGGCACCGCGTGCTCTGGGCAGGGGAAACAGGGTAGAATTGAGGGTCGGCCCCCAATTTTCCGCGCCCGTTCTCCGCTCACGCTTGGCCCCCATGCTGCCCTCCGCTCCCATGCCCTGCGCTCCCCTCCCTCTCTCCCTTCCCCCGGCAGGGAGCCGCGATCCTGGCCGTTCCTGCCCTCCCCCGCTGCCAATGAGCCGGGCGGAGATGGAGGCACGGGGCTGGGACGCGGTCGATGTCGTCCTCGTCACGGGGGATGCCTACGTCGACCACCCGAGCTTCGCCAACGGCCTCATCGGGCGGCTCCTCGAGGCCGCGGGATGGCGTGTGGCCGTGCTCGCACAACCCGACTGGAACAGCTGCGAACCGTGGCGCGAGTTCGGTCGCCCGCGGCTGTTCTTCGGGATCTCGGCGGGCAACATGGACTCGATGATCAACCACTACACCGCCAATCGGAAGGTCCGCAACGACGACGCCTATTCCCCTGACGGACGGATCGGCCGCCGCCCCGACCGGGCAACGCTCGCCTACTGCCAGCGGTCGCGGGAGGCGTTCCCCGGGGTGCCGGTGGTGGCCGGCGGCGTGGAGGCCTCGCTGCGCCGATTGGCCCACTACGACTACTGGAGCGACACGGTCCGGCGCTCCATCCTCCTCGATTCCAAGGCCGACCTCGTCGTCTTCGGGATGGGGGAACGGACAGTTCTCGAAGTCGCCCGGCGCCTCGCGGCCGGCGAGGCGATCCGCGACCTGCGCGATCTCCGCGGCGTCGCCTACCGCCTCGGGGCGAGCGAGGCCCCGCCAACGGCGGCCGACACCCTCGAGCTTCCCACTTTTGAGGCCGTGGCCAGCGACCCCATCCACTTCTGCACGATGACGAGGATCGCTCACCTCGAGACCAACCCGCACAATGCCCGCCGGCTCGTGCAGCGGCATGGCCGGGAATCGATCGTCGTCAATCCACCCGCGTTGCCCCTGGAACAGGCGGAGATGGATCGCGTCTACGGGCTCCCCTTCACCCGCCTCCCCCACCCGTCCTACGGCGCTGCGAGGATCCCGGCCTTCGAGGTGGTCCAGCACAGCGTTCAGATCATGCGTGGCTGTTTCGGCGGCTGCACGTTCTGCTCGATCACGGCGCACGAAGGGCGCATCATCCAGAGCCGTTCGCAGGAGTCGGTCCTTTCCGAGATCCGCCTCCTCGCCACCCAGCCCGGTTTCAAGGGGACGGTCTCCGACATCGGCGGCCCGACCGCGAACATGTACCAGATGCGCTGCACGCGGCCGGAGATCGAGGCGAAGTGCCGGCGGCTCTCCTGCGTCCACCCCACCGTCTGCAAGCTCCTCGGCACCGACCACGGGCCCCTCCGCTCCCTGATGCGTGAGGCCCGCGAAGTCCCGGGGGTGAAAAGGGTGCTCGTCGCCTCGGGGGTGCGGATGGACCTCGCCCAGCGTGATCCGGCCTACCTCGAGGAGCTCGCTGCCCACCATGTCGGCGGGCATCTCAAGGTGGCCCCGGAGCATGTCAACGCGGAGGTCCTCAGTCTCATGAAGAAGCCGGGGGCGGACGACTTCGTGAAGTTCGACGAGGCATTCCGCGAAGCGAGCCGAAGGGTCGGCAAGAAGCAATACACCGTCCCGTACTTCATCGCCAGCCACCCCGGCAGCGATCTCGAAGAGATGATCGAACTGGCGGTGTTCCTCAAGCGGAACGGCTACAAGCCCGATCAGGTGCAGGACTTCATCCCCAGCCCGTTCGACATCGCCGCCTGCATGTACCACACCGGCCTCGACCCGATGACCGGCAAGCCGGTGAAGGTCGCCAAGGGGATGCGCAACCGGCGCACCCAGCGGGCCCTGCTCCAATTCTTCAAGCCGGAAAACTGGTTCGAGGTGAAGCAGGCCCTCGAGGAGGCCGGGCGGCGCGACCTGATCGGCAGCGGCTGCGACTGCCTGATACCAGCTGCGCCTCCCGGTGAGGCCCTCGATCGCCGCCGCCGGGATGCAAACCGGGCCTTCGAGGAGCAGACCTCCGGCGACCACATCCGGGGTGGCCCCGCGGCCGCAGGGGGCAAACGGGAGCAGCGGCGCCGCGGCAGCGTCGGCTATCGGCCGCAGCGGCCGGGGGAGCATCGGCCTCGCTCCGGGGATGGCGGCGAGCGGCGAGGTGACCGCCCCGGCCCGGCCCGGCCCGGTTCCTGAATGGGGGGGGGCCGGCCGACGGATGGTCACCGGCCCGGCAGCGGCTGCGGCAGCCCCCAGCAGACCGGATTGCAGGCCCGGGCCCGCTGGAACCAGGTCGCTGCATCTTCCCCCTCGAGACCTTCGTCGCAGGCCTCGAGATGGAGCACGGCCTGGCCAGCGAGAATCGGCAATTCGGAGTCAGTTGGATGCCTGCGGTGGGCGCGCTTGGCATTGCTGATCCCCCACTGAAGACGTCCGATCGCCAGGGCCCGGGCATCCTCAGTCTTCGCGGTGCGGATGCTGTAGAGGGCATAACGGAGCCGGCGGGCGACCGTTTCAGTGCCGTAGTCGCGGACCGTCAGGAGCATCGTCACCAGACAGGCTCCGACGATGAGCACGGCGACGATCCCGCGCCGCGGTGACCAGGGCATGGTGCCGGTTCCCTCCGCCGGACCGAGGGGATGACCGTCCCGATGCCGCTGCCCGAGTTGACACCCGGTAGGAAAAGACGCCGTCGTGGAGAGGGCGATGCCGGCCACCAGGCAGGCGAGGAGGGCATTGGCGGGGATGTGCATGTTCCAATCGAAGAAGGAATGGAGGGCGAGCGCCGCCAGCGACGACCAGGCCCCGGCCGCGAGCATCCGCTCGGCCTGGGGGGCCATCCAGGTCCGCACGAACGCGGCGATCAACACCGCCAACAGCCCCCCCATCACCACTCCGCCGACCAACCCCGTTTCCACGAGGATCTGCGCGTAGTCGTTGTGGGCATAGAAGACCGACGGGTTGCCGTTGCCGTACGTTGGCTGGACGTAGCCCCAGGTGCCGAGCCCGCTGCCGAACCAGGGCTCGGCGGCGAAGGCCCGCGCCGACATCTTGTTAAAGCCGATGCGGGGATCGTTGAAGAAGTTCAACAGCGGCCCGCGGACCAGGTCGGGGAGCAGATTCAACAGGTGCGTGAGCCGGAAGAAAAAGATCGTGAAGAATCCGGTCAGCGAGACGAGGGCCATCAACGAGATCCCCCCCCATACCCACCGCGCCCAACGGGCCTGCGTGGTGAGGGCCATGAACACGGCCGTGGCGACCATGATGGCGCCGGCCCCGGCCCGGGAATGGGCCACCATGCCAACGGTCCAGAAGGTCCCGGCGAAGACGACCAGCGCGAGCGTCCCCCCCGCCCACGACCAGATCGGCCCGCGCAGGAGTTGCCGGCAGAGGGCGATGAACAGCGGCAGCGTCAGGTACATCCCGGCCGCAAAGTGGTTGCTGACGACGTACGACCCCATCCCGTCGCCGATCTGCCAGCGCGGCAGGTAGTACTGCTCGTCCCCGACACGCACCGGCCCCGACTGCGTATACTCAATAAACCCGCCGGTGCGCACCGGCGGAAGGACGGTCGTGCACCAGGAGACGTTCTCCTCTGGTCCCTTCAGATCATGCCGGCCGAGCAGCACGTGCTCGCCGTTCATCGGATAGACGATCCCCAATCCCCACACCATCAGGCCGGCCAAGGCGATCGCCGCGCAGAGCACGAGGCGCCGCAGGGGACGGCGGCACAGATCCATCGTCACGACGGTGGCCGAGAGACCAAGGAACACCTGCCGAATCGCCGCCGCCGTAGCGCCCGGGTCGATGGAAATCGTGCCCCACCGCAACGGCTCCCCGTCGGTCACCGCTCCCCAGCGATCGGCCGAGAACGGCGCGACGAGGGCCAGGAGCGGCGCGGGGAGGGGAATGATCTGGAGGATCGCCCCTCCGGCCACGGTGATCGGCAACCAGGCCAACCATCCTGAGCGCGGGGCCGTCACGGCCCAGAGGATGGTCGCCGCCCCGACGAGAAGGTTGATCCACAGCTTGCCGAGCGGATGGGTTCCCCCCAGCGCCAGCGGCCCGAACATCGCCGCCAGGGCGAGGAGGGCGACGGCCGCCAGTTCGGCGAGACGACGCCACAGCGGCTCCTCGGGGAGCGCCGCTTCCTCACGGTTGATTCCAAGGATAAGTGATGTGTTACCGGCGGGCATGTGGCCATTGTCCGATGGAATCCGTGGCTGAACCTTCCGAGTTTACCCAACCTTCCCCGGCTCTCCCATCGCAGTCCCGCCAAATCGATGCGGGGTGGGCCCACGTCCTCCGGACCGTGGTGGGATCGGGCGGCCTCGATTCGGCCATCCACCATAAACTCCGGAGATCTTTCCCCCGGGAACTCCCCCTACCATGGCCGCCATCCGCCTCCTTGCTGCCCGGCTCCGGTCGGTCGCGTTCCTCCTCCTTCTGGCCGCGTTCTCGATCGAGGCGTTCACGGTCGCGGGGGGGGCGACCACCCTCCCCCCCAACATCCTCTTCATCTTCGCCGACGATCTGACCTGCCAGGCGTTGTCGACCTACGGCGAGTCGCGGCACCTCCTCGAGACGCCGAACATCGACCGGCTCGCCCGCGAGGGGATGCGGTTCGACCGCTGCCTGGTCACCAACTCGATCTGTGGGCCGAGCCGAGCCACGATCCTCACCGGCAAGTACTCCCACAAGAACGGCTTCTACAACAACGCCAACTGCCGGTTCGACGCGGCCCAGCCGACCTTCCCCAAGATGCTGCAGGAGGCCGGCTGGCAGACGGCGGTGATTGGCAAGTGGCACCTGGGGAGCGATCCGACCGGCTTCGACCACTGGCAGATCCTTCCGGGCCAGGGGATCTACTACAACCCGCCGATGATCACGGCCGCGGGGAAACAGGACGAGCGCGGGTATGTCACCGATCTGATCACCGATCGTTCGATCGAGTGGCTGCGGCAACGGGACCGTAACCGGCCGTTCCTCCTCATGACGCAGCACAAGGCGCCACACCGCGAGTGGTCGCCGGCGATCCGGCACCTCGGCTGGGACGACGATCTCCCCCATCCCGAGCCAGCGACGCTGTTCGATGACTTCACAGGCCGAAGCACGGCCGTCCGCGAGCATGACATGGGGCTCGATCGCACCTTCACCCCACTCGATGCGAAGTTCGTGGTCCCGCCGGGGATCGATGGCGACGACCTTGTCGCCTGGACTGCCCATTATGAGCCGCGGAACGAGGCTTTCCGCGCGGCAGCTCCGGCCGGCAGGGACCTCGTTCGCTGGCGCTACCAGCGCTACATGCACGACTACCTGGCGTGCGTGAAGGCGATCGACGAGAGCGTCGGCCGGCTCCTCGACGAGCTTGACCGCGAGGGGATCGCCGACGAGACCGTCGTCGTCCTCTCGAGCGATCAGGGCTTTTTCCTCGGCGAACACGGCTGGTTCGACAAGCGTTGGATCTTCGAGGAGTCGTTACGGACGCCGCTGATCATCCGCTGGCCGGGGCTGACCCGGCCCGGGAGCAACTGCGACCGGATCGTGTCGCTGATCGACTTCGCGCCGACGTTCCTCGCCCTCGCCGGACTTCCCGTGCCGCCCGACATGCAGGGCCGTCCCCTCCAGCCACTCCTGGACGAGCATGCCCAGGCGACATGGCGCAACAGCCTCTACTACCACTACTACGAGTTCCCCGAGCCACACCATGTCCGCCCCCACAGAGGGGTGATCACCGAGCGCCACAAGCTCGTCCACTACGAGGGGGATCTCGACGAGTGGGAGCTCCTCGACCGCGCGGTCAACCCGACCGAGACCCGGAGTTTCCACGACGATCCGGCGTATGCCGACACGCTCCGGGAGCTCCGGGCAGAGCTCGATCGACTCCGCCACGAGGTCGACGATCTCGGGCCGGTGCCAAGGGAAGCCTACGGCACCGCGCCGCTTCCGGAGCCCCCCTCCGCTGCCGATCGTGGTGGTGGGGCGGGGAAGGGAAGCTGACGCCGTCCCGCGAACCCCGCTCCCGTCCTCCCCGTACCCATTCCACCGTCTCCCCCCGCTTCCCCCCGTCCGAGGTGCCCGCATGCCCCGTCGCCTCCTCCTCCCCTGCCTGACCGTCGCCGCACTCCTCGTGCTCCCGGCCTCCCCGGCCCTGGCCCACAATCCCCCCAACCCCTACTCAAGCTTCAACCTCTCCGGCATCAACTACGGCTCGATGCAGTGGGAGCGTGACCAGCGGGACGGGAAGGTGGTATGGCCTTATTACAATGTCCCGCAACGTGGCACGGCCGGGCCGGCGGTGTCGACAGGGGGGCGGACCGGCGGAGCGGGGAACGCGGCGGTGCGTCAGCGCGGCGGCCGCGGATGGCGGCGCGGGCGCCGCTGACGGCGTCAGACGGCCGGGGCCGGCGGGTCGTCCTGGTACATCCGGTATTTCTTGGTAACGAGCGCCCCACCCCGTTCAAGCGTCCGCTTGGAAAGGTGATTCGACTCGAGGACCCAGGAAAACTCCACTTCCTTCATCCCCCAGTCGATGACCGGTTTGACGAGCGCCCCCATGAGCACAAGCCCCACGCCCCACGCCTGGTACTCCGGCACAACGTTCGTGCTGATCGCCCGCATCCGCTTGATCCCCTTCTTGTTCCAGAGGAGGCGGACGAAACCGAAGGGGAAGAGGCGGCCATTGATCGCCTTGATCCGCGGGTTGTAGTCGAGGAGGCAGAAGACCGTGCCGATCGGCTTGCCACCGACCTCAGCCACCATCGCCAACTCCGGAACGATGAGGTGCTTGAGGCTCTCGGCCATGTGCTTGACCTCGCCTGAAGACAGCGGCACGAAGCCCCAGGTGCCGCCGAGGCTTGAGTTGTAGATGTCGAGGAACATCCGCACCTCTTCGTCGAAGCGGCTCCGGTCGAGCGGACGGACCGTGACCCCGAAGCGTTCCTTCACCCCCTGGATCATCGAGCCGAGTTTCGCATCGAGCGATGACAGCATCCCGGTTTCACCCCAGAAGGCGTACATGTCCTCGATCTTGCCGAAGCCGTTCTCCTCGACGAGCCGGCCGTACCACGGACGGTTGTGCGTCATCATGAAGAAGGGGGGGGTGTCGAAGCCCTCGATGAGGAGGCCGCACTCGTAGTTGAGCGACGGGTTGGCCGGGCCGCGGATCGAGGTCATCCCCTCGGCATGGAGCCAGTCGCGGGCCGCCCCGAACAGGCCACGGGCCGCCGCGGCGTCGTCATCGCACTCGAAAAACCCGAAAAAACCCCGATTCTCCCCATACCGCTCGACATGCCCGGCATTGACGATGCCGGTGATTCTCCCCACGTCGACCCCACCGCGCGAGGCGATGAAGCTGCGGGCCTTTGACCGCTCGTAGAAGGGATGGGGGCGGAAGTTCAGCAGCTCCTCCTGGGACATCACCAGGGGGGGCATCCAGCAGGGATCGTCGCGGTAGATCCGCCAGGGAAGGCGGATGAAGCGCTTCTGTTCGGACCGGGTGTCCACAGGCCGGATGGTCAGTTCCGCCACGGGTCCTCCATGCCTTTCGGGAGCCTGGACTGTCGGGAAATCGTCCGGTCGGGGGCGACGGTGCCCCCGGGGAACGGAGAACGGACGGAAATCGGTGCCTCCGATCCCCCGAGCCCAACGCGGGCGGGCATCTTCGGGGGGAGGCCTCCCATCCGTCAACGTCAGCACCACCGCCGGGCACCGAAGTTGGCCCGGTTTTTTTCCGAACTACCTTGAAGAGGGTGCGGTGGATGGATCAACCGCACCCGCCCGTGACCCACTGGCTTTCGGTGACGATCCTCCCATGATCATGCCCGCCCCCCAGGCCGCCACCTCTCGCTCCTTCGAGCCAAGCTCCCCCCACCGTCGCCCCGCCCCGGTCGACTTCCTCGTGACGGGGGCGACCGGGCTGGTCGGTAACAATGTCGTGCGGATGCTCGTCTCGCGCGGCGAATCGGTGCGGGCGTTCGTCCGGTCGCGGCAGGCCTCGCAGCGTTGCCTCGCTGGCCTCCCCGTCGAGACCCTCCACGGATCCCTCGGGGACGAGGGGGCGGTGCAGGCGGCCGTCGACGGGGCCCGGGTCGTGATCCACTCCGCCGCGATGGTCCACTGCGGCTGGCGGCATCACGCCGAGATGGCCGCCGCGAACGTCGAGGGGACGCGCGTCGTGGCCGCCGCCGCCCGTCGGGCCGGCGCTCGATTCATCCATGTCTCGAGCGTCGATGCGATCGGACTGCGGGCCGACGGGGCGCCTGCCGACGAGGAGACGCCACCGGGGGTGATGCCAGAGTGCCCTTACGTGGTCACGAAGCGGGAAGCCGAGCGCGGGGTGCACGACGAGATCGCCCGCGGGCTCGACGCCGTGATCGTCAATCCGGTCTACATGCTCGGCCCTTGGGACTGGAAGCCGTCGAGCGGCCGGATGCTCCTCGAGGTCGGTGCCGGCAAGGGGCTCTTCGCCCCCCCCGGCGCGAACGATTTTGTTGATGTTCGTGACGTCGCCGGCGGGATCCTCGCCGCGGTGACCCGTGGGCGGAGCGGCCGTCGCTACATCCTCGGCGGCCACTCGATGAGCTATCTCGATGCCTGGCGGGTGTTCGCGCGGATCGCAGGGCGGATGCAGCCGCTCGGGATCGCTCCGCGGGGGATCGTGCGGTTGGCCGGACTCGCCGGCGACCTGGCAAGCCTCTTCACGCGCCGCGAACGGCGGGTCAATTCGGCGGCGACGCGAATGTCGATGCTTCCCCACAACTTCTCCTACCGCCGCGCCCAGAGCGAGCTCGGCTATGCCTTCCGGTCGCTCGACGAGACGGTGTCGGACGCCTGGGAGTGGTTCATGACACGGGGCTATGCGAAGGCCGTCCGCGGCCGGGAGGTGATGGCCCGCTGACGTGGGACGAGCCGGGTAGAATGAGCCGGTTTCTTCCCTTCCCCGGGCCAACTCCATGCCGCGCATTCTCGTCGTCGAGGACGAAGACCACCTCGCCATCGGCATCAAGTTCAACCTCGAAGCCGAGGGCTTTGGGGTCGAGACCGCCGCCGACGGCCAATCGGCCCTGGCGGCGCTCGCCACCGGATCGGCGCCGTTTGATCTGGTCATCCTCGACGTCATGCTCCCCGGAATGAGCGGCTATGCCGTCTGCGAGACGGTGCGCCGGCAGGGGAACGACGTCCCGGTGGTCATGCTCACCGCCCGGACGCTCGTCGAGGATCGGATCCGTGGCTTCGATGCCGGTACGGATGTCTATCTCCAAAAGCCCTTCGATCTCGACGAGTTGATCTCGATCGTGCGGAGCCTGATCTCTCGGCGCGGAATGGCAACGCGTCAGGTGGCGGCTCCACCTCCCGCGGTCGGCCCTGTCGAGGCTGCCGTCGGCACGCCCGCGGCACCGTTGCCCACCCTGCCGGCCATCTACCGCTTCGGTGAGTCGGAGGTGAACTTCGACACCTGGGAGGCACGGGCCCAGGGAGGCCCGGTACGGCTGACGAACCTGGAGATGAAACTTCTCCGTTACCTCGTCGATCACGAGGGAAAGGTCGTCTCCCGCAACGAGCTCCTCGAACGTGTCTGGGGGATGGCACGCCCGCCGGCGACGCGCACCATCGACACCTTCATGCTCAACCTGCGGAAGTCCTTCGAGGGGGATCCCTCCAAGCCGGTCCATTTCCTCTCCGTGCGCGGGATGGGATACCGATTCGTTCGCCGGAGCAAGCCAGCGGAATCAAAGCCAGCGGCCGCGGAGACCGACGAGGCGGGGTGAGCGCCGCGTAGGGCTCGTCGTCCCCCCTGCCGACACCGGCCGCCACGACACGTCAGTCGTCGGCCAGCAGGGCCGCGGCGGCGGCGCCCGGGTCGGGTTGCTTGAGCAGCGACTCGCCGACGAGCATCGCCCCGATCCCAGCCGCCTCGAGCCGGCGGACATCCCCACGGGTGCGGATCCCGCTCTCGGCGACGAGCGTGCAGCGCTCGGGAAGACGTGAGCGGAGCGAGAGAACATGACCGAGATCGGTCGTCATCGTGCGGAGATCGCGGTTGTTGATCCCCACGAGCGTGGCGCCGAGATCAAGGACGCGATCGAGCTGGCTCTCGTCGTGGAGTTCCACCAGCGGCGTCATGCCGAGATCGAGGATCTCGGCGTACAGGCTGCGGAGGAGACAGTCGTCGAGACACTCGGCGATGAGGAGGACGGCGTCAGCGCCATGGACCCGCGCCTCGATCACCTGGCGACGGTCGACGACGAACTCCTTCCGCAGCACTGGCAGTGAGACCGCCGCGCGGGCCGCGACGAGATCGGCCAGCGTCCCGCCGAACCCCTCTCCGTCGGTGAGGACCGAGAGGGCCGAAGCGCCGCCGCGTTCGTAGGCCCGCACCACCTCCTCGACGGTCGCGCCGGGGCGGATCTCCCCCGCCGACGGGCTGCGGCGCTTGAACTCGGCGATCAGACGGATCGCCCCGGGGCGGGAGACGGCGGCGAAGAAGTCGCGCACGGGGGGCGCCTCGGCCAGACGCCGGCGCAGGCTCGCCGTCGACTCCAGCGCCTCGGCGGCAGCGACCTCACGGCGCTTTCGTTCGACGATCCGCTCGAGGATGGTGGCCATGGCGGGAACCAAGACGGGGACCAAAATGGGAATCACACCGGAGTATGGACGACGGGGGGCGCGGAGCGATGGCTCCGCGGGATCAGTGGCGGAAGTGCCGGCGGGCGGTGAATACCATCGGGATCCCCGCCTCGTCGGCGGCGGCGATCACCTCGGCATCGCGCTTCGAACCGCCGGGCTGAACGATCGCCGCGATCCCGGCCCGGGCGATGAGCGGGATCGAGTCGGCAAACGGGAAGAACGCGTCGGACGCGAGGACGCCGCCGCGCGCCCGGACCCCCGCCTTCTCCAAGGCGATCCGGGTGGCGTCGACGCGGCTGGTCTGACCGATGCCGGCGCCGACGAGGCTCGGTCCCTGGCAGACGGCAATGGCGTTGCTCGTCAACCGCCTGACGACGGTGAAGGCGAAGTCGAGGACCGGCGTGAGCTCCGGGGACGGCGCCTTTTTCGTCACCACCTTCCAGGTCGCGGGATCGTCGCAGCCATCGTCGGGGCGCTGGGCGAGGATCGCGCCGGCGACGCTCCGCAGCTCGAGGCCGTGGGTCGGCTCCCAGGGGTCGCCGGCCGGCACCTCGACGAGGCGGACACTCGCCTTCCAGGTCGGCTTTGTCGTCAGCAGCTCCACCGCCGCCGGATCGAACGCCGGCGCGGCGATCACTTCAACGAACAACCCAGGCTGGAGGAGCAGCTCGGCGCAGGCCCGGTCGAATCGCCGATTCACCGCCACGATCGAGCCGAAGGCGCTCGTCGGGTCGGCCGCCATGGCGGTGGCCAGGGCCCCGTCGATCGTCGACCCCGTGGCGGCGCCACAGGGATTGGTGTGCTTGACGACGATCGCGGCGGGGGGCCCGAGGAGCCCGGCGAGGCGCGTGGCGCCGTCGAGATCGAGGAGGTTGTTGTAGGAGAGCTCCTTCCCGCAGAGCTGCTTGAGACCGGCGAGGCCGACGCGCCCGCCGGCCGGGGCGTAGAGCGCCGCCGATTGGTGCGGATTCTCGCCGTAGCGAAGCGCGAGGCACTCCTGGAGCTCGAGGGAGAAACGGGCGGGGAGCGGAGCGGCATCGGGGGTGCCGGTCGCGGGGGGCAGGGCCCGGGGCGCGGGCTCGGCGACGAGCCCGGCATGCCGGGCCATCCAGGCGGCGATCGCCGTGTCATAGGCGGCGGTCCGCTCAAAGGCCCGGGCCGCGAGCAGGCGCCTTTCGGCGATCGTCGAGCCGCCCCGGGCGATCATCGCGATGAGCTCGGGATACTGATCGGGCCCGGTGACCACAGCCGCGAAGGCATGGTTCTTGGCTGCCGCCCGAACGAGGCTCGGGCCGCCGATGTCGATCAGCTCGATGGCATCGGCCGGCCGGCAGTCGGGCTGCGCGACGATCGCCTCGAAGGGATAGAGATTGACGATCACCGCATCGATCGGCCCGATGCCGTGGCGGGCCACGATGTCGATGTCATCGGGGCGGTCGCGGCGATAGAGGAGCCCGGCGAAGATGTTGGGATGGAGCGTCTTCACCCGGCCGTCGAGGATCTCGGGGAAACCGGTGACTGCGGCGACGTCGGTAACCTTGACGCCATGTGCCTCAAGGGCCCGAGCCGTGCCGCCGGTGCTGACGACCTCGATCCGAGCCGATTTCAACGCGGTGGCGAGCTGATCGAGGCCCGCTTTGTCGTAGACGCTCACGAGCACCCGCCGCAGCGGGATCGGATCGGCAACGGGAACTGGCGAGGGCAAAGCGTGGTGGGGTGTGCTCATGCGGGGATTAGACCGGCCAGGGGCGGCTCGGAAAAGGGTCGAGTGCCGCCGCCGCGGGGGAGCCTAGGCGGCCGGGAGCCTCACCTCCATAACGGTCCCTCGCCGGCCGGGGCGGCCGCTGACGCTGACCCGGCCGCGCAGCTGGGCGACGATCGACTTCACGAGGTACAGCCCCAGGCCCGTTCCCGGCGTCGATCGTTCCAGTTCGTTCCCCAGCCGGACGAATCGCGCGAAGATCTGCGTCCGATCGGCCGGCGGGATGCCGGGGCCGTTGTCGCTGACGCGCACGATCAGCTGGCGCCCCTCCTTCCAATCCACCCCTATTTCGACCTCCGGATCGGGGAGCGAGTACTTGACGGCGTTATCGACGAGATTCCGAAACACGATCTCGAGATCAGCCGACCGGCCGCGGACCTGCGGGATCGCGCCGTCGGGCACAGGCACGATCCGAATCCGTTCCGGCGCGACGCCGTAGCGCACCGCCACGCCGTCCCGTGCCGCCCGTAGGATCGGCTCGAGCTCGCACGACTGTTCGTCCCAGCGTGGCCGCCTCTGCGTCTTGGCAGCATCGAGGAGATGATCGATGAGGGTGTCGAGACGCTCGACGTCCTTGAGCATGAAGCGGTTGAAATCGGCCTGCTGCTCGGGCGACACCTGGCGGCGATTGAGCGTCTGGAGATAGAGCTTGAGCGATGCCAGCGGGCTCTTCAGTTCGTGGGTCACGCTGTCGATGAAGTTGCTCTGCCGCTGGGAGAGGGCGATCGCCTTCACCGTCAGGAAGAGGTAGACGATGACGCCGATGAGGAGGAGCACGAGGAGGGCGACGCCGACGCCGAGGATCACCCAATAGAAGGCGGCGTTCCCCGAACCGAAGGCCGCGGCGATGCTGACGAGCACCCAGCCCACCCCGAGCGCGAGGATCGACCCGATGAGCACCACCCCCAGGAGGATCGGCCAACCGATCGAGCGGCGTGGTTCCATCGATGGCGCTCGAGGAGACGGGGGGGAACGGCGGAGCCGAGGACTAGTCTGCCGCGGATCGGGGCCCCCATCCAGCATCCCCGCGCCGCCGGCTATAATGGGTTGATTCTCCCTGCCGTGCCCCCCTTCCAGCCCTGCCCCCATGCCGTCGTCATCCCGGTCGGCCAAACCCCGCCCACCGGTCATCCTCGCCTTCGGCGGGGCCGAGGTGCGGTTTGACTGGCAGGGCGACCGCTGGGCGCATGCTGTGCGTTTCGAGGGCGGCCTGGGGAGGGGAACCGAGGGGTGGCATTCCTTTGAAGGCCCCCACCCCGGCGACGACGACCGCTGGCCCGCTTCACCGGTGTTCGCCGAACTCCACACCCATCCCATCGCGGGGGGCATCGCCGTGATGGGGTTGGGACTGGCCGGCCGCTCCCACTTCTCCGTGAGTGTGGGCGCCGATCCAGCGGCCCCCAGCGCGATCCGCTTCGACCTCGCCGCCCGGATCCAAGAGCCCCCGAACTGGCTCGGTTCCACGTACCGATCGGATGGACCGGCCGCGACGATCCTCCGGGTGGAACCGCTCTCGCTCGCTGCCTCCCCCCTCCCCCGGACGGTCGAGTGGTCGTATCGCATCGGCCCACACGGCATCGAACCGCTGGGCGGTGCCCGGCTCGGCGCCTAAGCCCCCGGGCTTGGCTTGAATCCCGACGGTCGATCGGTCACATTCGACAGGTGCGACCCTGTTGGCCGGCGGGATCGGATCCCCACGGCGGCACCATTCCCGTCCCCCCCTGAAGAAGCAGCTTCGCGGGAGTCTGCTGGCAGCCTGGTCGGTGCCTGCGGCGAGCCCCGGAGCAGCCTGGAACCTTTCATGTTCGACGTCATCGAGCGCCTCAAGTCCGAGTGGACCGACAAGTACGTCGTCGTCAGTTCCCCCGCGCCCGAGTTGGCCCGCTTTTCCCGGACCACGGGGATCGTGAGGACGGTCAACATGAACGGCCGCTGTCTCGTCGAGTTCGACCAGTTCAACAACACCGGCTGGTACGACATCGACCCGGCCTGCCTGAAGATCGTTCCGAAGCCGGAACCAAAACCGGCCGAATCGAAGGAACAAAAGGCGGCTCCCGCGGCCAAGGCCCCGGCAGCTCCGAAGCTGGCCGGAGCCGAGAAGCCGGCAGCGAAGCCCGCCGCAGCCGGCAAACCCTCGACCGCGGACATCCTCGCCGCCGCCCGCGCCAAGGCTGCCGGGGGCGCAGCTCCTACCGCCGCGGCAAAGCCCGCCGCGGCCGGCAAGCCCTCGACCGCCGACATCCTCGCCGCGGCCCGTGCCAAGGCGACGCCTGGCGCCAAGCCTTCCACGGCGGAGATTCTCGCCCGCGCCCGCGCGGCCAAGGCTGCACCCGCGCCGGAAGCTGCGGAGCCACCGAGCGAGATCGCGTCTGAAGCACCGATCACCAAGCCTGCCGCTGCCGCGAAGAAACCCTCCACCGACGGCGCCCGCCCGACCACCACGGCGGAGAAGCTCGCGTGGTGTCGCGCCCACGACGGACAGGGTTGAAGGTTGGTGTGGGCTGAGGTTGGGCTGACGGTTGTCTCGCTTGTCCAGCTCAAGCGACGATCCGCTCCCAGTCGATCGACCGCAACGTCACCGCAATCCGTTCGTCTCGTCCGCGGAATCCCGCGGGGGCTGAAAAAACCTGAACGAGCCCGAAGAATTGTTTGACTCGTGCGAGCGTCGCTCCATAATGGCGACGTCGGATCGGCACGGGCCTCTCCCGCAGCGGAAAACGCAATCGCTGCGGGGCCAATTGTTTCGGTCGATGCCGGGTGTCGAGCCGGTCGGATCGACAGGGTCCGAAACCGTCCGTTGGTGCTGTCGGTGCCTCAGCTTCTGACCGCCATGGCAGTCGGCCCGACTCGGTTGCCTACCATAACCTGCTGTTCGAAAACCCGCTGACCGACCTGCCTTTCGCTTTGCTGCTTCCGCGCCCCGCCGATCTGCCTTTCGATCCCCCCGCGCCCCCTGCCTCTCCCTGCCCCCATCTCACCCGAGTCCGCGGAGTGTCCGTGGCACCAGCGGGTGAAACCTTCCATTCCCAGTAGGAGTTGTGTCGTTCCGATGGCCCGGATTCGCAACGTTTTTGAAATCATCGAGCTGTACGGTCACGACGAAAACTTCGAGCCGCAGTCGACGTCCGAGTTCACACCCACGAGCGCCCCTGCCGGCTCGAGGCAAAAGCTCGACATCCTCGCCGAGCGGATCCAACGCGGCATGCCGCTGTGGCACCCGGAGGACTCGACCGAAACCTCGGCCTCACTCCTTGTCGGCGCCGGCGACAACCGCTGAAGACCATGGCCAACCCCTCACGGTGCGCCGTGGGGTCGGCCAGTATTGATCCCGCATCGGCCCCTCCATCCAGCGGCCGTCGCGATCAACGGGTAACCGTTTGTCGCGACGGCCGTGTTGGTTGGCGCGCTGGCTGGTTGGTGGTTTCCCGCGGTTGCTTTTCTCCGGGCTTCCGCGGCCTCAATCGCCGCGCCGGGCCTTGAGGCCCTGCGCGATTTCGCGGCGGGCCGAATCGTCCTTCAGTTTCTGCCGCTTGTCGTGGAGCTTCCGCCCCCGGCCGATCCCCATCAGGACTTTCACGCGGCCGTTGGTGAAGTACATCTTCAACGGCACGAGCGTCAGCCCCTTCTCGAACGCCTGCCCAGCGAACTTCCTGATCTCGCGCCGATGGAGGAGGAGCTTCCGCTGGCGCTTCGGTTTGTGGTTGAGCTGATTCGCCTTCTCGTATTCGGGGATGTCGCAGCCGAGGAGCCAGGCCTCGTCCCCCTCGACCCGCCCGTAGGCCTCGTCGAGGGACATCCTGCCGGCACGGAGGCTCTTCACCTCGCTCCCCACCAGGGCGATGCCACACTCGAGGGTGTCGATAATCTCGTACTCATGGCGGGCCTTGCGGTTCTCCGCCACGACCCGCTCGGCCGGCTTCTCGTCCTTGCCTCCCGCTTTGGCAGCCCCCTTGCTCCCTCCGGCTTTGCCGGCTGATTTCGACTTCCCGGCACCTGGTTGCGTCGGTTTTGGGGCGGGCACGGCAGCTCGAGCTCCGGATCGACTTGGAACGGGGGTGATCCCGACGGTTTTCCGGCCGGGGTGTCCCCAGGCTACACTGAAAGACTCCATCCCGAACCTCCGGATTCTATCCTTTCATTATGCCTGAAGGCCGCCCCACCCCCGTGTCGGCAGCGCTCTGCCGGATGTGTCTGACCGTCGTCTTGCTCGTCGGCACGGGGCTTCTCCCCGTCCTGGCCGGAAACCTGACCGCGATCCGCGCCGAGGAGATCCCCGGATTCGTCGCCGGCAACGCCAAGCCGGAAGTCGAAGGGCCGGTCGTCCAGGTGAGCGGCGGCTGGATGGTGCCGTATGCCGAGACGATCCCCGGCAGCGACGTCACCTTCCGCATGATCCCGGTCCCAGGCGCCAACTACCGGATGGGAAGCCCCGAGGGGGAAGAGGGGCGCAGCGAAGACGAAGGTCCGCAGTTCGACGTCGCAATCGAGCCATTCTGGATCGGCGTTCATGAGGTGACCTGGGGAGAGTACAAGGGCTTCATGGCCGCCTGCGACCTCTTCAAGGCGGTCGAATCAGCGCGGATCCGGCCGACGGTCACCGCCACGAACCTCGCCGACGCTGTTACGGCCCCGTCAAACCTCTACGACCCGACGACGACGTTCACCCACGGCGAGGAGCCAGAGCTGCCGGCGGCGACGATGACCCAGTATTCCGCCCGCCAGTACACGAAGTGGGTCAGCCTCCTCACGGCCCGCTTCTACCGGCTCCCCAGCGAAGCGGAATGGGAATATGCCTGCCGCGCCGGCAGCCTCACCCCGTGGTCCTGCGGCAGTGATCCCGCCACGCTCGGCGACCATGCCTGGATCGCCGACAACTCCGACGAGACCACCCATCCGGTCGGCAGCAAGGCGCCCAATGCCTGGGGGATCCACGACATGCACGGCAACGTCGGGGAGTGGGTCGTCGACCAGCTCGTCGTCGGCGGATACACCCGGCAGGCGGCCCTTCCACAACCGGTTTCTGAAGCCGACGCGATCCAGTGGCCGACGAAGCTCCAGCAGCGGGTCGTCCGCGGAGGCTCCTACTACGACGAGCCTGACCGCTGCCGCACGGCCGCCCGCCGTGGCTCCGAGGACGTGGCCTGGAAGGACGTCGATCCGAACCTCCCCAAGAGCCCCTGGTGGTATACCGAAGATCCCGCCCTCGGGGTCGGGATGCGGGTGGTGCGCCCCTTCACGGTGCCGGAGAAGGCGACCCAACTGAAGTGGTGGGAGCCCGATATCGAGAGCATCCGTCTCGATGCCCAGGACCGTCTCCTCCAAGGGCGCGGCGCCCGCGCCATCGTCGATCCGCAGCTCCCTGCCGACGCCAAGTCGAAGGGGATCGGCAACTGAACAACCAGGCCCGGAGGGCGTTCCGCCTCCGCCGGCTGACCATCGAGTCCCTTTCCGGCATGCACGTCGCGCAACCCGTTCCCCTCATGACGTATTCCCCATGACACGTTTCTCCGGCCGCCCTTTTCTGACCCCGAGCTTCCGGGCCATGCTTCCGCTCCTCGGTCTCCTCCTCTTCGCTGCCGGCGGGGCGCGGGGCGACCAGTGGCCCGATTGGCGCGGTCCGAACACCGACCGGCATGCCGCCGGCACCGGCTACGTCGACTCCTTCGACCCCGAGAAGGGGACCAACATCCTCTGGACGAGCGAGGAGGCAGGGGGGATCTCGACACCAGTGATCCTCGATGGCCGGCTCTACACGCTCGTTCGCCACAAGCCGGGCACGCCCGAGGAAGCGGAGAAGGTCGTCTGCCTCGATGCCGTTACCGGCGCGAAGATCTGGGAGAATGTCTTCAACGTCTACCTCTCCGACGTCCCATCGGAGCGCGTCGGCTGGTCGGCGGTGGTCGCCGATCCGGCGACGAAGACGATCTTCGTCCACGGTGTCTGCGGCGCCTTCTCGGCGATCGACGCCGTCACCGGCAAGACGAAGTGGAACCGCTCCCTCCATGAGGAGTTCGGCTTCCTCTCCACCTACGGCGGTCGCACAAATATCCCGGTGGTGTTCGAAGACCTCGTCATCGCCAGCGCCGTCGTCACCGGCTGGGGCGACACGGCTCGCCCCGCCCATCGCTTCCTCGGGCTCGACGCGAAGACCGGCGAGGTGCGGTGGATGAACGGCACCAAGGAGCTTCCCGAAGACACCACCTACTCCACCCCGTCGCTGGCCGATTTCGGCGGCCAAGCGGCGCTCGTCTTCGGCTCGAGCGACGGGAGCGTCTGGAACTTCCAGCCGCGCACCGGCAAGGCCGTCTGGAACTTCAAGCTCTCCCGCCGCGGCCTCAACGTGCCGCCGCTCGTCGAGGGCACGACGATCTACATGTCGCAGGCCGAGGAGAATCTCGACAACACGACGATGGGTTCGGTAACGGCCTTCGACGGCACGGCCGTTCCGCCTGCGGCGCCCGCCGCGGCGGCTCCCCCGGCGGCGGGCGCCCCCCCGGGGCCTCCGGCCGGTCCCCCCGCGCCCAACACCGACATCACGGCCGTGGCCGTAAAGTGGCAGAAGAAGGGGGTGATGGACGGCCGGGCGATGCCGGTGATCATCGGGGAACGGATCTATTTCATCGACGACGGCGCCAAGGTCTTCGTCTTCGACAAGACCACCGGCGAACCGGTCGGCAAGCCACAGAAACTCCTCGGCACGATCGTCCGCGGCAGCCCCTTGGTCGCCGATGGCAAGCTCTATGTCTGCTCGACCGGCGGCTGGCACGTCCTCGCCCCGACGGCCGATGGCCTGAAGTTTGTCAACCGGATGCGGCTCCCGGAGGCTGACGAAGTCACCGCCTCGCCGATCGCCTGGAATGGTCGGATCTATCTGACGACCGGCGAACGGCTGATCTGCATCGGCAAACCCGACGCCAAGGGGAGTGACGGGGCCGTCGAGACCGTCGCCCAGAAGGTCGCCGCCGCCACGGCTGGCAAGCCCGGCGAACCGACCTCGGTGCAGATCGTTCCCGCCGAGGCCCAGGTCGCTGCCGGTGGCACGGTGAAACTCCGGGCCCGCCTCTTCGACGCGGCCGGCCGGTTCGTCAAGGAATCACCGGCCGAGTTTACCGCGACCGCCGGCGCGGTGGCGGCCGACGGCACCTACAAGGCGCCGGCCGACAAGCATGCCGCCGCGATCGTCACGGCCAAGGTCGGCAAGCTCGCGGGCAGGGCGCGGATCCGCTCGATGCCGCCGCTGCCGTGGAAGTTCGACTTCGAGGAGATCACGCTCGACAAGGATCAGAAGACGGGCGTTGTGAAGGGAGAGCCCCCGCTTCCCTGGATCGGGATGCGGTACCGGCACGTCGTCCGCGAGGTCGACGGCAGCAAGGTGCTCGTGAAGATCACGACGATCGCCAAGGGGACGCGGTCGCAGGGCTGGATCGGGCCGATCGATCTCCACGACTACCGTGTCCAGGCCGACTTCCGCGCCGCGGAATCGGGGGTCGGCAAGCCGGGCGACCCGGCCACGCCGACCGCCGGCAACGCCGCCAAACCGGCCGGCAGCGATGCCGAAGCTTTTGCCAAGGCGTTTGGGAATCCGGCGGCGCTCGAGAAGGCCCGGATGCCCGACATGGGGATCATCGCCCAGCGTTACACGCTCGATCTGATGGGGGCGAGCCAGCAACTCCAGCTCCGCACCTGGCCCCCGCAGGTCGCCACCCACTTCTCCAAGACCGTCCCCTTCGCCTGGGAGGCGGGGAAGTGGTACACGCTCCTCCTCGAGGCCCGCACGTCGCCCGAGGGGGCGGTTGTGCGTGGCAAGGTCTGGCCCCGCGGCGAGGCCGAACCTACCGCATGGACGATCGAAGGCGTCCATGCCGGCGGCAACCTCCAAGGGAGCCCCGGCTTCTTCGGCCAATCGAAGGACTCTGAAATCTTCATCGACAACGTGTCGGTCTCCCCCGTCACCCCAGGGAACAAGCAGCCATGAGGTCCCACCCCCGTCTTTCACCCCAAAGTGTTCTCCGGTCTCTTGACGCGCTCGCCGTGGCGGGCGCGCTCGCCGTGGCGGGCGTGCTCTCCGTTAGCCCGACCCTGGCTGAGGAGGGCGACTGGAATCAATGGGGCGGATCCGCCTCACGCAACAACGTGCCCGAATCGGGCCCACTGCCAATCGACTGGGATCCTGGCCAGTTCGATGCCGAAACGGGCGCCTGGAAGCCGGAGACGAGCCGGAACATTGCCTGGGTGGCCCAACTCGGCAGCCAGAGCTATGGCAACCCGGTCGTCGCCGGAGGGAAGGCCTACGTCGGCACCAACAACGGCAAGGGCTGGATCGGCCGCTATCCATCGAGCGTCGATCTCGGCTGTCTCCTTGCCTTCAACACCAACGACGGCAGCTTCCTCTGGCAGGATTCGAGCGAGAAGCTCCCCACCGGCCGCGTCCACGACTGGCCGCTCCAGGGGATCTGCTGCTCGCCCTACGTCGAGGGCGACCGGCTGTGGTACGTCACCAGCCGTGGCGAGGTGAAATGCCTCGACACGGAGGGCTTCCGCGATGGCGAGAACGACGGCCCCTTCACCGGCGAGAAGATCCAGGGCTCCGATGAGTCGGACACCGTCTGGGTCCTCGACATGATGAAGGAGCTCGGTGTCTCGCAGCACAACATGTGTTCCTGCAGCGTCACGGCCGTCGGCGATCTCCTCTTCGTCAATACGAGCAACGGCGTCGACGAGGGGCACCTCAATCTCCCCAACGCCGCCGCTCCGAGCTTTCTGTGCGTCGACAAGCGCGACGGCAAGGTGCTGTGGGCCGACGGTTCGCCGGGGGCCAACGTCCTCCACGGCCAGTGGTCGAGCCCGTCCTACGCCGTCATCGACGACGTCCCGCAGGTGATCTTCGGCGGCGGCGACGGCTGGGTGTACGGATTCGACGCCCGCGGCGACAACGGCAAGGCGAAGCTCCTCTGGCAGTTCGATGCCAATCCGAAGGAATCGAAGTACGTTCTCGGCGGCCGCGCCGATCGCAACCATGTCATCGGCACGCCGGTCATCCATGACGGGCTTGTCTACGTGGCCGTCGGCGAGGACCCGGAGCATGGCGAGGGGGTCGGCCATCTGTGGTGCATCGACCCGACAAAGCGCGGTGACACGAGCCCAGAGCTCGCCGTCAACGTCGCCGATCCCTCCAAGCCCCTCCCCCACCGCCGCAACCAGGCGATCATCAAGGAGCAGGGGGAGGTGGCCCGGCCGAATCCCAACTCGGCCGCGGTCTGGCACTACCCCGGCTTCGATGCCAACGGCAACGGCAAGCTCGACTTCGACGAGACGATGCACCGTACCTGCGGCACCGTGGCCATCAAGGATGGCCTGCTCGTGATCCCCGACTTCAGCGGGCTCGTTCACTGCGTCGACGTGAAGACCGGCAAGCCGCACTGGACGCACGACATGCTGGCGGCGAGCTGGGGCTCGCCGATGATCGCTGACGGCAAGATCTACGTTGGCGACGAGGATGGCGACATCTCGATCTTCGAGCTCTCGGCGGAGAAGAATCTCCTCGCCGAGGTCAACATGGGCAACAGCGTCTACTCGACGCCGATCGTCGCCGGAGGCACGCTGTACATCGCCAACAAGAGCCACCTGTTCGCGATCCGCGAAGGGGTAACGCCCGAGGCGAAGTAGTTTTTTTGATTGCCGGCTCCCCTCCCCGCGTCCCTTGCCGGGCGCGGGGTGTGGAGGCCAAAGCTCGTCCCGCCGCCGTCGGTGGCGGGGATTTTCAAGGGGGGAGATTCCGATGTTCGTCAGCTTCCAGGGATCGCGGTACACCCGTGTCTCGTTCGCCACCTCGACGCTCACAGTCGTCGCGCTCGGCCTTCTCGCTGCTGGCATCCAGCCGCTGCCGATCATGGCCGTTGCCGGCGCCGCAGAGACTGCCGCAGCCGCCACCGCGCTCGAAATGCTCGCGGCAGCGAAGCGGATCTGCGTCCTCGGTGACAGCATCACCTATGACGGGCGCTGGGTCTCGGCGCTTTCGGCCTGGATGGAGGCCAAGGGGCTGACTGGCGACGTGATCGCCGTCGGGCTCCCGAGCGAGACCTGCTCGGGGCTCTCCGAGGAGGGGCATGCCGGCGGCCAATTCCCCCGCCCCGATGTTCATGAGCGCCTGGCGCGCGTCCTCTCGGTGGTGAAGCCCGATCTCGTCATCGCCTGCTACGGGATGAACTGCGGCATCTATCTGCCGCTCGATGACTCCCGCTTCGCCGCCTACAAATCGGGCATGCAAAAGCTCCACGAGGAGGTGGAGAAGACAGGCGCGAAAATCATCCATCTCACGCCGCCGGTCTACGACGGCCGCCCCGGCACGAATCACCCCGCCGGTGACGCCGACTACGAGGGGGTGCTCCAGGCATACTCGACCTGGCTTCTCTCGAAGCGAGCCGATGGCTGGACGGTGATCGACACCCACACGCCGATGAAGGCCCTCCTCGACGCCAAGCGTGCGGCCGACCCGGCCTACACCTTCATCCCCGACGCGGTCCATCCCGACGACGCCGGCCAGTGGGCGATCTGCCGCGGTGTGCTTGCGGCTCTGGGCGACACGAAGACGGCTGCCGAAGAGCAGCCGGAATGGTTTGCAAACTTTCTCCCGGAGTGCCACGAGCGGATGACGCTCCTGCGCGACGCCTACCTCTCCGCCGCCGGCCATCTGCGGCCCGGCATCGCCCCCGGCCTGTCGATCGGCGCGGCCGAGGCCAAAGCCCGGCGGATCACCGAATCGCTCCGCTCCCGCCACGACTACCTCCTCGGAAAGAAGTTTCCGAGCAGCGAGTGGAAGTCGGCTATTTTCTGGCCGCGGCCGCAGGTGGTGAATCCGGGCCCCGCCCCGGAGCAACCGGCGCCGGTTCCCACCGACGCGATCGTGCTCTTCAACGGGAAGAATCTCGACGCCTGGCAGGGCGGGGAGAAGTGGGCCGTGAAGGACGGGATCGCCACCGTCGGCGGCGCCACGATCACCACAAAGGATGATTTCGGGGATTGCCAGGTGCACGTCGAGTTCCGGACTCCGAAGCCGGCCGCTGGCGCCGGGCAGGGGCGTGGCAATTCGGGGGTCTACTTCATGGGGAAGTACGAGATCCAGATCCTCGATTCCTTCGAGGACGGCACCGACGGCCCGCTCACCTACCCCGACGGCCAATGCGGCTCCCTCTACAAGCAGCACCCGCCGGCGGTGAACGCCTGCCGGGCGCCGGGGGAATGGCAGACCTACGACATCTTCTTCACCCGTCCCCGCTTCGACGCCGACGGGTCGCTCGACAAGCCCGGCCGAGTGAGCGTGCTCCACAACGGCGTGGCGATCCACGCCGACACGGTGATCCTGGGGACGACAAGTTGGGCCGATCCGCCGCGCTACGAACAGCACGCCGACGCCCTGCCACTGTCGCTCCAGGACCACGGCAACCCGCTCCAGTTCCGCTCGATTTGGATACGGCCGCTGGAGAAGTTGAGCCCGACGCCGAACGACGACCCCAAGCCGGGGCAGTGACGCCGGCGGGGCTGTTCGATTCCCTCGAGAGACGCACGCAGCGGGGATCGCTACCTTCCGGCTGGAGACAACCCTCAGCAATGCGAAATCTCACTCACCGAGAAACGAGCCGACCTTGAAAGCAGCTCTCATCAAGTGGATGGCGAGATTTTTTTACCCACAAATCACTTTCGCCGCATCTATCAAGCAGTATCTCCCGAAAAAGAACGCTTTCACGTTGATCGATGCTCCCTGCGGCAACGGCGAGACGTCCTGGCATTTCGCACGCATGGCAAACGCCACCGTTCGCGGGTGCGATGTCGACGACAACTCTCTCGGCAATGCGCGCCGTCACTTCTCGGCGCCCAACCTCACGTACGAAAAACACGATATCCGCAGCCTCGTCGCCGGGTCACCCCGCTTCGACGCTTTCTGCATCATCAATTCGCTCTATTGTTTCCCGGATTGCGAACGGGTCTTGTCACAACTCCGCAACCTCATGCACTCCGAATCCCAACTCTTCATCATCGTGGACAACATCGAGGGGGGCGAAAACTACCGCCGATTCGCGGCATCGAATTCAACCGCTCCACAAACGGCACCTTCGTCGCGATTGCCTGGGCTCACGAAAGAAGAGTTTCGTCCCTTCTTCGAATCGCTTGGATTTGCCCTCTTGGACGTCACGCCGATCGTTTACACCCACTCCCATCACCCGCTGGCAGGCCGTCTTCTCTCGATCTTTTGCCATTTCTATCTGGCGGTTCTGAATATGGTGCAAACGACTTTCAGGATTGGTTCACCGAACTATTACCTGATCCGTCTGAAGAGAGCCCCCGCGGCAGGTTGACCGATCGGCCGGCCTCGCCGCCCCCTGGGTCGTGACCGAAGTCGGGGCAAGGCGGCGTGTTTCGCGCGTCAGGCCATCCCGGCCGCAGCGATGAGTCGCTCGAGCTCGGCTGCCGTCTCGTCGTCCAGCGTACGGGCGCTCCACGAGCGAAGATGGGCCAGATCGAGCCGGTCCTTCTGAACCCCGAGGATCCCCCGCACGTCCTGAAGATCCTTCTGTCGATGGAAGGCCATCTTCAGGAGGATCAGCTCCTCCGCACGAGTGACCTTGATCGTGCGGCCATGGAACGGCTCGTCCGTGGCCCGACGGAGGATTTCGTGCTGGAGAGGCACAACAGGAACAAACATTTCCACTGGCACGTTCCGGCATGCGAGCCGCATGAGCCCTTCGGCATCGGACTGCCGGCGTAATCCAATCACCGTCGGCATCTCCCCCCCGTTGGAATCGACGACCGAAAATCCCTCTTCCGCGAGAGCGTCTGCGAAACGCTGCGATGCGAGAACGGGGACGGAAACGAGGAGATCGGCATCCTGGGTGGTGCGTGGCACGCCCCAGAAGGTCGCTGCCACCGCACCACCCACGGCGTAGGGCACTCCGCTGCGCTCGCAGACCCTGGCGAGGCGAAGGATCACGTCCGACAGCGGCGGCAGGTCAGGATGCGTCATCGGACGTCGGCCTGGCGGAACGGCGGAGGTTCTTCCACCACGGGATCGGACGAGGGTCGAGTTCGCGAGCGAGAGCACGTCTCCGACCGCGTTCTTGCTCGGAGAGCCCGGCGAGGATCGCCTCCATCGTCCGATCGAGATCGATGAAGATCGCCGCACGCTCGGCCGGCGTGAGCGCGGCCAGATGTCGGGCCTCGAGGGCGATCGAGTCCTCGTCCGGGCGGCGGCGGATCTTCGGGGCGGACATCGGCGGCGTACTCGAATCCCTGTGGGGCTGGACCGCCACACATTGTACCCAGGGTGTATGCCCCCAAGGAAAGTCGCGATCATCGGCTCCCGCCCAATCCGAATCTGCAGTGTGCAGGAGTTCGTTCACCCCCACCCATCGCAGCAGACTGTACGGTGATTCCGGCACCCAGAAATCACACCACTCGTGGACTGGATCGGACGCATCCTGCATGGCCTGACGATGCCGCTCCGGGAGCGTGTTACCGAGTCGGGCTTCCGCATCAGCGAGGTCCATGACTCGCGTCGTTCCCATCACCGATTGCCGGAGCGATCACCGGCGCGAAGAACGCCGCCTCGACAGACTTCAGGGCGTGTCAGTCGCGTCGTCCGATTCCCCGCGCTCCGGTTTCTTCGGATCGCCGGGCGAGACGATTTCCAGTTCACGGCAGATCTTCTTCGCCATGAAGTCGTTGATCTCGCGATGTCGCGGAATCGTAGATACTTTCCGGGCGGTTGGATTCACATACACGGTGTGCCGCCCGCCTTCGCGCGTGATTGACACTTGGGGCAGGTGTCCGAGTTTTTCACCGAACACGCTCACTCTGCCGCGGTGTTGATCCGCTCGGCGACCTTGGCCGCGACGCGGCGGAACATCGCCTTGCCAGTGTCGGCGGCGCTGTCGACAAACCGCTCGCTCAACACCACTTCCGTCGGGACGCCGCCGCCGGCCGGGCCCTTCCGCCAGCCCGCCACGAGCCAGCCGTCCTTGCGCGATTGAAGTTGGTTCATCGGCAGCGGGCCGACACTCGCAAGCTCCCCTTGGAGCGGCAGCGGCTCGATCTCGATCGCATCCTTGAAGACCTTGTCGAACCGCTTCTGGAGGATGCGGCGGAGCGAGGTCTCGGCCATCGTCAGCTTCCGATCGCCCGACTTGAATCCCGCCGGGTTGATCTGCACGTTCCCCTCGCGGATGAGGACAGGCCCTTTCGGCCCCTGCCCCACGGCGTAGACCGCGGCGATGTCCATGCCGGGGAAACTGCGGTCGCCGGAGACGAACTTGTCACCACGGACGGTCACCTTCACACGGCTCTCGCTGGCGGCCACCGTCACCGGGCGGTATTTGGCGAACGTGATCGCCCAGGTCTTCTGCTCGGCGTCGGGATCGCTGCCGAGCGAATCGGGCATCTTCAGATTCTGCTCCTTGGCGATCCGGGCGACGTCGTCCTGCGTGACGACCTTTCCGCCGAGCTTGTCCTCGAGAATGTTGTTGACCGCCGACTCGTGGATCTGCGCGGTGATGATGTTGTCGGCGTTCGCGGCCGGCGGGCTCGAGAACGCGGCCAACTGGCCGGCGAGTGACTTCCGGGCCACGATCCGCAGGTGGCGGTCGGTGGTGTGCATGTGGAACGATTCGGGATAGAGCCCCCGAGCCTGGAGCGGCCCGCGCACCTTCTGCTGGAACTGATCGCGCATCTGGGCGACCGCCGGCTCGGTCTGTTCGCCGAACTGCGTCCGGATCCGGTCGCGGGCCTTTCCCTCGGCGATCGACTCGGCCTGCGCCTTGCTCTCGGCGATCTTCTTGGTGGCGATCCGGCGGATGAGCCGCTTGCCGATCCGGGCGTTGATCCCCAGGCCGGTAACGGTCGAGTTGGTGTCGGCCGAGGCCTCGACCGGCGCGGCGGCGACATTGAACTCGTCGAGGAAGATCCGCCGCCGGGCATCGATCGCGGTGACGCCGCGGCTGTTGACCGTGACCGGCCCCTGCGTTCCCCGGGTGTGGGAGATGTTCGTGGCCCCGAGGATGATGTCGAACACTGCCTTCTCCCCTGATGGCACGAAATCGAGGCGGACATTGCCGGTGGTGTGACCCGTGCCGCGGATTCGCGTCCCGAGGACGACGTCGTCGACCGGCTGTACCTGATCGACCGGGCGGTTGACCGCCGGGGCGAGGAGATCCTCGGCGACCTCGAGGTGGATGTTGGGGCGGGAGTTGGCCCCGCGAATGGCGGCCACGACGCCCGGCGCCTGCCCCGACTCGACAAGCCGTTCGAGGATCGGCGCCACCGGCGCGAGCGCTTCGGCCTGGCCCGAGGCGCTCGCCGTCAGGAGGGCCGAGGAGAGCTTGTCGAGTCGGTCGCTGAATTGCTTGGCCCCGTCACCGCGGGCAGCGTCAGCCAGTTCTGCATACTTGGTCACCGCCTTGCGAACGCGGACGAACTGGGGCATGTCGAGCCCCATCTCGGGGCTCCCGAGTTTCTTCTCGAGGTCACGGAGAACCCTCGGGTCGGCCGCCTGCCCCGACGAGGCCTGGCCCTCGAGCGCCGGCCAATCGAGATACGTGCGCCAGTCGGCACCGCTCTTGCTCCGCCCCAACAGGGCATCGAGCGGCACCAGCGCCGAGCGGAGGTTGCTCGCTGCGGCATCGAGCGAGGCCTCTCCGACGGGCCGGAAGCTCCCTACGGCCCTGGCTGCATCCCCAGCGATCTCCTCGAAACGGCGGCTCGCCGCGTCATCCGCGACGGCTGTCACGGCCGCTCCGGCGACGAGCCACCCCCCCATCCGGGCAACAAGTCGACGGCCACGGGAGGGGGCGGAAACGGGATTACGCTGCATGGGATTTGACGCCTGGGAAAGATGGGATGACTCCAGCGGAGTGTAGTCGGTGGCCCGATTAGCCTCTACACCAGCTTTGGAAGGGGGAAGATGGGCGAAATCGGCCGTCCCTGGGGAGAGCCACCCTAGCCGACAGAGGAGCCACCGTCGCCGGAGCGCCACAAGCCCACCGGGGCACGTTCCCGGGGGTCGGCCCGTTCAGCCCGGGAGGCAGTCGATGACGGGCATCACAAACACCTTGCCATCCCCCATCCGGCCGGTGCGGGCTACCTCGAGCACGCGTTCGATGACCTCATCGACACGGGCGTCGTCGACCCACATCTGGATCTCGACCTTGGGGAGGAAGGCGAGCGAATACTCGCTGTCGCCGTAACGATCGAGATAGTTCTTCTGCCGGCCGTAGCCCTTCACCTCGCGCACCGTACAGGCCTCGAGCGGAGCGAGTTTCAGCGCCTCGAGGACGCGCTCGGCGAGGAATGGCTTGACGACGGCGATGATTTCCTTCACCTCGCCCCCTTCCGGCCATCGATCAGGGCCGCGAAAGCCATCAACTGAAGAAGTTGTCGCCGAACAGATTCGTCGGCGGGCAGGTGGTGACGGTGATGTCACCGTTGACGCGGGTCTGGCAGGCCAGCCGCATCGTCTCCTCGTTGCCGATGTAGGCGAGCGACACGCCGAGCCGGGCCCCCTCGAGGATCCCCTTCGGCGAGCAGTTCTCCATCCCCTTGGTGATCAGCACCCGGCAGGTTCCACAGCTTCCCAGACCGTGGCAATTGAGTACCTTGTGGACCCCCGGATAGAGGGCGACCCCGGCCTGGAGGGCCTCCTGGCGGAGGTTGGCCCCTTCCGGAACCTGAATTTCCTTTTTCTCGTTGGCAAAAGTGATCTTCGGCATGGAGGATTCCCGGTCGAGGCGGATCGTCGCCGATAGTTTTGGCGTAGTCCGATATCGAATACTGTAGTCCCTGTTCCGAACTCCTTCCACCCATTTCCGCCTCACCTCCCTCCCTGGGGGTCCACCACACCATGGCCGAACTGTCGAAGTACCAACAGAAGATCGTCAAGAACTACTACGACAACCTCGACACCGCCCTCCTGCAGAGGCTCGGTGAGCAGGTCACCGACCTCTACCTCGCCGAGGGGAAGAAGCGGGAAAAGCTCTGGACGAGCATCACCGGATCGCTGACAAAGCTCGGCGTCAAGGCTCCGCGGATCGAGACGCTCCGCAAGTCGGACGACGCCCGCCAACTCGCCAACCTGCTCCAGGAGCTCCTCGCCAAGGACTGACGCCGGCTCCCTCCGGTGGCGCGGCCTGCCAGGACGTCCGGGGCCCCTCCTGCGGACATTGCGGCCGACCCTTGCCAGCACGTCGGCGGCGGTCCATCCTGTGGGGCCCTCCCCCCGGACCGCCGCCATGCCCTCGCCTGCCCCCGTCGACCGCCACCAGCTCGTCGAATCGCTCCGCTGGAAGAAGTTCCCGGTGCTCGACGATGGCCACGTCGCCCTCGTTGACGTCATGGGGGACGACGCTGCGGTCGTTCAGGCGGCGCGCGTCAGCTACGGCGACGGCACGCGGAAGGTGAGCGACGACCGCCAGCTGATCCGCTATCTCCTCCGGCATGCCCACACGACGCCGCTGGAAATGGCGGAGCTGAAGTTCGTCGTCCGCGTTCCAATGGACTGCTGGCGGCAGTGGGTGCGCCACCGCACGGCGAACATCAACGAATACTCCACGCGCTATTCCCTCGCCATCGATTCGATGCAGGCGACCCACAACGGCGAGTGGCGCTCCCAGGCGAGCGCGAATCGCCAGGGCTCGGAGGGATGCCTCCCGCCCTCCGCCGGCCATCGCTTCACGCAATCGGAGACCGAGCTCCAGAGCCTCTCCCGGCGCGTCTACGAGGAACGGCTCGAGGCGGGCATCGCCCGTGAGCAGGCCCGCAAGGATCTTCCCCTCTCGACCTACACCGAGGCCTACTGGAAGATTGATCTCCACAATCTTCTCCACTTCCTCGCCCTGCGGATGGACGCCCACGCCCAACTCGAGATCCGCGACTACGCCACGACGATCGGCGAGCAGATCGTCCGGCCACTCTTTCCCCTCGTTTGGGAGGCGTTCGTTGATTACCGCCTCGAGGCGACCCGGCTGACGCGGCTCGACCGCGAGGTGATCCGCAGGCTCGCCGCCACCGGCGCCGTCCCGGCCGACCGTGAAACGTTTCTCACCTTCCAAGACCCGACCTGGCAGGGCCTCGAGCGCTGCCGGGAACGCGACGAGTGCTGGAGCAAGCTCGCCGCCCTCGGCCTCGTCGCCGAGTGAACGGCTCCTCCGTCGCCATTTTCCACTCTCCGTTCGACCGTTCCTTCCTCCCCCACACGCCGGAGCCCTCATGGCCGTCGCCACCACCGACCACCTCCTTGCCCTCACCCGCAAGCTCCTCGAGAGCATCGTCGCCGGCGACTGGAAGACCTACACGTCGCTCGTGGCCTACGACATCACCTGCTTTGAGCCGGAGGCCCGCGGCCAACTCGTCGAGGGGCTTCCGTTCCACGAGTTTTATTTCAAGCTCGGCGCCGGCGGTTCGAAGCCGGCCGTCACGCCGACGATCACACTCGCCGCGCCGAACGTTCGGCTCCTCGGCGAAGACGCCGCTGTGGTGGCCTACATGCGGATGGTGCAGAAGCTCGACGACGCCGGCCGCCCGATCACCGTGCTGTGCGAAGAGACGCGCGTCTGGCAGCGGATCGACGGAGCGTGGAGGCACGTCCACTTTCATCGCAGTCTGCCCGGCTGACGCCGGCGACGGGGCACGGGCGACCCCGAAGCCACGCTTGAGTCACTCCGCCCCGAGGGCCGCCAAGCGCTGCGTCGCCTCGGCCTCCGCCTTCTCCATCACCTCGGCGAGCGTCACCGGCTTGCCTCCCTGGCGCTGGCTCTCGTCGGCCGCCTCCATGAAGGCGTAGATCTGGAGCGTCTCCTCCGAAGACACCGGCGCCTCGCCGGTCTGGAAAAACTTCACGATCTCCACCAACAGCGGCCGGTAGCCGTCAAAGGCGCCGACCGGCGCGATCCCCTTCTCCCCGAAGGCGACGCCGCCGTAGTTCGCCGCGCCGCGGCGGATGCCACGGAAGGTGCCGATCCGGCCATCGCTCCACAGGCCCGTCACGAGATCGAAGTCGGCCGAGTGCGTCCGCGTCACGCTCGTGCAGCCCGGCCCCATCGCCGTGAACAGCGCCTCGACTCCGTGGATGCCATACCAGAACAGATCGGGATGGGTCGCTTCGAGGGCGCAGGGGGAATAGGTGTCGACACCGGTGACGGCGCCGAGTGAACCTGAGCGGACAGCGAGCGTGCCGGCCGCAAACCGCAGCGACGACGCACTGAACAGCGGCACGCCGCGCTGCGCCGCGAGGCGGTGGATGGCGACGGCGTCGGCAAGCGATCCGGCGATCGGCTTGTCGACAAACACCCGCTTCCCCGCGCGGAGCACCGGAATCACCTGCTCGAGATGGGGGCGGCCGTCGTTGGTCTCGAGGAGGACGGCGTCGACCCGTTCGAGGAGGACCGGGATGCCGGCGACGATCTCGACGCCATGTTTCTCCACCTCGGCGGTGTATTCAGGGACGCGGCTGACGCTCGACTCGATATCGGGGCTTCCCTGCGGGGATGCGGCGACGACGCGGCAGCCGGCGACATGCTGGCCGTCGGCGGTGTCATTGAGAAGCTTTGTGAAGGCCGTGGAGTGGGAGGTGTCGAGGCCGATGATGCCGACGCGGATCGGCTTTTCTTGGTTCGCAGGTTCCGCGGCCGTGGCCCACGCCGCCGACAGGCCCACGAGCACCGCCGCCACCATCCCGCCCGCTGCTGTGTGCGCCGCTTGCATACCATCTCCCCCGAGTGCGTCCCCCGACCGCGGCGCTGCCGCGCCGCCCCGGGCCGGGGGAGCCGTCATCGTAGCCGACCGGCCCGCCACGGGGCGGTATACTCGCGCTCGCCTTCTTTCCAGGCCCTCGAGCGAGCCACCGATGGACATCCACATCCACGACGATCCCGCTTCCCTCGGCCACGCTGCCGGTCGGGAAGCTGCTGCGGCCCTCCGGTCCGCCGTCGCTGCCCGCGGCAGCGCCACCTATGTCGTTGCCACCGGGGCCTCGCAGTTCGCCACGCTCGCCACACTGACCGCCGAAGACGTCCCGTGGGAGAAGATCACGATTTTCCATCTCGACGAATACGCCGGGCTCGATGACACCCATCCGGCGAGCTTCCGCCGCTATCTGCGCGAGCGGCTCCTCGAGCGCCTGCCGCAGCCCCCGGCGGCATTCCACGGCATCGATGCCTCGCGCGATGCCGCCGCCGAATGCCGGAGGCTCGCGGCGCTCGTGCCGGCCGGCTCCTTCGACGTCGCCACGATCGGCATCGGCGAGAACGGCCATCTCGCCTTCAACGATCCGCCGGCCGATTTCGATACCCTTGCCCCCTATCTCGTCGTCCGCCTCGACGAGGCCTGCCGCCTCCAGCAGGTGGGGGAGGGATGGTTTGCGGGGCTGGCCGAAGTGCCGACCGAAGCGATCTCGATGGGGGTGCGTCGGATCCTCGCCACCGAGCGGATCGTCTGTTCGGTGCCCGACAGCCGTAAGGCCGCCGCCGTCCGTGATGCCCTCACCGGGCCGCTCACTCCCGACTGCCCGGCGTCGATCCTCCGGACGCACGCGGCGCTGTCGCTTCATCTCGACTCCCCGGCTGCGGCCCTCCTTCCGGCCGCACATCGCCCCGGCGGGGCGTGACGCCCGCCACAGCCACGCTTCGCAGGCCTCCTTCCACCATGGCCGCTCCCCTCGACCTCCAGCTCAACGGCTATCGTGGCCTCGACTTCGGCGCCGAGGATCTCAATCCAGAGCGCCTCGCCGGGATCTGTCGGGCCTACCGGACCGACGGTGGCGGCCGGTTCCTGGCGACGGTCATCACTGACTCGCTTCCCCTCCTCGAGCGCCGGATCGGGGCGCTCGCCGACTGTCTCGCAGCCGACGCGGCGATCCGCGACACCGTCGCCGGGATCCATGTCGAGGGGCCGTTCATCCGGGCCGAGCGCGGCTTCGTCGGCGCCCATCCGCCGGAGCATGCCTGCGAAGCGAGCCCAGCAGCGATGGAGCGGCTCCTCGACGCGGGGCGCGGGCATGTGCGGATGGTGACGCTCGCCCCAGAGCGTGATCCCGGCTTTCGCACGATTTCGTTCCTTGCCGGCCGAGGCGTGCTCGTGGCCGGCGGCCACTGCGATCCGTCGCTGGAACTGCTCCGTGAAAGTTGCGCCGCGGGGCTCTCCTGCTTCACCCATCTCGGCAACGGCTGCCCTCATCTGCTCCCGCGCCACGACAACATCCTCCATCGGGTGCTCGCCTGCGAAGAGCTGCCGTTTGTGACGCTGATCGCCGACGGCGTCCATCTGCCGCCGTTCCTGCTGGGAGCGATGCTCCGCTGGCTGGGGCCCGATCGGGCGATCGTCGTCTCCGACGCGACGGCCGCGGCGGGGATGGGCATGGGGACGTTCCAACTCGGTGGGCAGACGGTCGTCGTCGGCGAGGATGGCGCGGCCTGGTCGGCCGACCGGACACACCTCGTCGGATCGACGGCGACGCTCGCCCAGCTCCGCCGCGTCCTTGCCGCCGTGGGGCAATCCAACGCAGCGATCGACCGGCTCATCGCCATCAACCCAATCCGCGCTCTCGCCGCCGCCGCCCGTAGCTCCCACACTCCGTGAACTGAATCATCGACGTGATGGGCGTGCCTCCCGCGCCCCAGACGCATCGCGCCCACCATCCCAATCCCGCGACGTTCCGTCGATCCGCCGGCTGCTCTGAAACACCTTCATGGCGAAAAGACTCCGCATCGGTGACGTGGTGGAAATCCCAGCTAGAACCGGGCTGTTCTCCGCCCAGTACACCCACTCAAACGCCGAATACGGCGCGCTGATTCGCGTCCTGGAGGGCGCCTTCACGCAACGCCCGAAGGACATCCAATCGCTGGGCCTTTCTCCGACGCGCTATGTTCTCTTCTGCTTCCTGCAATCGGCCGTCAATCGAGGGGTGTGGAAGGTCATCGGCAACTGCCCGGTACCCGAGTTCTCCCAGCACTTCCCGCTCTTTCGCAGCGGAATGGCTGATCCTCAGACCAGCGTTGTCAAGGAGTGGTGGCTCTGGGATGGGAACACGTCTTGGAAGGTGGGCGCACTGAGCCAAGAGGAATGCCGCCTTCCGGAAAGGGGCATTTGGACCGAAGCACTGCTGATCGATCGACTTGAAGAAGGGTGGAATCCTGGGGCTTCTGGCCAATAGTCGTTCGCGATGGATACGAAACGGAACTTTTGTACACTATTCGGAAAGGCTGTTCCAGGGACCGATCGCATGCCCCGCAAAATCCGCGAATTGATCAGCGATCTCTTGGAAGCCGGTTTCGAGGAGCGCCCCGGCAAAGGGAGCCATCGAAACTACAGTCATCCCCTCTTTGCCAAGTTGATTACGATATCTGGTATGAATGGCGACGATGCTCGGCGATATCACGAAAAAGCGGTTCGGAAGGCCATCGACGAGGTGAACCAATGGCGAAAGGCGACCGATACGTGAAGGTGGTCGAGTGGTCGGACGAAGACAACTGCTTCATCGGCAGTTGCCCGGAGTTGTTCCTCGGCGGTTGCCATGGTGAGGATGCCAAGCAGGTCTTCGCCGAGCTCTGCGAGCTTGTGGAGGAAGCCATCGAAACGTTCGAGGAGGCTGGCAAACCATTGCCCCAGCCGTTGTCCCGAAGCGAGTTTGGAAACCTCTTGCAGCGGTCTGCATGATCTCCGCTTGAAAACGTGAGGGTCCTTCAGTCCTCTTCCGACGCGACGACCGCGGCGGGGATGGGAACGGGAACGTTCCAGCTCGGCGGGCAGACGGTCGTCGTCGGCGAGGATGGCGCGGCCTGGTCGGCCGACCGAACGCACCTCGTCGGCTCGACGGCGACGCTTTCCGATCTGCGGCGCGTCCTCGCCGACGTGGGGCAGACCACCGCAGCGATCGACCGGCTCATCGCCATCAACCCAATCCGCGCTCTCGCCGCCGCAGCCCGTGGCTCCCACGCTCCGTGAACTGATTCGTGGCCGCGCGAGACCCTTGGAATGGGTCTCGCGGGCCACCACTCCAACTCCACCTTATCCAAGGCCCAAAGTTGTCCAAAGAATGGGGTCCACCTCACTTCCGCCAAACGAGAATGTCGTAGGCGTATCGGAGACTGACGAACATCGTCACCAGGGCACACAGCAACAACACTGAAACGAAAATGGCTTCAAAGGCTGGCCCCTGAATGATGGGAAACGGATGCTTGAGGCTGTCGACGAAACACTCCATGACCAGACCGCCGCAGAGATAATACATTCCGTACGGCTGGGAAATGTCGGCGAGGGGGTCACTCCGATCCGACGCATGTTTTCCTTCGATCATTTCAACAATCTCGTGGCGCTCGAGCATCACAACACCGACCGTTATCAGCCGAATGGTCACCGACTCCATGAGAGACTCGAGGGTCTCCGAACTCAACGGAGGCCCTCCATCCGCATCGATGATGACCCGCACGACGATTCGGAGGCAGAGGAAGAAGACGAAAAGGTTCATCACGAACAGGCCATACCAACTGGCAATCGCCGAACTGAACACCTTGAGGCAACGAACGACCATTGACATTTCCCCCAGCAAAGGTTTGCGGCATTTGCCGGATCGTTATCCGCCAACGCGGAAAGATCGCTCGGCGGTATCTCGGGGCACAGGCACGCCCCCCCATCGAATGTGCCATGTTCTAGCAGCCCGTGGGAAAAGTCATCCCTGACCTTCTCCATGTGGAAGTCACCGGTTGGCCAATCTGGGCCGCCGGACGTGCGAGCCTGCGGTACGGACGAGCCCGTTAGCAGGCCGTGGATAAAGTGCCGGCCCGACCGCGGGAGGCGGTCGCGAGTGCGCAGCGCACGAGAAAACCGGAGGTTTTCCAAGTGGAAAAAGGTCAAGGATGACTTTTTCCACGGACAATTAGTCTTCCGCGTCGGCCTCCGGCTCCGTCGCTTCGAACTCGGCCTTGAGCTCCGCTTCGGCCTCAACTGCTGCTGTGCGGTCGGCACAAAACCAGGCGAGCCGGCCGAGGAGCCGGAAGTAGATCAGCCACGCGAGGCTCGACATCACACTCACGACCGCGATCGCCGCGTTTCCCCACAGTTGCCCGCCCCCGGGGGTCGGGGCGGTGAGGACGACGATCGTTGCCGCAGCGAGGAGGAGGATGGCGGTTGAGAGATAAAACCTCCCCCAGCCACCGGGGGCCACCCAGAACGTGCGGAGAAGGGGGAGCGAGACGACGTCGAAGAGCGCGCCGTTCTCGAGCAGCGAGAGGAGCACGACGGGGAAGAGGAAGAAAAACCCCACCGGCACGCCGCCGTCGCTCTGGCTTCCGACCTGCCTCGACACCCAGGCCAGGCCTACCAGCGGCGCCACGCTGATGCCGACGCCGGTGGCAATCACGAACGTCTCACCGATCCAGTCAAGAAACACCGCGGTCGGCCAACGCACGATCCTGTCGCAGCCGTTGGCGGTGTCTCCCACGACCGCGAGCGCACAGGCCCCGGCCAGCGCGAACCAGATCATGACCGCAAACACCGTCAGCACGGTGAACATCGCGCCGAGAAACGAGAGCCTGCCGTCTCCACTTGCCATCAGCCGGAGGCTCTCGCGCACAAGCACACCGACCACAAACGCCAGCAACGCCAGCAGGAGCGTGCGACCGCGCACGCCGGGCGAGAAAGGAAACGACCACGTGCCGGTGAGAAACGGCTGCTCCGGCAGACGAGGGCGATGCGCACCACGCTTCTTTTTCATCGCCCCCCCTTCCTCGCGCGCCGGCCCCGTTCTCACGCCCTGTCGAAATCGTCGCGGAGCATCACCACTTCGACCTCAGCCCCGGCCTCGGCACGACGAACCCCGGCGGCAAGCGCCAGATACGCGTCGGCGACCGCCAGCCCGACCAAGTCGGAGGAGCCCGTCCAGGGGAGCGGATGGGCGACAAGGCTGCCGTCGTCACGCGCTTCGAGCCGGCACGGCGCATAGACCGGCCGATCCTCGGCCCCCTTCGCCGCCACCGCCAGCCGCGCCCGCCGCCGGGGCAAAGACAAGCGTTCCTGCGGCCAGCCGAGGAGAGAAGCGAGGGCAGGCCGGACGAAGAGATCGAAGCAGACAAGACTCGAGGCCGGATTGCCGGGGAGCCCGAAGACGAGGCACCGCCCGCCCCCGTCGGGGCGCGTGAAGACGCCAAACCACACCGGCTTCCCCGGCTTGAGACGGACCTTGTGGAAGATCTTCTCGACGCCACAAGCCCGGAAGGTGTCGGGAACGAGATCGAGATCACCCGCCGAGACGCCACCGGAGAGGAGGAGGATGTCAGCCGCGAGCCCCTGCGCGACCGCCGCCCGGAGCGGCTCCGGCCGATCGACGACCGTCCCGAGGGCCACCGGCTCGCCACCGAGCACGGCGACGGCCGCGGCAATCATCGGGCCGTTGGAATTGCGCGTCTGACCAAAGCGGGGCACCGCCTCGGCGGCAACCAACTCGCTCCCCGTAGAGAGGATCGCCACGCGCGGCCGCGGCACCACCAAGACATGCGTCGCCCCCGCCTCGGCCGCCAGGCCGACCGCTGCCGGCGTAAGCAGCGCACTCGCCGGGAGCACCTCGGTGCCTGCCCGGAATGCACAGCCCTGCAGGCCGACATGCTGCCCGGCGCGAAACCTCGGATCGACCAGCCGAACGACCCCTCCGGCATGCACGCCGGCCGTTCCCTCGACGGCTAACTCGATCGGCACGACCGCATCGGCTCCCGCCGGAACCGGCGCGCCGGTCATGATCCGGGCACAGGAGCCGGGGCGGATCGTGAGGCTCGAGGCATCGCCGGCCGCGAGATCGACGACAACGTCGAGCGTTACTGGCGCCTCGCTCGACCGTCCATCGCCAAGCAGATCGGCCGAACGGACGGCGAAGCCATCCATCATCGACCGGTCCCACGGTGGAGAATCGACGTCGGCGACGATCGCCGCGACGAGCCTTCGCCCGCGCCCCTCCTCCAGCCGCACGCGCCGCGGCGGAAGGAGGCGGGCATTCGCCACGACATGAGCCAGCGCCACTTCGAGATCGATCATCGCCTTTTTTCGGGCGGCAGCCCGCCCCTCCGGTGGCATCGCGGGCTTGGGCATCAACCGCTGGCCGCGGCCGACGAGAGAGCCGCCGGGATCGCCCCTGGGCCGACTGCGAGGAAGGCGCGGAGGAGATCATAGCCCGCGGGCGTCAGAAAACTCTCGGGGTGGAACTGGACTCCATAGATCGGCAGCGTGGCATGGCGGACGGCCATGATCTCGCGCGAGCCGTCGGGGGCGGTCGACCAGGCGTCGACATGGAACTCCCGGGGGAGCGTGGGCGGATCGATGACGAGGCTGTGGTAGCGAGTCGCCTCGATCGGGCTCTCCAGTCCGGCAAACAGCCCCTGCCCCGAATGCTCGATCCGGTCGACCTTGCCATGCATCAGCCGCTTGGCCCGAACGATCTTGCCGCCGAAGACCTGTCCGATCGCCTGATGGCCGAGACAGACGCCGAGGATCGGCATCCGGCCGGCGAAGCGGCGGACGGCGTCGCAGGAGATCCCCGCCTCGTCAGGCGTGCAGGGTCCGGGGGAGATGACGAGGTGGCTTGGGGCGAGGGTGGCGATTGCTTCGCAATCGATCTGGTCGTTGCGATGGACCTCGATCGGCACGCCAGCAGCGATCTCACCGATCCGCTGGACGAGGTTCCAGGTGAAGGAGTCGTAGTTGTCGACGAGGAGGATCATCGGATTCACCCCAGCAGTTCCGAGGGATGCCCCTCGCGGTCGATCAGCGGCAGGACGTGCGGCTTGTAGATCGTCGTGTAGGCCTCGGCGAGGCGATGGGCCTCGAGGGCCTCCCCCGACGCCCAGTGCTCGACGAGGACAAAGCGGCGCGGCTCGACGGTCGAGTGATAGACATCGAACTTCAGACACCCGGGCTCCGTGAGACTGCCGCGCCGCTGCTGACCGAGAAGGTCGCGGACGCGGGGGACGTCGGCCGGATCGCGGACGAGGATCATGACAGTGAGATGGATCATGGCGGATTCCTGCGGAGTAAGCCGCTAGCCTACCAGCAGTTTGGTCACCGGCGGCGCGACCCAATCGCCCCGCCGGGCGAGGATCCGCAGATACGGAGGGAGGAAGGCGGCCCGGTCGGCAAACGACCCCGGCTCGGCACCCGGCCGGGTGTGATCGGGTTCGCAGAGATCTTCGATGACAAACCCCGCCCCACAGATCCCGCCGAGGAGCGCGGAGAGCCCGTGGAAAAACTCCTGCGTCCCCGGCTCGCGGAGCCGCGACGGCGGGGCCGGGGGGAGCGGTTCGCGGCGGTCGGCGCGGTGCTCGAGCTCCCACCGGCCGCCGGGGCCGGGGACGAGGCCAGCCTGGAGGCTCGCCGGATGTTTGTGCTGGCTCACATACCGCCCCCCCGGCCGGGTCACCCGCGCCACCTCGCGGAACACGCTTCCGACTTCGGGGACGTAGCAGGTGCTCACCGGATGGATGACGAGATCGAAGCGGGCGGTGGCGAACATCCGCAGGTCGTCCATCGAGGTCTGGACGATCTCCAGATCGAGCCGCCGTTCGGCGGCCACCTGCCGGTCGAGGGCAAGCATCGCCGGGGAGAGATCAACGACGGTCACCCGCGCCCCGGCCGCGGCATAGAGGGGGCCATGCTTGCCGCCACCGGCCGCGAGGCAGAGGAGCTCGAGGCCATCGAGCCGCGCCGGGAGCCACGGCCTCCCCGTCGGCCCCCCGCTCCCCAGCCAGCGGCGCGGATCGTCAAACGCCTCGTCGACGGCCGGGCGGGCCAGCGCCGCCTGCGCGGTCGCCAGCCGGTCCCAGGCGCGGGCATTGGAGGCCAGCGCCGCCTCACGCCGCTGGCGGTCGGTGGGATCGTGCATGAGCGGGCTCGCTGATTCCTGCGCTGATTCCCGCGCCGGCTCAATCGCGGTCGTAGAGGGCGTCGCGGGTGGTCGGATCGCGCGGCTCGCCGTCACAGACAAACCCCAGCTTCTTCCGCTCCATCAGCGCCGCCTGTTCGGCGGTGAGGTATGTCTCGCCCGGGACGTCGACGGCAAACTTCCACGGCCGCTGTTCGACATGGCCGTCGAGAAAGCAGACGTTGGCCTGCGTGGCATGGCGGAAGTGGACGGTGGGGAAATTGCCGCTGGGGGGGACCAGGCCGCCAAGATTCTCGAGGAACTTGAGGTCGTAGCGAACCTGAGCGCTGTCGGCGAAGGCAATCGTCCGCTGCGTCTCGCAGACACTGGCGAGTTTGAAACGCCGGTCCTTGTCCTCGAGCTTCGGCGTGTAGTCGGCGTCGTAGCCGATCACCGTTCCTGGCCCGAGGGCGGGGTTGTAGTCGAAGCCGCTGCACATCGCGCCGTAGGTGAAGGCGTCAATCTCGGAGCGGCCGAACGACGGGCACTGGTAGGCAGCGACGTTCCCTTCCATGAACGGGGTGAGGAAGCCGGTCGTGAAGTCGATCTGCTCGCTGCCTCCGGCCGGGTCGGCCGAAACGGTGCCGAACCAGTAGCGGCTGCTGCCGGGGTAGGGATATTCTCCGGCGAGCGTACCGGCGATCCGCCGGGCGTCGTCGAGCTTCAGCGGCGGTAGCCGGCCGCGCTGCGCGTCGGTGAAGAGCTGCACCGCCAAGCCGAGCTGCCGTAGGTTGCTTGAACAGGCGGCGGTGCGGGCGGCTTCCCGGGTCGACTGGACGGCCGGGAGAAGCAGCCCCAGAAGGACCCCAATGATCGAGATCACGACGAGGAGCTCGACGAGGGTAAAGGCCCGCGGCCGGCGTGGGGCCGGCGAAATGCCACGGGGAATCAGCGCACCAACGACCGCCGTGCCCACGGTGGCGCCCCGCGGGCGCAGGGGTAGCCCAGCAAAGAACGAACGGATCATAAACAGCCTCCTCGGGTGGTGCCGGGCCCCACCCTGCCGACGACGATCCCGCCCACCAGCCCGCTCACGGGCTGACGGAACGCAGACCCGACCCTGCGGGCCACGGCCTGGGGATTCCGCCGACTCCTTCCGATACAGCCCCGCGCGTGCGGGGCGTGCCCGTGGTGCCGCCCTCGCAGCAATCACGCGCTCCTGGGACGATTGGTAGGTCTTCTGACTCCCGGGCCGACGTTGCCGCCTTCTCACGCCCGCCCCCCCCACGTCACATGGGGGGAGAGAAACGCAATGGCATCGATGACAACGGTCGTCCTGCCCAGTTACAGCGGCGGGGCCGTCCCGGAATCGCACCGGAGTTCCCTGTTGAGCCCCCCGTCGCCAGCTGCGGCGGAGGGGCACCAGCGTCTGGGAGCTGAGTCTAGGGGCGGGGCAGACCCTGTCAATGAGAACCGGCGACGGCCTTACAACCGGCAGCGCTTGCCAGCCGGGAGCGCGGGCGCGTGAAGCTGTACCTAAGGGGTGAGGATGCGCGTCACACTGTATCGGTTGGAGGGCCTCCAGCCGCAAGGTTTACCCCTTCGAAACGGCGTGCAAAGTCTTCCCAACAGTCACCACAAGTCCTTGAAACCAAGAAACTTGCAGCACACTCAAGCCGCTTTCCCAAGCCGTCCGATACCCCAAGTGTCCCCCGGGGCATCACTGTGCCCTTCGGGTAATCAGGGGGCGACAGCAACCTGCCATAAATCGAGTCACGGAATGACTCGACAGGCCTGTCGCGGGAAAGTTCGTGGATCACTCCTCGGGGTGACCTAGCCTCGCGATCGGGACCTCAAACCTCTCGCGTGATCCATAAGCAAAGGAGATGTGGCTCTATGAAGCGTATGTTGTTCCTCGGTGCGCTGGTCCTCGGCGTGACGGTCTGTAGCCAGTCCTTCGGTTTCGAGATCCTTGACCGGATGCTCGGCTGCAAGAAGGGTGGCACGTCGTGCACGGAGCCCAGCTGTGGCGCTGGCAACGGCTGTGCCGATGCTTGTGAGCCCGGTTGTGCTGCCGGCAACGGCTGCCTCAGTGGCTGTGGTGCGGAGCCCGGATGTGCGGCCGGTAACGGCTGTGCGGAACCGGCTTGCGACGCTGGCAACGGGTGCACGGACGGTGGTTGCACCGCTGCCCCGAAGTGCCGCAAGAAGCACTCGCTGTTCGGTGGGCTGAAGGGGCTGTTTGACGGCTGCAAGCGGAAGAGCACGAGCTGCACCAGCGCGAGCTGCTGCGGTGCGGAGCCCGCCTGCGACGCCGGCAACGGCTGCCTCGGTGGGAATGGTTCCGAGCCCGGATGTGCGGCTGGCAACGGGTGTGGTGCGGAGCCCGGATGTGCGGCTGGCAACGGCTGTGCGGAACCGGCCTGCGGTGCTGGCAATGGCTGTGCTGACTCGGGGTGCACTGCTGCCCCCCGCAAGAAGCACGTGAAGGGTTCGATCCTCGGTGGGTTGTTCAAGTCTCTCCACAGCAAGAAGGGCTGCAGCAAGAGCTGCACGAGCAGCAGCTGCTGCGGCGACGCCGTCGAGCCGGGCTGCGGTGCCGAGCCTGGGTGCGGTGCTGGTAACGGCTGCGGCAACGGCTGCAGCGATCCGGCCTGCAGTGCTCGCTGAACGAGTCTCCAACCGACCTTCGATTCATCGGTTGATCGCAAGACCAGCAGGATGAGTCAGGACAGAAGGACCCGTGTCAGTCGGATGAAGACAGTGCGATAGGTCGAAACGGACTACCCGTTGCCCGACTTCGGCCAGTGAGCTCCGCCCGGGACCAAAAGTCCCGGGCGGAGTTTTTTTGTTGCCATCGGGCCCGGCCTTCAGCGCCCCGCAGCCGTGAGGATCTCTGCCGGAGGGCCGGCCCGGTGGACCCGCCCCGCGACGAGCTCCACCACCTGCGTCGCCGCCCGCCGGGCGAAGCCGTGGTCGTGCGTCACCACGACCATCGTCTGGCCACCGCGGGCCAGCTCCACGATGACGTCAAGCACCTCGGCGGACATCTGAGGATCGAGGGCGCTGGTCGGCTCGTCGAAGAGCATCACCCGTGGCTCCATCGCCAGGCTCCGGGCAATCGCCACGCGTTGCTGCTGGCCGCCGGAGAGCGTTGCCGGACGGGCGTCGGCGAACCGGGCGAGGCCGACGCGATCGAGGAGTTTGAGCCCCCGGCCGCGGGCCTCGGACGGTGGCACGCCGCGCACGATCCGCGGGGCGAGGGTGACGTTGTCGATCGCGGAGAGATGGGGGAAGAGGTTGAATCCCTGGAACACCATCCCCACGTCGCGGCGGACGCGCTCGAGGGCCCGCGGGGGATGGTCTCCGGCGACGAGCTGGTGGCCGGCAATCATCACCCGCCCAGCGGCGAAGGTTTCGAGGCCGTTCAGGCAGCGGAGGAGTGTGCTCTTGCCGCCGCCGGAGGGCCCCACGAGCGTCGTCACCGTTCCCTCGGCCACCGCCAGCGTGACCGCATCGAGGATCCGGTTGCCGGCCCGGACCGCGGCGAGGGAGTCGACTTCGATCATGACCGCTCGCTCCGCGGGGGCTTTCATGCCTGGGACCGCTCTGAGCGGCGCTCGAGCCGGCGTTCGAACCAGCGCGAAAGCAGGGACAACGGCCAGCTCATCGCGAGATACAACAGCGCCGTCACCACCGCGAGTTCGGCGATCCTCCCTGTCGAGAGCGCGAGCACGCTGTAGCGCTTTGTCAACTCGATGACGGTGATCGCCGAGCAGACGCTCGTGTCTTTGAACAGCGCGATGAAGTCGCTCGTCACCGGCGGCATCACGATCCGCACCGCCTGCGGCACGAGCACATGCCGCAGGCTCTGCCACTTCGTCATCCCCAGGGCGAGGGCCGCCTCGAACTGCCCCGCCGGCACCGCCTTGAGCCCCGCCCGGTAGATCTCCGATTCATAGGCCGAGTAGTTCATCGCCAGCCCGAGGATCGCGGCCACGAGCGCCGGCAGCGCGAGCCCCACCTTGGGGAGGAGAAAGAAGAGGGCGTACAGCTGGAGCATCAGCGGCGTACCCCGGAGGATCTCGACGTACCCGGCCAGGAACGGCCGCAGCCAGGCCGGGCCGTGGAGCCGGCCGACCGCCACCGCCAGACCGATGAGGATCGCCAGCGGGAACGACGCCACCGAGAGGAGGATCGTCATTCCAGCCGAGCGGAGGAGGAGAGGCAGCGCCCCGCGGATCAGATCGGCGAGGCTGCCGCGCTGCGCCGGCGGCACTTCGGCCGCGTCGCGAAGGAGGAGCATCTGCTGCCGCCCGGCGAGATCCCAGCGGTCGTAGAGTGCTTTGAGCCGGCCGTCGGTGATCATTTTCCCCAGGGCCTCGTCGATCGCCGCCGAGAGCCGCGGCGTGTCGGGAGCGGTAAGAATGGTGTAGGTGCCGCCAGCGAACGGCCGGCCGATGCCGCGCAGCTCGCCGAAGCGATCGGCATTGAAAGAGGCGATGCAGTCGTCCATGACCACGGCGTCGAGCACGCGGCCGCGGAGCTGCTCGAGGCAGTCGACGGTGCCGTCGTAGCCGACGACCTCCACGGCGAGATCGGTGCGGCGGCGCATCTCGATCTCCGCCGCCGATCCGGTCAGCACCCCGACCCGCCAAGGCCCCCGTGGCCCCTCCTTCGCCAGGGCCTCGGGAGAGTCGAGCGGGGAATCCCGACGGGCGACGAGCTGGAGCGCGTAGGCGAAATAGGGGCGCGAGCAACGCCAGTCGCGGGCCCGCTCGGGGGTCGATTCGATGCCATTGATGACGCAGTCGGCGGCTCGGCCGAGGAGGAGTGGGAGACGGTCCCACTGCCCCTGCTGGAAGCGCGCTTTCACGCCGAGCTCCGCCGCGAGCATGTCGGCGAGATCGACCTCGAAGCCGGCCAGCCGGGTCGGACTCTCGGGATCGACATAGACGTGGGGGCCGCCCCCTTCCTGGTCGGCCCCCCACACGAGCTCCCCGCGGGCGCGGACGTCGTCGAGCTCGGCGGCCGTGGCGGCCGCGGTGATGAGGCCGAACCAGCAGGCTGCGACCGCCCGCCACCACCGCCAACCGCAGCGTTCTCCCCGGCGACCGCCGGTCATGGTGTGTGCCCTTTCAGTCGCCCGAGGGTCGAGCGGCCCTCCTCGATCCTGGCTTCGAGCGCCGCGTGGCGGCGGGCCAAGTCGTCCCCCGTCTCGAGAAAGGTCGCCGCTGCTACCGCCGCAGTGGAGAAGTCGTGGAGAAACGGCTCCACCAGCCGCGCCCCGGGGAGCCGGGTGACGAGACCGGCGATGTCGCGGTCGAGCCCGGCGCGGAGGCGGGCGAAGACGATCCACCGGAGGCACAGCCCCCAGAGGATGATCCAGACGAGCGCCTCCTCGAGGAACCCGAGGCCGCCGAGCGGATTTCCCTGCCACAGGTGGCCGTAGAAGAAGCTCCAGGCCGCCCGGCCGAGCACCGCCACGACCAGCGCACCGAAGAGCAGTTCGCAGACGGCGCGCGACCACGCCGAGTCGACCCGGTCGCGACGCTCCGCCACGAGCCGATCGACGCCCCCGACGAGCCAGCTGCCGGTCCGTTCCATGAGCGTGCCGACCGACGTCTGCACGGCGCGCTCGTCGAGCCGGACCCGGCCGACCATCGGCTCCCCGATCGCCGCGCGCGCGGCGAGGCCGACGAGGATGCTCCGTGATTGTTCGACATCGGCCTCCGTCAGCCCCACCTCACCGATCGACTGCCACGCGCCGTCGCCGCTCGCCACCGGCGGCACCCCCTGGCCGGAGAGCACGCGGCCGACGAACCCGCTTCCCCGCACGCGCGGCCACAGCCTGCCGAGCCCGGCCAGCGCGTGGAGGAACATCGCGAACGGGCCGCCATGCCAGCGCTCGACGAGCTCTTCCTCCATGACTCGCTGCCAAGCCGGACGGCTGACCCGCAGCTTCCCGGCCACGGCCTTCTCCATCAGCCCTTCCAGACGCTGGGCCTGGGCGGTGGCGCCGGCGGAGAGGTCGGCGACCGGCTGCCTTAGCGGAGAGAGTTGCCCGAGCGCCTGATGGAGGAACCATCCGGCCAGATCGAGGGCGCCGGTGCGCCGTACCCGCCGCGCCGCCCGGCCGACGAGCTCCTCGTCGATCGCCTTGACGAGGCCGGCGAATCCCGGCTCCGGCTCGAGCCCTGCCGCCGCGCGGCGGGCAGCTTCGAGCCCATCGACACGATGGATGGCCGGCGCCTCGATCCCCTGGCGCTCGAGCTCCCGCCGCCAGTCGTCGCGGATGTCGGCGTCACGGGAGGCATGGGTCTGCACGAACAACAGCGGCCGCCCCGGCGCGAACGCCGCCACCTCGCTGGCCACGCTCCACGAGCGGTATTTTTGCGCGGTCGCCACCAAGAGCAGGACATCGCAGGCCGGCAGGATCCGCTCGAGGAGGTCGCGATTGTGGTTGTGGGTGCTCGGACGCTGCGGCCCACCGGCTGGCAACGGTGTCCCCGGCCCCTGGGTGTCGGGATCGGGGCAGTCGATCAGCACGATGTTGGCCACAGCAGCGGCGTCGCTGGTGACGACCCGGGCGCCGACCTCGTCGAGCGCCAGCCACGAGCAGTCGACATCGCGGGCCACGACCACCACCGGCGCCACCGTCGTCGGCCGGGCGACGTCGCCAGCGGGGCTCACGTCCCGTCCGGCCAGGGCGTTGACGAGCGTGCTCTTGCCGGTGCCGGTGCCTCCGATGACGCCGACGACGAGGACGCGCGCGAGCTCGCGGCGGGCCCGGTCGAGCCGCGGGGCAACCTCCTCCCACTCCGCCCGCACGCGCCTGGCCGGGGGCCAGTCGGGAAGCGCCCCGCTCCACCGCGACAGCCCGGTGACGAGGTCGTCGAATCCAGCGTCGTCAAACCCCGGCGCCGGTTGTGGCTGCGGCGCGGCGGGGCTGTCGGCAGCGGACTTGAGGGCAGCGGATGGGGTATCGGTCATCGGGTGAACTCCCGTCCACAGTCATAGAGCAACCGCCGCGCCCGCGCCACCTCCGGCCGCCCGCCGGCCGTGGCGAGCCGCTCGATCACCTCGAGGCGATCGCCGAGGACGACGTCGTGGAGGGTCTCGGTGAGGACCCGGCTGCGTTCGGCCGACCAGCCGGCGAAGAGCCGCTCGAGGAGCGGCTTGAGACCAGCCATCGTCAGTCCGAGCACCCCTTCGCCCGCCAGCGGCGCGACGGCCCAGACGACATAGTCGCCGGCGGTGTGGACGAGCGTCGTCAGGCCGTGCCCCGCGGCGGCGGCGGCCGGCACCGCGGCGGCCCCGGCCATCATCAGCCCCACCGTGATGCAGGGACGGGCGACCGATCCGACGCTCAAGCCGGTGAGGAGCAGCTGGAGGAACTTCGGGTTCTCGCGGGAGAAGCGGTCGAGCTCGCCGCGCACGAAGGCCCGGTAGTCCTCCGACACCATCGGCAGGGCGGCGTGGCGCCGCTCGAGGTCGGCATACCATGCCGCCCGGTCGCCGCCGACGAGCGTGTCGCCGAGGAGGGCCCGGAGCCGCGGACTGCGGCGGCAGGCTCCTTCGAGGCGATCGATGAAGGTCGCTAGCGCCTGCTTCAAGCCCGCCAGTTCGACGGCGGCGAAGTCGTCTCGCCGCTCCTCTTCGGTCCGCCCGACGCCGATCCGCCGCCCCACCCAGGCCACGCCGCTGCCGGCGGCCCGGTAGAGGCGGGAGAGGTTGATGTCGACGCGCGATCGGCGCGGTTCGAGCCACCGCCAGATCTCGCTCCAGACCAGCTCCCGCGGCGCGGAGGGGAGCTCGACGCGCACCTGCGCCTCCTCGGCGAGCACACCCCGCGCGTCATGCCACTCCCGCGAGGAGGACTCGATCGCGTCGAGCCAAGTCGCCATCCCAGCCGCAGGATCGAGGACGACGCGGAACGCCCCCTCCATCGCCTGGAGCTTGATGCGGTCGAAGTCGACGCCAGCCAGCGCCGCGGCGAGGTCGACCGGGGGCGCCGCCGGATCGGCCGAGCCGCCGGTCAGCTCCGGGAGGTGGAAGAACTCGATCGTGCCGCTCTCGGCCCGGGCGAAGTCGTGCGGCACCGCGTACACGGCAAGCGGCGCCGCGCCGGTCTCGGCGACGAACGTCGCATACCAGCCGGCGATCCGCTCACGCTGCGCCGGCCAGTTGACCATGTTGAAGACGACGACGAGCGACTTCCCGGCAGCGGCGGCGGCGGCGAAGAAGTCGCGGACGGCGGCGTCGTTGTATTTCTGTTGGGTGAGCACGGCGACGATCACGTCGCAGGCGTTGCGCACCGCCTCGGCCCGCTGCCAGTTCTCGCGGAGCGTGCCGTCGACATCGGGGGTGTCGATGAGGATCAGCCGGGCCGGCTGGCGGCCGGCGGGATCCTCGCGCCACACGAGGAGATCGTCCCCCGCGTCGCTGCCGCCGAGGGCGTCGGTGTCGCTCGACCAGGCGCGGGGAGTGAAGCCGGGGAACAGTGCCGCGAGGTCGACCGACCCGGCGAGCCCGCGTGGCAGGCTGGCCACCGGGCAGCGCGTCCGCGCCGCCTCCGGCAGCGACCGGCTGATCTCGGCGCCGACGAGGACATTCGAGACGAGGCTCTTGCCGGTGTTCGTGCCGCCGCAGACCGCCGCCACCATCACCGGCTCGCGCGTCACCTGGGGCCGGAGCTTGCCGAAGAGCTGTCCATACCACTCCGCCCCCTCCGGCGACGGCGTCCCCAGCTCGGTAGCGAGCCCCCCCAGACGATCGACGACATCGCACAGCTCACCGACGCTCCCCGCCCATGCCACGTAGCGCGACACGGCCGGCGGCCGGGGGGCTGCGGGGGAGTCGTGGGGGTCGGCGGCCAAGGGAGGGCCTCTTCGGGTGCGGGGAGCGCGCTCTGCGGGGCGGGTGCGGCGGGGATCGTTGCTGGGCGTCGCGGCACGCGCTACACTTCGGAAAACCGTTCTCGCGGCCTCAGCTCCCCAGTGTGTGCTGTGACCGATCGGGCCGCAAACAACATCTCCCCGCACGCCCGGACTTCCGATGCTCCAGCGCCGCCCGATTTTCCCCGGTGTCATCGAGATGAACCACCAGGCGGGCTGGCGGATCGGTTGCAACGTCTATCTGGTTTATGACGACCGCGACTGGGTGCTCATCGACATCGGCTACTCCGAGACCGTCGACGAGATCGTGGAGATGATCCGTCAGCTCGATTTCCCCCTCTCGGCCTGCCGGGCCCTCGTCGCCACGCATGCCGACGTCGATCACATCCAGGGGCTGGCGAAGGCCAAGGCGATCCTCAAGGCGCCGGTTCTCGCTCACCCGCTTGCCGTCGAGGCCCTCGAGAGCGGCGATCGGATCAAGACGTTCGCCGAGATCTCGGCGCAGAACGTCCATCTCGAAATGCCGGCGGTGAAGGTCGATCGAACGATCGGCGACGGCGACGCCCTCGAGGTCGGCTCGCGCCGGCTCGCGGTCTGGCACACCCCCGGCCACACCGACAGTCAACTCGCCTTCAGGCTCGACGACCTCCTTCTGTCCGGCGACAACATCTACCGCGACGGCTCGGTCGGCGCGATCGATGCCCATCACGGCAGCGACATCCCGGCCTTCATCCGCTCACTCGAGCGGATCGCCGCCAGTGACGTTACTTGGCTCCTCCCCAGCCACGGCCCGATCTTCCCCAAGGACGACGCCCTCCTCACCCGAACCCTCGAGCGCGTGCGCGGCTATCTCGCCCTTGCCGACTTCGGCACCTGTGCCCCGGCCTGGCCGCTCATGGAGCAGTGGGATCGGGAACTGGCCGAGGGTCGTTCGCCGGGCCGCGGCTGACGGGTGCGGCGGCCCCTGGCGGTCTCTGATGGCCCCACAGCGACCGGACGACCCTGCCGGTTTTTCCATGAAGAACGGTCGCGCCGCCGGTCGATATTCCCCTTGCCGCACCGTCTGCATGTTCGGAACGCGCGCCACCCGACCGGCCTCTCTTGGAGGGCGAGGGGGTGGAGAGCGCGGCCGCAGCCGGGTGGCAGGGGGGTTCAGGGGGAACCTCCCGACCGATCGCAGGGGGGACTCCTTCGCATGAAACGCCATCTGCTCGCCGCGGCCGTGTTGGCCTCGACGCTCTTTCTCGCCGCCGGCGAAGCCTCCGCCCAGCAGGGCTGGGGGGGTCAACCGTCTGCCGGGCCGAAAGCCTTCGGGGGAACGTGGGGCCAGTCGGCCGCCGCGCCCGACTGGAACCGCTTCTACCACTATCCCTACGTCTGGTATCCGCAAAACTTCTACGCCGACGGCTACTACCGCAGCGCCAACGATCTCTACTACCGCTATCCGCAAGAGATGCGGGTGCCGGTCTACAACCGCTCGTGGCACAACGACTATCCGAAGTCGCGGCGCTACAACCCGTTCGGCCACCACCACAACCTCGACGTGTTTTGAGGTGTCGCGTGGAGCCAGCCTCCACGGTCACTTCGACGCCCACCACCGCGCCTCCGCCTCGCCACCTGGGTGAGGCGGAGGCCGCGTCGCGCGCGGGCGGCTCCGCCCAGGGATCTGTTCGTCCATCTCGCCCAGACGGGCCTGGTGCGAACGCCCTACTCGCCCTCGCCGTCCACTGCCTCTTTCGGCTCGTCTGGGCAGACTGGTGCGCCCCTCGTCGCGGTCGCCGCCAATGCGAGCAGGACCAGTGGTGCGGCGAGTGCCGCCCCGAAATAGGTACTCACCCGAGACTCAGCATATCCCGCCGCAATTTCCTCGGGTGTTCCGCCGATCCCGCTTACCGTTCGCAGCATGAAGAGGTACCCATCTAGGGTCACGGCGATGCCGACAGCCAGGGGAACGAGAGACAGGAGCAACGCCGTCCGCCGCGTCAATGTCCCAGGCGAGAGGCATGCCCGGAGGAGGCATCCTGAAACGACGAGGAAGGCCAGAATAAGAAGTGCGAAGTACTTGATGCCGCACGCCATATAGACGTGCCATAAGAGATCGGTCATGTCATGGTCCTCGCAAAGTGGTCCGACCGGGGGCAATTTCTTGGCTTGATCGGTGCTGCCCTGCGACGGCGATGTCGTCGTCGAGAAGGACGACGTTGATGTCAAAAAATGATAGCTGCGGTTCGCTGGCACATCCCCTGTCGCAAGGCGTGAGGACGTCGTGAAACCGAGGCGCTGCATCCAGCATGCCGGGCCGCAGCTCGTGCCCCGCCCTCACGCCATCGCGGCGACCAGCGCCGCGGCGGCGATCTCGACTTCACTGACGTTGATCCACTCGTCGGCCGTATGGGCTTGATCGATCGAGCCGGGGCCGAACACGACCGTCGGCACGCCGGCGGCCGCGTAGACGCTCGCGTTGGTGCCGTAGCGGGCGGCGCGGACAACGCTCCGGCGGCCCTGGCCGCGGACCGCTTCCTCGAGCCTGTCGGCCAGGCATCGGCCGGCCAGCATCGTCTCGGCGCCGCCTGACGGAAGGCCGTGATGCTCGACAAACGGCTCCTCATGTTCGATCACCGCGCCGGGGCAGGCCTCGGCCACGCGGCGGATGACCTCGTCGCGGGCCGCGCGCGGCAGCTCCCCCGGCACGAGCCTACGGTCGAGCTCGAGGATCACCATGTCGGGAACGAGATTGACGCCGGAGCCACCGCGGATCGTCCCCAGGCTGAGCGTCGGCGGACCGCAGGGATGGTCGGGGGAGCGGGTGAGGAGCTCCCGGGCGAGCGTCTCGATCGCCAAGCTCGCCCGGGCAGCGGTGTAGATGGCGTTGTCGCCGCGCTCTGGAGAGGAGCTGTGACAGGCCCGCCCCGCCACGCGGATCCGCCAGCGCACCGCTCCCTTGTGCATGCCGACGACATCGAGGCTGGTCGGCTCGGC
>CALQRA010000007.1 GCA_943332855.1 Candidatus Kuenenia stuttgartensis
GTTGTTGTCGTTGAACATGTGCCATTGGCTGCCGTACCCGTCGACCGGGCGCGAGGCGCCGGTGGCGAGCTGGAGGACGTAGAGGGGGGGCGCCCCGACGACGAACATCCGCAGCGACCTCGACCCCCATTCACCGATGATGTCCCCGGAGGGATTCCCCTCGAGGATGATGCCGGTGATCGCGGCGACACCGAACACAGGGAGGGCGTAACGCCCCTCACCAAGTGGCTTGCAATCGGAGAAGAACGTGCCGAGGTCGGTCGGTGTCACGCTCTGTTGCCACGCCGTCTGCATCGTCGTGTCGAAGCCGGTGTTCGCCATCAGGGCGCCGGCACCGAAAGCGGCGGTCAGGCAGACGAGGCTGTCGCACGAATAGAAATTGCGGTAGTCCTCGACGACCTTGTAACCCGACCTTGCCAGGCGGGGATAGCCGCTGTGGGCCCAGGGGGGCTCACGATCCGCGACCCCATCGATCCCGTCGCTGGACAGCCGGGGAAGGGAATAGATCGGATCGGCCGCCGGGGCCAGCCTGGCGACGAGCATCGTCGTCACGTCGCGGCTCCCGGAGAGCGGTTGCTCCGTCCGCCAACCGCCGATCAGTTCCACGCGTCCCGGCCCCGCTGGAGCATGGGCTTCGGCGATCGACTGCGTCTCGAGCATCGCTTCGATCCAGGCCCCGGCCGTCCCGGGAGAGTAGCGCACGATGAGTCGCTGCCGGCGGGGCTGGGAGAGATTCGGGCTGGTGGGGATCACGCCTGGCACAAGCGGTTCGGCCGGCGGTTCGACCCACGCCGATTCGATCACCCCCTGCCCCGATGAACGGTCTGCGAAATCGGGCTCCACGACCCTCGCCAAGGGCCATTCGGCTGCCACCGAAGCCCGGGTCTCACGCCACAACTCCCGCGGATCGGTGTCGGGGATGAACATGCCCCCCGCTTCCATCGTCGCAGCCGAACGCTCCTCGGCCCACAACGCCCCTTCTCCGGCGCCGCTGGCAAGGAGCAACAGACACCCCAGGGCCACGCCCCGTAAAGGGCGGCAGCGGGCGCGACGGTGGCGGAGCGGTGGACGCATGGGGCGCGGAGTCTTTCAACCCCCGCCAGGTCTGGCAAGCCTGGAATCGGTCCGGCCGAACGCCGGAAGCCCCAGCCTGCTCAACGTCCCCCGTTGTTCCCAGCTGGGCTTTCTTCCCCTCCCTGCCCTGTCCTCCCCGCACCGTCATCAGCCTCGATGAACACATCGACCTGTTGCCCGACGAAGAGCCTCTTTCCGCTACCAGAAGGACCGTCTCGTTCGGGAGAGCAGTCGTAGATGACCTGGAGGACGCGGGTATCCACCCGCTCCGAGTTGTCCCCCGTGAGCGACTTCTTGGGGACGACGAACGGCTCGACCCGGACAAAGGCGAGCGTGTATTCGGTGCCGGCGCTCCCCCGCGGGACTGCACGGGCTGCGAACGCCGGATCGAAGCGGTCGATCTCGAACTCGTCGATGTCGACTCGCACATGGAGCCGATCGACGTTCCCGAGAACGATCAGCGGCTGTCCCGGCGGGGCACCGACAAACTCCCCGGGCCGGACGTTGACTTGCAGCACCGCGCCGGCCACGAATGACCGCACGGTGAGCCGATCGAGGTCGATCTCCATCTTGGCGAGGTCGGCCTCCGCCTTGAGAACGGCGGCCCGCGACACATCGCGGTCGTAATTCCACGACCCCGCTTCACGGAGGGCAAGCTCCGCCTCGGCCTTCTGAAGGGCCGCGCGAGCGAAGGCATCGGCCTCGCGTTTCTCGATCGCGTCCTGCTCGGTGATCACCTGCTTGGCAAACAGATCCTCGGCCCTCCGCAGGGCGTCGGCAGCCGCGATCCCGGCGGCCTTGGCTTCATTGACGGTGGCCACCAGCGGCGGAATCGTTTCCAGACGGGGCTCCGCCTCGAGGCGGATCAATTCACTTCGGGCCTGCGACACCGCCGCCTTCCGCACCTCCAACTCGCCGCGCAGATCCCGGTCGTCAAGGCGGAACAGCGGCGTTCCCCCCTCGATCCTGTCGCCGACCTTCACGAGCACCTCAACGACGACCCCTGGAGTCGCGGAACCGACGGCAATGTTCTCCGACTGCGCCTCGACAATCCCGGAACAGGCGAGGGTCGCGGCGAACGGGCTCCGCGGTGGCATGGCCGGCGGGGCCGGTGAGTGCTCCACCCGTCGGGTGCTCCAGACAAACCAACCGGCGAACGCCGCCAGCGCCACAGCCACCAAGGGGAGAGCGATCTGTGTCGCCAGATCGGCGATGCTCCTGGGGCGTTCAAGGCGGTGTTGGATCGGTGCGGGTGGGGCAGACTCCGCGGTGTGGGCCAGAGAATCGTTCATGGATGCCTTCCTACGTGTGGTGCGGGGGTGCACCAATCGCTCCCCTTCTGCGGGCCTCGATCGAAACGATCTGACCGTCCTCCATCGTCGCAATCCGGTCGGCATAGGGATAGACCCGCTGGTCGTGGGTGACGACGATCACGACCCTGTCCGGGCGGACTGCAAGCCCGGCGATCAGCTCCATGGTGATCCGACCATTCTCCGCATCGAGGGCGCTGGTCGGCTCGTCGCAGATCAGAAGGCGGGGCTGGTGGACGAGTGCCCGGGCGATCGCCACGCGCTGCTGCTGACCGCCGGAAAGCTCGCTCGGCAGATTCGTCAGCCGGCCCCCGAGCCCGAGCCGGTCGAGGAGGGCGGCCGCCTTCGGGAGGGCCCTTGCCCGTGACCAGCCGGCGATGATCAGCGGCACCGCCGCGTTCTCCACGGCCGTGAGGGCGGGAAGGAGATTGTACGACTGGAAGATGAAGCCAACATTCGAGCGGCGGAACCGCACCCGCGCCGCCGGTGACATGGCGCCAAGATCGTGGCCGAGGACCTGCACCTCTCCTCCGGTGGGCTGGAGGGTGCCGGCGATGATCGAGACGAGCGTCGTCTTTCCGCATCCGCTCGGGCCGACGAGCATCAGCAACTCGCCGTGGGGAATGTCGAGGTTGACGCCGCGCAGCGCCCGCGTCACGGCATCGCCAGAGCCGAAGTCGCGAGTCACGCCCCGGACCTGGACGGCGGACGACTGGGGGACGGTGGGGGGCATCGGGATTCACCCGTGACGGCAAGGATGGGGGTCAGCCCCGGAACACGATCGCCGGATCGACGATGAACACCCGGCGAATAGAAAGGAGGCTCGCCAAGAGCACGATCAGAAAGACCGCCACGCCCGTGATCACGAGCACCTGCCAGGGCATGTAGAACGAGAGCTTCGAAAACGATCGCGTGCTCCATCCGAACAGCGCTGCGAGGCCGACGCCGACGCCGAGCCCGACGAGCCCCACGTGGAGGGCCTGGGCGAGGACCATGAGCAGGATCGTGCCGTTGCCGGTGCCCATCGCCTTGAGGGCCCCGAACTGACGGAGATTCTCCACGATGAACAGGTAGAACGTCTGCCCCGCGATGGCCGTACCGACGAGAAACCCGAGCCCCACCGTGATGCCGAAATTGATCGGAATCCCGGTGTTGCGCAGATAGTAGCGAATCGTCTTGGCGAGGAAGTCGTCGCGTGAGAGCGCCTGGAGCCCGGTCTGGGCGCTGATCCGCCCGGCCAACTCCGCCGCGGCGACGCCGGGGGCCGGTTCGGCGAGGACAAACGACAGCACCTTGCGCTCCGGCGGCGCGAACCGGATGGCCTGGGAGTATCGCGTGTAGACCACCGCAAAGCTCTGAAAGGTCTTGCGGGCCTTGGCGAGGCCGACGATCACCGCCCGCCGGTCGTTCATCTCGATGATCCGCCCACGCTGGAACGGTTCGTCCGGCCAGAGCTTCCGGTATCCGACGATGTCCATGATCACCGCGTCGGGGGCACGGAGGTCGTCAATGCTCCCCTCGATCATGTTCAGCGGAGCGCCGATAAACGTGGCGTCGTCGAGGCCGAGGAGGATCACCTGCTCATAGGAGCCCCCTTCGAGCCTGGCCCGGGCGATCCCTTTGTAGAGCCGGACGGCCCAGTCGACGCCCGGAACCCCGCGGACGCGGTAGAGGTGGGTATCGGCCATCGGTTTGACGTCGTCGACGTATTTCACCTTCGGGTCCATCACCCAGACACCCGCCCCCTCGACATCGAGGATCTGGCTGACCGTCAGGGCCATCAATCCACAGAAGATCGACGACTGCTGGGCGATGAGGAGCGCGGCGAAGGCGACGCCGAACACGATGCCGAGATACTTGGCACGGTTCCCGATCAGCATTTTCCAGGCGATCCAAAGCATGGGCTGGAGTGTACCGGCCGGGCAGCCCGCATGGCATCACCCCGGCCACCAGCGGGAAACGTGCCGCGGACGAATCGTCCGACCCCGCTGACGCGCCTCGCGGGAAGGCTGTGGTATTCTGCGACTCCGCAACCACGAGCAGGTATCCACGTGCCAGGGCAGGCTGCCCCCCCACCGTCCGAGCCCTCCGGTCCGTCGTGCGGTGCATCGCCGCCGGTCGATCCGCGCATCACTTCAGTGCTCGCGCGTTGGTGGGGCTTCGACCAACTTCGCCCGCTCCAAGCGGAGGCGATCGCGGCGGCGCTCGATGGCCACGATTCGGTCGTCGTCATGCCCACCGGCGGGGGCAAGAGCCTCTGCTACCAGCTACCGCCCCTGGTCGGGGAGGCCACCGACGTCGTCGTCTCGCCGCTGGTGGCGCTGATGAAGGACCAGGTCGACGCCCTCGAGGCGATCGGCTATCCCGCAGCCGCCCTCCACTCGCAGATGTCCCAGGAGGAGCGGTCGAACGTCCGCGACCGGCTTGCCGCCGGGGAGCTGCGGCTCCTGTTCACGGCGCCGGAGCGGCTCGTCAACAGCGGGCTCCTCGACCTCCTCGCCCGCGTCGGCGTGAAGCGATTCGCGATCGACGAGGCCCACTGCATCAGCCAGTGGGGGCATGACTTCCGCCCCGAATACCGGCAGCTCGCCCTCCTCCGCGACCGCTTCCCCGCGGCCAGCGTCCACGCCTTCACTGCCACCGCCACGCCACGCGTCCGGGCCGACATCGCCGCCCAGCTCCACCTCCGCTCGCCGCGGGTGCTCCTCGGGACTTTCGACCGGCCGAACCTCTGCTATCGCGTCGTTCCGCGCACCGACCGAATCGCACAGACGCTCACGACGCTCGGCCGCCACCGGGGCGAGGCCTCGATCGTCTACTGCATCTCGCGGAAGGAGACCGAGCAACTCGCCACCCGGCTCGCCGCCGAGGGGATCCTCGCCAAGCCGTACCACGCCGGACTCGACCCGACCAAGCGGCGCCGCACCCAGGAAGCGTTTGCCCGCGAGACGATCGACGTCGTCGTCGCGACCGTCGCCTTCGGCATGGGGATCGACCGCTCCGATGTCCGTCTCGTCCTCCACACCTCGCTCCCCAAGAGCCTCGAGGCCTACCAGCAGGAGACGGGGCGGGCCGGTCGCGATGGACTGGCGGCCGAGTGCGTCCTCCTCTACTCCTCCGCCGACGTCTTCAGCTGGGAATCGCTCGTCCGGAAGAGCGCCGGCGAATCGGATCTCGACCCCGACGAGCAGGAGCGACTGATCGCCGGACAACTCGAGCACCTCCATGCGATGCGCCGGTATGCCCAGGCCGCGCGCTGCCGGCACGCGGCCATCTCGGAGTATTTTGGGCAGGCCTACGGCGCCGAGCCCTGCGGGGCATGCGACGTGTGCCTCGGCGAGACGGAGAGCCTCCCCGATTCGACTGTCATGGCTCAGAAGCTGATCTCCTGCGTGGCCCGGGTCGGCGAACGGTTCGGGGTCCGTCATGTCTGCGAGGTCCTCCGTGGCGCGAAGACAGACGGGATCGTGCGCCACGGCCACGAACGGCTGTCGACGTTCGGGCTCCTCGCCACGATCGACCAGCGGACGGCAGAGAACCTCGTCCATCAACTCCTCGATCAGGGCCTCCTCGCCCGCAGCCCCGGAGACCGTCCGGTGGTGTTGCTCAACGCCCTCTCCTGGGAGGTGATGCGTGGGCAACGGCCGGTGGTGCTCCTCGAGCCGCGCGCCGGCAGAGCGAAGGCCTCGAAAGCCGACGCCGACGACTGGCAGGGGGTCGACCGCGATCTCTTCGAGCGGCTCCGTTCCTGGCGGCGGCGGGTGGCCGAGGCCCGCGGCAAGCCGGCCTGGACGATCCTCGACGACAAGGCGCTGCGTGCAATTGCCCGCGACAAGCCGACGAGCCCGGCGGCCCTGCTGCGGGTGAAGGGGATCGGGGAGAAGCGTTTGGCCGATTTCGGGGACGCAATCCTCGATCTCGTGGCCGGAAAGCCAGCCTGAAGGCGTGAGTCGCCGGCGGATCTTTCGATTGGGGAAGTCGCGCTCTGCGATCGGGGCGCTGTCTGCCACAATTGACACGATGGGAAGCCCGATCCGCACCCTCGTCGCCGCTGCCGCCTCCAGGCTCGGGTATTTCGCGTCGAAACGCACGGCGATGGCCGAGCTGCGCCGGGTCGTCGATCTCCTCCGGCCTGTCGATGCGGGCCATCGGCTTGTGCGGATCGGTGGTGACGGCGACGGCGGGTATCTCCTCCCCAATGATCTCGACGGAATCACCGCCTGTTTCTCCCCCGGCGTCGACCGGCAGGCGACCTTCGAGAACGCGCTGGCCGGGCGCGGTATCGGCTCCCACCTCGCCGATCGCTCCGTCGCCGCCGCGCCCGCCGGGTGCTCACCGTTGAGCTTCGAGCCGGTCTTCCTCGGCACCTTCGACGGCGCGGGCACGACCACGCTCGGGAGCTGGGTGGGGCGGCACGCCCCCGCCGATGCGGGCGACCTGCTCCTCCAGATGGACATCGAGGGGGCCGAATACGGCGTGATCGACAACGCCGAGTGTTCCCTGCTGCGCCGATTCCGGATCCTCGTCATCGAGTTCCACCACCTCGACGCGCTCGGCCAGCCGTTCGCCTGCCACCGCATCAGCGAGGCGCTGGAGAAGCTGCGCCTCGATTTCGTCCCGGTCCACCTCCATCCCAACAACTATGCCGGGATCGTCCGCATCGGTGGCTTCCCGGTGCCGCCGCTCCTCGAGGTGACCTTCCTGCGGAAGGACCGCTGCCAGTCGGCTCGGCCGCGGACCGACTTCCCCCATTCGCTCGACCGCGACAACGTCCCCCGGAAACGTTCAGCCGTGCTGCCACGGGAGTGGTACGCGTGACGCGCCGGCCGACGGCGGATCAGCCTTCGCCGAGGTAGGCCTCGCGGACGCGTCGGTCACCGGCGAGGTCCCTGCCCGGGCCGGAGAGGGTGATCCGGCCGGTCTCGAGGACATAGCCACGATCGGCGAGCTTGAGGGCCGCCCGGGCGTTCTGTTCGACGAGGACGACGGCGATCCCGCGCTTCGCGAGGCTGCCGATGACCTCGAAGATCTTCTGCACGATCAGCGGGGCAAGTCCCAGCGATGGCTCGTCGAGGAGGAGGAGCTTGGGCCGGCCGATGAGGGCCCGGGCCAGCGCCAGCATCTGCTGCTCGCCGCCGGAGAGTGTCCCCCCCATTTGGCTCATCCGCGCGCCGAGGACGGGAAACAGGCTGCAAGCCTCGTCGATGTCGCGGGCCACCATCGCCCGGTCGGTCTGCGTGAAGCCGCCGAGTTGGAGATTCTCCCGCACCGAGAGCCGGGGAAAGATCCGGCGCCCCTCCGGGGCATGACCGATGCCGAGCCGGGCGATCGCGTGGGTCGGGAGGCCGGTGATCGGACGGCCGGCAAACGAGATCGCTCCCCGACGCGCTGGCACGACGCCGGAGATCGCCATCAGGAGCGACGTCTTCCCGGCGCCGTTGGCGCCGATGATCGCCACCGTCTCCCCCTCGGCGACCTCGATCGACACTCCATCGAGCGCCCGGATCGGGCCATACCCCGCTTCGAGTTCCTTCACTTCCAGGATCGGCATCGCCATCTCCCCCTGCCCCGCTCCGGCCACGGGTTTTTTGTCAGCCTTCGCCGCCGAGATAGGCCTCGATCACCTTTTCATCACGGCGCACCTCGGCCGGCGTGCCCTCGGCGATCTTCGTTCCGTGATCGAGGACGGCAATCCTGTCGCTGATCCGCATCACGACGTTCATGTGGTGTTCGATGAGGAGCACGGTCACGCCCCGATCCCGGATCCGTTCGACGAGCCCCGCAAGGTCGGCCGCCTCGTTCGGATTCATCCCCGCCGCAGGCTCGTCGAGGAGGATGAGCTTCGCCCCGGTGGCCAGGGCCCGGGCGATCTCGAGGCGGCGCTGGTCGCCATAGGGGAGCTGGCCGGCGATCCGGTTGGCGTCGCCGGAGAGCCCGACAAAGTCGAGGGCCGCGATCGCCTTCTGCCGCGCCTCGGCCTCGGCCCGGCGGTTTGCTGGGGTCCGCAGAAGCATCGAGAACACACCCCCGGGGATCGTCCGGTCGAGTCCGACCAGTACGTTCTCGAGGGCGCTCATGCTCGAGAAGAGGCGGATGTTCTGGAAGGTGCGCGAGATGCCGGCCCGGGCAACGACGTGCGGCGAGCGGCGGCCGCGCTGCCAGACGGCGAGCGTCCCGGCACTGCCGAGGAGCAGGCCCGCGATCAATCCCAGCCAGCCCCGCCACCGGATCCGGCTCTTGCCGGCGGCAAGACGATCGAGCACCTCCTCCTTCACGACGGGGAGCGCGACCAGCGGGGCGGCGGCGGCTTCTCGCTGGTTCAGATCGGTGGCATCGGGGACGGTGCCCGGCCCGGTGCGCCGGGCGGTGACCTTCGCCTGGAGGGCGTCGCGCACGAGCCTCGCCTCCCCTAGGTCGCGCTTGATCGCCAGGACATCGCTCCCATCGGCGCTGACGACTCGCCATTTCCCCGCCATCTGATCGATCGCTAGTTCAGAGCGGAAGTAGCCGCGGAGGCGCTCCATCGCCCCCGACATCGTGAACGGTTCCCCGGTGATCATCCCCCGCTTCACGACCGCCATCCAGAGCCGATCGACATCGACCGCCGCGGCGGCGAAGAGCAGACCCGTGAGGAGGCCGACGGCGAGCGCCCGAAGGATCGTCCCCGGCGTGAAGGACCGCTCCAGCCGCTTCCCCCGGAACCGCACCGATCCCGACGACGGCGCGTAGATGCCGCTGACACAGTTGAAGGCGGTGGTCTTGCCAGCGCCGTTGGGGCCGATGAGGGAGACGATGCTCCCCTCGGGAACATCGAGATCGAGCTCCGACACGGCGACGAGCCCACCGAAGCGCACCGTGACCCGGTCGACATGGAGCAGGGGCGTCCCGGCTGGGCCGGCGTTGTTGTTCATGATCCCGCCCCCCCGTCGCGGAGTTCAGACGCCAGACGCCGCGACGGGATCAGCCCCTCCGGCCTGTACCGCATCACGAGCACCAGCGCCACGCCGAAGATCGCCAGCCGCCAGCCGCTGAAGGAGAGGTAGCTCAGCCCCTTCGGATTGACATTCATCTGCTGGATCCAGGAGTCGGCCCAGGGCGCCAGGACGGTGTCGAAGCCGACGAGGATCGCCACCCCCAGGAGCGTGCCGGGAATGCTTCCCAGGCCCCCGAGGATCACGGCACAGAGGACCATGATCGAGCGGTTGAAATCGTAGGCGTTGGGATCGGCGGTGGTCGACAGGCTCGCCGCGTAGAGGCAGCCGGCCAGCCCCGCAACGGCCGACGACATCGCGAACGCCGCGAGCTTGACCTTCGTCGCGGAGATCCCCATCGCCTGCGCGGCGAGCTCGTCCTCGCGGACGGCGACGAGCGCCCGGCCGAGGCGCGAGTTCTCCAGCCTCCGCATGGCGAGCACGACCCCGGCGAGCGAGAGGAGCGCGAGGTAGTAGAACCAGCGCGGGTCGATGGCAAACTCCTTCCCGAGATCGATCCCTGCGACCGTCACCCCAGCGCCGGGGGGCGGGACGGGATTGAGCCCCTTCATGCCGCCGGTGATCTGCTCGAGATTCCGCAACGTGACTTTGACCACCTCGCCGAAGCCGAGTGTGACGATGGCCAGATAGTCGCCACGGAGCCGGAGCGTCGGGGCGCCGAGGGCAAGCCCAGTGCCGGCGGTGACGAGGACAGCGATGACGGCGGCGGCCAGGAACCCGATCTGGAACGGATACATCGGCACGGTGAGGATCGCGAGAACGTAGGCCCCGATCCCGAAGAACGAGGCGATGCCAAGATGGACCAGCCCGGTGTAGCCGACCATCACGTTGAGGGCCAGGGCGAGGATGCAGTAGATGAAGAGATTCGTCACCTGCCCGCCGAGGGCACCGCCGAGGGCGGGGATCACCAGAGGCGCGATCGCCAGCACGGCGAGCGTGGCCAGCTCCCAGCGCTGCGCGAGGAATGCCCAGGGGCCGGTGGAGGGATCCGGTGGGACAGATGTTCGGGAGGCTCGATTGGTGGACACGGCGTCTACACCTTCTCCTTCACCCGGCGGCCGAGGAGGCCCTCGGGACGGAAGACGAGGATCACGATCAGGATCGCGAACACGATCGCCCCGGTCCAGCGCTCACCGACGTAGGCGCTGGCCAGCGCCCGCACCAGGCCGATGACGAGCCCACCGAGGACGGCGCCGGGGATGCTGCCGATTCCCCCCAGCACCGCAGCGGTGAAGGCGTAGAGGCCGTTCTGGAACCCCATCTGGAAACCGATGGTGTTGATGTAGAGCCCATAGATCACGCTCGCCGCGCCACCGAGGAAGCCGCCGATGAAGAACGTGGCGGCGATCACCTGATCGACATCGACGCCGACGAGGGCCGCCGCCGTCGGATCCTGCGACACGGCGCGCATCGCCTTCCCGAGCTTTGTTCCCTTCACGAGCACCGAGAGGGCCACCATGAGCGGCCCAACGATGATGACGACGAGGAGATCCTTCCAGGTGAATTGAAGGGCGTCGTTATGGAGGAGGTTGGTCGAGGGGAGGAGTTCGGGGAACGACTTGTCGGCCGGCCCGAGCCAGAAGAGGCCGATGTTCATGAAGATGAATGACACGCCGATCGCCGACACCAGGGGGGCGAGTTTGGGCGCGTTGCGGAGCGGCTTGTAGACGATCCGGTCGACCGCCACGTTGAGCAGGCCGCAGAACAGCCCGCAGATGAGAACCAGTCCCCCGATCCCCACCCAGGTGGTCGCCGGCCCGGCGGCGGTCATGCCGAGGGCCCCGACAAGCGATAGCGCCAGACAGGCCCCGAGCATGATCAGATCGCCGTGGGCGAAATTGATCAGCCCGATGATCCCGTAGACCATCGTGTACCCCAGCGCCACCAGCGCGATGAGCGCGCCGTTGGTGAGGCCGATGAGGCACTGTTGGAGGAGGAACTGGAAGGACACGCGGATGGATTCCGGGGAAGGATCGGACCGGGATTCAGGGGCTCCCGCCCCCCGGGGGGTCGGCCCGGGGTGACGGCTCGTCCGGGGGAGGGGTGACGAGATCCGCTTCGTCGAGGATCTCCTCGAACTCGAAGCGCCCCCCCTTCACGACATTCACGGTCAGCGTGCGGAGGGTCGTGTCGCCGTTCTCGTCGAAGCCCCAATGGCCGAGGGCCCCGTCGAAGTCACGGATCGCCAGTGCCGCGTCGCAGATCGCGCGGCGGTCCTTGCTGCCGGCGGTCGCGATCGCTTCGATGGCCACCCGGGCTGCCTCGTAGCCGTAGACGGCGTAGGCCTCCGGGAGCTCCCCGTACTTCTCCCGGTAGCGATCGACGAACTCGCCCCCCTTGCCGGTGAGCTTCTCCGGCGGGAGCCCGCCGAAGGTGACGAAACAGCGTCCCTCGAGGTTCGCCGCCCCGGCCGAGTCGATAAACACCTGCTCCATGCAGCCGTCGGGCACCATGAGATCCGCGCCGACGCCGGCCGCGGCCATGTCCTTGGCGAGTTGCCCCCCCTTGCTCTGCGTCGTGCCGCCGAAGTAAACGAGATCGGGCTTCGTCGACTTGATGCTCGCCATCAGGGATTTGAACTCCTGCGCCTTGGCATCGATCGAGTCGTGCCCGAGGACCTCGATGCCGAGCTCGCGGCAGCGCTCGTCGAAGAGGTCGGCGATCCCCTTCCCGTAGACTTCGTTGTCGTCGAGGATGTAGACCTTCGTGACGCCCCGGCGCTGCGCCCAGTCGGCCGCCATCGGCCCCTGGAGGTCGTCAGCGGGAACGACGCGGGTGTAGTTGCGCCGGCCGGTGGGACGGTAGACCTCCGGCTCGCCCGGAACTCCGAGCCCCGGCTTCGTCAGCCCCACGGCCGTGTTGGCTGGCGACACCATGAGCAGATCGCCGAGATTGAGAATCGGCATCGAGACCTTGGCCGCTCCCGAGTTGAATGTACCGATGTAGGCACAGACATCCGGATCCTGGAGGGCGCGGCGGGCATTGGCCGCCTCGGCCTCGCTCGTCCACTGCCCGGCGGCGGCGGTCGAATCATCGAGATCGAGGTACTCGATCCGGAACCGGCCCACCTTCCCCCCCGCCTCGTCGATCGCCATGCGGATGCCGCGGACGAGCGTGTCGGACTGGTGCTTCGCCGAGCCGGTCCGCGGCAGGCTGCTGACGATCTTGACCAGATCCGGATCGGCCGGGCGGCAACCGACCATCGCCAGAACTCCGGCGAGCACCGGGAGCAGTCCGGCGAGGCGGAAGAGGAATCGGCGATCGGGCCGGGAGGATGGAGTCATGCGACGAATGTAGAACCGACGTTTTCCGGCCGCAACGGCCCTCCCTCTAATCCGCTCCCCCGGAAGGCCCGCTCGCAGGCCTTCATTGCCGCACCATTCGCCAGGCCCGGTGGATCCGCTCATTGCGAAAATCCTCGGGGATTGTGCGGTTGGTGATCTCCCGGAAGCTGAAATCGGCCGCCAGTGTGGCCTCCGCCAGGTGAAAGCGGCGGAAGTTTGTGGAGAAGTAAACGGTACCGCCTGGGGTGAGATTGCGGGCCACCAGGGCAAGGAGCTCGGCATGGTCGTGCTCCACATCCCACGGCACCTCGCTGCGGGCCGAGCGGGAGAAGGTGGGGGGATCGACGACGACCAGATCGAAAGGGGGCTCACCGCGGCGGGCCCGGTGTTCGAGGAAGGCGCGGGCATCGTCGCGGACGATCCGGTGGCGACCGGCATCCTTGAATCCGTTGACGGCGAGATTGGTGCGTGTCCAGTCGAGGTAGGTGTTGGAGAGATCGACGCTGACCGTGTCGGTCGCCCCCCCGGCCGCCGCGTACACCGAAAAACTCCCGGTGTAGGAGAAGAGGTTGAGCATCCGTTTCCCGGCGGCCTCGTCCCTGACCATGCCGCGCGTGACACGGTGATCGAGGAACAGACCGGTGTCGAGGTAGTCGGAGAGGTTGACCTCGAACGACAGCCCCCCCTCCCTGACCTGGAGGAGCGCCTCGCGGCCATCGACCTTCTCGTATTGCCCCCCCTCGCGCTGCCGACGCCGGATCTTCAGAAAGGTGCGGTCGTGGTGAACACCGAGCTCCGCGGCGGCCGCCTCGATCATCCGGTCGAGCCAGACTTCATGCTCGATCTCGGTGCGATCGTGGGGGCGTTCGTACTCGGCGGCATGGAGCCAGCCGGCATACCAATCGATGACCAGCGGCACCTCGGGGATGTCACGGTCGTAGATCCGGAAGGCATCGGTGCCGATGCGCCGCGCCCACTTGGAGAGATGCTTGAAGCGTTTGGCGAGACGCCGGCGGAAGTCGCCGATTTGGTCTTCGACGGGCCTCGTGCCGCTCCGCGGCGGGCCCGCCGGCCTGCCGGCGGGGGGAGCGGGGAGCGGTGGAAGGGGAGCGTCGAGCAGCGCGTCCGGTGCGTCGAGCGCATCCAAGCCATGCGCTGCCGGAGCCGGAAGCCGCTCGGTCTCCGGCGGCAGGTGCGGGCGCTCACGGATCTCCACCTCGAGGAGCCGGCAGGCGATCGGGCCGTTGGGGAGATAGACGCGGTGGGTGGGCCGGAGCCCGAGGTAGCCGGCGACCGGCGTATCGGGGGCGAGAATGGCTGCGTGCCATCCGCCGCAGGCGCGCACGAGCCAGTCGCCGATGCGGCGGAAGAGGGCCCCGGCGCGGGGGAGTGCGAGGCGTTCACCATAGGGGGGATTGGTGACGATCAGGCCGCTTCCGCCCGCAGGCATCGCCTGCTCGAAATGCTTTTGTTCAATCGTGAGCGCCGCCGACACACCGGCAGACTCGGCACACAATCTCGTCGCTTCGACGGCTTTGGGGTCGAGATCGCTCGCCTGAAAACTGCCGGGGGGGGTGATGACGCGGGCCTCGAGTTCCGCGACGAGCCGGCCGGCGAGGTCGCGGTCGCAATCACGGAACCGGAAAAAACCATGGCCGTTGCGGCGCGCCCGCCACAGCCCCGGCGCCATCCCCGCGGCGATCGTCGCCGCCTCGACGACGAACGTCCCCGAGCCGCACATCGGATCGAGGAGCGGCTCGCCCGGGGTCCAGCCGGTGATGGCGAGAATCCCGGCGGCGAGGACCTCGGAGAGGGGAGCGTCGACTTCCCCCGTGCGCCAGCCGCGCTGGTGGAGCGACTTACCGGCGGCGTCGCGGAAGATCGTCGCGGTGTCGCCGACGAGGTGGAGCGCGAGGCGGAGCGTCGCGCCGCGCAGCTCGACGCTCGGCCGCCGGCCGCTCGGCGTGCGGAGCTGATCGACGACCGCGTCCTTGACGATCTGAGCAGCGTAGAGCGAATGATTGAGGAACGTGTCGTGGATCGCCGCATCGACCCGCAGGGTGTCGGAGACTTTCAGCTGCTCGCGCCAGTCGATTTGCTCCATTGCAGCGTACAGGCTCTCGGGGCTCTCTACCCGGAAGCGGCCGAGTGGCTCGAGGATGCGGATCGCTGTCCGGCTCTCGAGGACGGCCCGATAGAGCGTCTCCTTCTCCTTGCCCGGCGTCGTCGAGAATTCGATCGTCCGCCGGCCGATCCGCAGGTCGGTGGCGCCGATCGCTTCGAGCTCCCGGGCAAGGACCCATTCGAGCCCCTCGAGCGTCCGCGCCGTCATCCGCGGCGGCTCGTCGGCAATCGGCGCCGGAAGCGGGCGGGGAACGGGATGAACGGGGGGAAACGGGGCGGGCATGGCGGGCACGAGGGCGAAGGAGGCGACGGACGGAAACGGACCATCCTACCCTCCGGCCGTCGCGGAGACGGCCGATACACCGCTCGCAGCGATGACTGCCGCCTCCACGACAGCGGCGAAGCTCCGCATGGCAAGCCTCTTTCCTAGTCTGTACACTCAAGTACTGAGGCGATCGGTCTCCCGCCGACGGCGACGTCGGCACCCCGATCGCAGTGGCCGTCGATACACCCCCCCGAATCAGGACCCCCCCTTTGAAGACGGTGTCGTTCACGGAGTTCCGTGCCAACGCTGCGTCATTCCTCGATGACGTCGAGCGGGGAGAGACCGTGATCCTCCTCAGGCATGGCAAGCCGGTCGCCGAGATTCACCCGGTGGCGGCATCGGCTGGACGTCTTCCTTCGTGGCGACGCGCTGGGCCGAGGCTGATTGTGAAGGGGGCCGGACTCGCGGCGGCGATCCTAGGAGAACGGGGGCGTGAAGACGTTTTTTGACTCCTCGGCGTTCGCGAAGCGGTTCGTGGAAGAGTCGGGAAGCGATGCAGTCGAGGCGCTTTGCCTCAGCGCAGACGAACTCGGGCTGTGTGTCATCTGTCTTCCCGAAATCGTGTCGGCCCTGGCCAGGAGACTCCGCGAGAAACGGATCACCGCCGCTCAATTCGCGAAGCTTGAGCGGCATCTCCTCCACGACATCCGCGATGTGACGCTCATCGATCTCACGGCGGAAGTGATCGCGGCGTCGATCGTGGCCATCAAGGCGTCACCCGTCCGTGCCGCCGACGCACTCCATGTCGCCGCTGCGAAAGTCTGGGGAGCCGATCTGTTCGTCTCGGCAGACGACCGGCAACTCACGGCCGCCAGAAAAGCCGGTTTGACCGCCAAGGCGGTGTGACAAGGCGTTCCCCTGGTCCGTCACGCCCGACATCACCGGAAGGTCAGCCCCGACCCGCCGGCCCAACAGGAGCCACCCCGGCCCTGCTGGCGCCTGGCCCCAAGCCCCATCCATTTGCCCGCCGGGCCGTCGAGCGCGCATCATGACGGGCATGAAACATTCATCTCTCCCCACCGTGGCCCGCGTGCTCCTCCTTGCCTGCGCCGTCGCCGTGATGCCGGCCGGGCCCCTGCCCTCTCCATCGGCCCGCGCTGACGAGCCGGCAGCGCTTGCGATCCCCGACTCCGACGACGGCCTCCCCGGCGCCGGCCCGATCCGGCGCTCCGACTGGTTCCAGAACCTGTGGAAAGAGCGCCGCGGCGTTTGGGCCAGCAGGAAGGCTGCCGACAAGCGGGCCCTCGTGTTCCTCGGTGACTCAATCACGCAGGGCTTCGGTGACGATTTCCAGGGGGCCTTTCCTGGAGCGAAGCTCGCCAATCGCGGCATCAGCGGCGACACGACCCGCGGCATGCTCCTGCGCCTCGCCGACGATTGTCTGGCCCTCGATCCCGCCGGCGTCGTCATGCTCATGGGCACCAACGACCTCGAGGAAGGGGCGGAGCCGGAGACGATCGCCGGCAATGTGAAGGCGATCATCTCGGCCATCGAAGCGAAGAACCCGCGGACACCGATCATCGTCTGCCAGGTCTTCCCCAGCGCCGCCGACAAGAAGCGTCCGGCCGAGAAGATCAAGAAGCTCAACTCGCTGGTCGCCGAGCAGGTGAAGGGGGACCCGCGCGTCCGTCTCGTCGACACCTGGACACTTTTTGCCAACGGCGACGGCGACGCGAAGGTGGAGGATTTCCCCGATCTCCTCCATCCCAACGAGCTGGGCTATGCCAAGTGGGTGGCCGCGATCAGGCCGGTCCTCGAGACGCTCGATCTCGTTCCCACCCCCGCCGACGATTTCCAGCCCGAACCCGGCTCCGAACTGCTCTTCAACGGCCACGACCTCACCGGCTGGGGCTACCGCGATCAGCCGACGCTCGGCAAGCAGCTCGATCTCGACGGCCGTGAGAGCAGCCCCGATGGCCGCTACGTTGCCAAGGATGGCCGGATCGTCGTCACGACCCCGCCGGAAGGGCGCCGCGTCGAGCAGCTCTGGACGACGAAGGAGTTCCCCGGCAACTTCGTCCTCAAGCTCGAGTTCCGGGCCACGCCGACCGCCGACAGCGGCGTCTTCATCCGTGCCCCGCAACTCCAGTGCCGCGATTATCTGCTCGCCGGTCCCTACAAGGAGCTAAAGCACTACAAGCCCCAGGACTGGAACGAACTGGTGATCACCGTCATCGACGGCAAGGCCCTGTGCCTGTGCAATGACGACATCCTCGAAGTGGCGCTGCCGGTGCCTGAGACCGGCCCGATCGGCCTCGAAGGGGATTCTGGTCAGCTCGAATACCGGCGGATCCGGATCTCCAAGCTCCCCTGACCCAGGGGTTCAGCGGCCACCCCGGCGCCAGGGGGCGAGGGTCATCGGATCCCACTGGGATGTCCGTTCGTCGGCGGCATCGAGTTGCGGCCCGCGCTCCCGGTAGCCGTGCTCCTCCATCGCCGTCCGGAGGTCCGACGGCGACACGTTTCCAGGATTGTCGAGGACGAGCGTCACGACATCGTCGGCCGTCACCGTGCCAATGGCCGAAGCATCAGCGAGCGCGACGACGGGCAGGTCGGGGCGGAGATCGATCAGGTTGCGGAGCAGGAAACCCCGACGGAGGTCGTTGGTGACGACCGTTCCCGACCAGTCACAGGCCTTTGTCCAGGCTGTCGGCATGGCGGGCTTGAGGTCGAACGACTGATCGATGAGCCCCGGCCAACTCACGATCGATTGGAGCAGTTGCAGCGCCAGAGCGATGACGGCGAGGCGGGGGGGAACGAGATTGCCAACGGCGAGAACGAGAAACACCGTGGACAGCGGCCAGATGTACGAGAAATACTGCCCCCGGAAAGCGTGGGGGGGAGAGACCCCGGTGAGGTAGAGGATCGCCGTGAAGAGGACGAACCAGGCGAGTACGAGGGCATGACGGACCCTGGGGTCGTTCAGCGTCCACCCCCCCGAACCGTCCCCGGCAGCATCGCCCCGCCGCCAGGCGAGCCGGAGGCCACCGGCCACCGTCATGGCCGCCAACCCGATCGCATAGACCGGCCAGAGCGAACGCCAGAGCGTGAAATACTCAGCCGCACCGCGCGCCAGGAGTTTGACTCGCATGGGAGCCATGGCGGCGAGGCCCTCCGCATTGCCGGCCACGGCGGGCCGCGCGGCGGCCTTCATCCGCAGGAACTCGAAAAACTCCGGGTAGAGGAGGAGAAAAATCGCGACCGCCACGGCCCCGGCGGCGAAGTACCGGCGAGTCTGCCCTCCGAGTCGATCGATCGCCAGCACCATGAGAGCCCCGGGCACCATCGTGATGACGAAGAAATAGTGCGTCAGCATTCCGGCGGCGCACACCAGGCAGAACAGCACCGTGATCCACGGCGCACGCTCGCCGGCGATGATCCGATCCCCGAGTTCTAGCGCGAGGAGGACGAGGACGGCGAAGAGGGGGTAATGGCGGGTCTGGAACTCGATGCCCATCACGGCCGGGGCGCAGAACCACACCGCCGCACAGGCCAGCCCCACCCGATGGCTTCCCGAGAACCGCCGGCCGAGGCGGTAGACGAGCCCGAGGGTCACCAGGGCGATTGCCAGGTTGATCGCTGACTGATTCTGGGGCGTCAAGCCGAAGAGCACGTGCTGGACATGCAGGCCCCAGAAGAAGAGCGGTGGGTGGATGTCCGTCAGGGCCAGATCGCGGGCGACCGTCCGGAAGGCGAACGAGCCGGGCCGCTGCAGAAATGCCTGGAACTCCGCCGCCGGCACGGGGCGGTTCGCCAGACCGGGCAGCTCCGCGTTGAACCGCGACTCGCCGGCCGCCGCACAGAGCCATGCGATCGACTCGTCGTGCGTCAGGCCTTCCTTGACATTCGTCACGGCATGGATCCGCACGAGAAGCGCCGCCACGATGACCAGCCAGAGGAGCACCGCGGCAAAGCGTTCCTTCGCGGTGGACCCCTTGCGGGAGGATCGCGCCGGCGGTCCCCCGTCGCCGCGGGCGACTGTCGAACCATGGGTCATCAAAGCACTCCTCGAAGGTTCAATCCCGAACGACCCCCTCCCGGCCCACCCGAGTCAGAGCTTGAGACGCTTGAAGATCGCCTCGGGGATCGCACCGATCACCGTCATCACCGGCCACCAGAACCAGGGAGTGTAAACGACGTCCCGTCGCCGCAGGATGGCCCGCTCGATGTCCCGGGCGACAGTGTCCGCGTCGGCCGCCAGAGGGGAGCGTGCGGCCGCGAGCCCCTCGGTCATCGGTGTCCGCACGATCCCCGGCTTCACCGTGAGCACGGCGACGCCGCGGGGATGGAGCCGATTCCTCAACCCGGAGAGATAGGCCGTCAATCCGGCCTTCGCCGCGCCGTAGGTGTAGTTGCTCTGCCGCCCGCGATCACCGGCCACCGAGGAGATGGCGGCGAGAAACGCACCGGGCCGATCCTCGAGCGCCCGGGCCGCGGCGGCCAGAATCATCGCCGCCGACGTGAATCCGGCATCGATCGCGTCGCGGGTCTGCCCGACGTCGAGCAGGGCCCCCGACTCGTCGGGGAGCGTCCCGTGACAGACGATGATCCCGTCGGGCGGCGCGCCGAGCAGCGCCGCGGCAGCTCCGAACAATCCCGCCACCGCCGCGCCGTCGGAGGGATCGAACACGAGCGTGGCGACGGTCCCGCTGCCGCGGACCCGCAGATCATCGGCGAGCGGGGCCAGCCGGGCCGCGTCGCGACCGGTGACCACGAGATTCCAGCCCCTCGCCACGAGCCTCCGCCCCAGCGGGCGTGCGATGCCCGACGTCGCCCCGACGAGGATCACATTGCGGGGGTCATCCCGTTTCGGGGTACGGCTCATGAACAGTTTCCTGGAGCATTGGCTGGAGAGCGGGGCGTCAGGCGGGGGTGATCCCCAGGCGCCTCGATTGGGAGGAGGCGAACAGGCCCACCGGGTCATACCGCCGCTTGACGGCGAGAAACTCATCGAGACGCGGATACATCGCCCGGAAGGTGGTTCCATCCATGAGCGCGTCCTTGGCGAGGTAGAGACGGCCGCCATGCTCGAGGAGAATCCGGTCGAGACGGCCGCAGAGGGCCTCGATCACGCCCCGTCGGTAGGGGATGTCGAGGGCGAGCGTGTGCCCCGGCTCGAGAAACGACAACATCGCGTCATCGGCCGGCCCACAACTCTTGAGCACGGCGAGGAACGACGCGGCGCCGCTGGCCACGATCGTGGAGAGCAGTTCGCGGAGGCCGTCGAGCGACGATTTCCGGGGAAAGAATGCCTGGTACTGGATGAATCCACGGGGGCCATAGAGGCGGTTCCAATGACGGATGGAATCGAGCGGATAGAAGAATGTGTCGAGATCGACGACCTTGCGCCGATTTCCGTGCGCGGCGTAGAAGACTTCGTTGAAGACCCTGACACTCAAGCTATTGAGGAGGCCCACCGGCGGCGTGAAGGGGACCGACTTCACCCTTTTCCGCGGCAGCCCGAACGGATCGCGCCGCGCCTCGGGCGACAGCTCGCCGAGCAGGGTGTTTCTCCCCTGCATCACGACGCTCCGCCCCATCGCCCGCCCCGAGGCCATGCAGTCGATCCAGGCCACTGAATGCTCGCTGCCGGCATCCCCGGACTCGAACACCGTCAGGGTCTCCTCAAGGTCGGCGGTGCGATGGTAGTCGACGGTCACGCGCGACGTCTCGACCCGCACGAGCCGGAAACAGGCGGCCATGATCATGCCGGTGAGCCCCATGCCGCCGAGGGTGGCATGGAAGAGGTCCGCGTTCTCGCCGCGCGAACAGCGCACCACGGTCCCGTCGGCCACCATCACATCGATCCGCTCGACGAACATGCCGATCGACCCGTGCCGATGGTGGTTCTTCCCGTGGACGTCGGCCGCGATGGCCCCCCCGACAGTCACGTACTTCGTTCCAGGCGTCGTCGGCAGGAACCATCCGCGCGGCAGGAAGAGGGCGATGATCTCGGCGAAACTGACACCGGCCTCGACGTCGAGGAGCCCCGATTGCGGATCGAAGCCCCGGAAGCGATCGATCCGCGCTGTCTCGACGACCGTGCCTCCCGCGACGAAGGCTGAGTCTCCATAGGCCCTGCCGAGCCCGCGGGCGATGATGCCGGCCCCGTGATCCCCCCCCAGGGCGCGCGCCATCCCCGCCCGGTCGGCCGGCGTCGCAACGACGGAGTCGCCGACGGGAAACCTCCCCCATCCGCTCAACGTCTGGGGAGCGGGGCTCATGCCGCCACCCCCCCTCGCACCAGGCCCGCGATGATCACGAGGCAGAAACAGACCCCGGCAATGCAGAGACTGACCCGGTCACGGATGGCGAAAACCACAGGATCCTCGTCGAGATGACCGCGGTGGACAAGGAGCCAGACGCGGGTGATCCAGTAGAGCACCAGCGGACAGATGAGCCAGAGGAGCCGACTCTCCCCGTACAGCGCGTGCATTTCGGGGCTGTTCATGTAGAGCGCGAGGACGAGCACCGACACGTAGCCACTGGCCGCACCGAAGCCCTCGAGGATGGGAAGATCCTCGACGAGATAGCCGCGCCCCGCTGGCCGATGCCCCCCTTCGGAGGCGTGCCGTCGGAGCTCGGCACAACGCTTGGCAAACGCCAATGATGTGAAGAAGAAGAGCGAAAAAGCGAGGATCCACATACTCAACGGCACACCGGCCGCGATCCCGCCGGCCTCGACCCGGACGGCATACATCCCCGCGAGCATCAGCACGTCGAGAATCGGCTTCCGCTTCAGCCAGGTGGAGTAGGCGAGGTTGGTGGCCATGTAGGCCACGAGGATCAGGCCAAAGGCTGGCGCGAGGGCGATGGCGGAGATCATGGCGGCCCCGAGGAGCAGCCCCGCCCCGGTGGCGACGGCCCAGGTGATCGGCAGTCGGCCGCTTGCCAAGGGGCGGTGACGCTTCTTGGGATGCTCCCGGTCGGCAGGCAGATCGGCAATGTCGTTGACGAGATAGACCGTCGAGGCACAGGCGGAGAACGCCACGAATGCCCAGATCGCCGCAGTGATCGTGGCGACGTCGAACTTGTGCGCCAGGATCATCGGCAGGAAGACGAGGAGATTCTTGACCCATTGATGGGGCCGCAGTGACCGGAGGAGCGACCGTGGAATACTCCGACGTTCCCCGATCACCTCGACGGGCTTGCCAAGCTCGCGCACGCGGCGCTCCAACCCGGCAGTCGGCTCGACGACGATGACCCGGTCCGCCGCCCGCCACAGGGGGATATCGGCGGTCGCATCTCCCGCATAGGAAAAACCGTTGCAGCCGTTCGCCCGGACCCAATCGGTGACCGCCTGGAGTTTCCGTGCCCCCTTGAGATTGACCCCCGCATGGGAAGCGAGGACGGCGTCGAACAGCCCCAGATCGGCCGAGATCCGCGCTGCCACGCTCTCGTGGGCCGCCGTCGCCAGCACCACAGGATTCCCGGCGCGCCGGGCCTCCGCGATCAGCCTCTCGGCCTCCGGGCGGACCGGCCAACGCGTCCAGGAATCGAGAGTGGCAGCCGCCACGTGCCCCTTGCAGGAGGACCGCCCCGCAGCGAGCCAGACGAGCACCTGTGGAATCATCCAGGGCCGGCCGAGGAGCAACCTCGTCAGGCTCTCGCCAAACACGTCGGTGGTCAGCAGGGTGCCGTCGAGATCCCAGACGCTGGCTGTTTTCGCATCAGGGCGTGGCGTCCGGGGTTCATTCATGGCCTCGGAGTATAGCCTTGATGATCAGGTTTTTCCGCCGGCCACGGCGATCCGGGCGATTTCCACCGAGCCCGACAGGCGATCGACCGCCGATCGATCCAGACGCCCGGCGAGGAGGGTGCCGCAGTTGAAGCTCGCGCAGGCCATACCGAAGCGGATTGCCTCGAGGGGATCCCGGCCGCGGGCGATCTGATCGGCAATTCCCGCGGCGAGGCAATCGCCGCAGCCGATCGGATTGATGACGCGCTGGGGGCGCGGTGGCACGACGTGAAACCAGCCCGACGGACCGAGCAGGATCGCGGGCTTCGCCCCATCGGTGACGAGCACCCATTCGGCCCCCCGCTCCCGAAGCGATTCCATGGCGGCGCGGAGATCGACCTCGCTTCCGAGCGGACGGCCGACCGTTCTGGCCAGTTCTTCCCGATTCGGCTTCACAAGCAAAGGTCGGCAGGAAAGTGCCGCGACGAGCTCCGGGCCGCGGGCGTCGACGATCGCCGGACAGGGGGTACGTTCGAGGAGGTCGCGGTAGATCGTCGCGGGGGTGCCGGCGGGGAGCGATCCCGAAAGCACGACCGCGGCGGCCCCCGCCACCGCCCCCTCGTAGGCCGACACGAACCGGGCCAGTTCCTCGGGGGTGATCGGCGGGGCATTCTCAACGAGCTCCGTAGTCCGCCCCGTGGCATCATCGAGGAGCGTCGTGCAGCAGCGGGTGTCGGCGGCGATCGGCACGGCGACAAGCTCGATTCCAAGCCCTGCCAACTCCACCGCCGTCCATCCGGCGGCCGCCCCCCCCATCACCGTCACCGCTCGGCATCCGCCCCCGAGGGTGGCCAGCGTCACCGCGACATTGAGCACCTTGCCACTGGCGCCGCGCCACACCTCGCTGGCCCGATTAACCTCCCCGGCTTCGAGCGACGCAAACCGCATGATCGTCTGCCAGGCGGGCGACAGCCCGGCGGCCACGACGGGGCTGGAGGGAGAAAGATCGGGTGTCATGACCGGGCCGGCTGGTGGGAAGAGGTGCGACAAAAGAGTGTAGGGTCAAAGCTTCCTGCTGAAGACTCGATCATGCCCGGTCTTTGCCCCTTCACTACAGGCCATGCCCTCGACGCCCTGGCGGAGAACGTGAGTGTGACCGCCGGGCGGGAGTTTCCCTCCGACGACGATCTCGCCTCGCCCGGAGCGCGGCGAACCGGTGAACCGGGCGGCTGGGCGCGGCCCTCCCCCCTGCCGTTTCGGTATGCTGAGGATTGCCCCCGGAGCCCCCCCCGATGCCCGACTATGACGGACTGCTGGCCCCGTGCGAATGACGCTGACGGCGAACCGCGACAAAGACAAGATGCACGTTCGCGACATGCTCGCGATCGGCCTCATCGACGCCTCATGGCCGGCACGCTACCCGCCCGAGCTCGCCACCCGGCTCCAGCACCTCGTCGACGCCCCCGACGGCTGATGCCCCCCCGAACGGATCCGAGGAAGACCGTCTTCCCGACGAATGGGCACCCCCGACCGTAGTCGATCGAGCCCCGATCGTTCGATACTTTCCGCCACGGGCGTCCTGCCCGCGCGGGTGTCCCGTTTCCGATGTTCCTCCGGGCAGCGCCGTGTCGTCGCCAATGATGAAACACCGCAACAGCCTGTTTCGCGACGACTTGGTTCGTGACAGCCTGTTTCTCGTCGCCACGTTGATCGTCCTCTTCGGGCCATTCATCATCCATGGGGGCTTTCTCCGGGATGACCTCGGGTTGCTGGCTTATCCACCCCGGACCACGACGTATCGGCACTATCAGGCTCTCATGTCGAGCCAGCCGACGATGACGGGTCGCCCCGTGTCGGCTTTGATGCACGGCATCTGCGGTTGGACCTTCGGAACGACCGCCTGGCCGTACCACCTCGTCAATCTCACGCTCTTCGGCACGACGGTGCTGCTGGTGTTCCACGCCCTGACGCGGATCCTCCCGCGGCGGGTAGCGCTCATGACTGCCTGCTTCGCCATCGTCTATCCGTGTGCCGCTGGCTCCGTCTACTCCTCGATCATGATGAACTCGAATCTGGCTGGCTGCTGCTGGGCAGGCTCGCTCCTCATCGGCACGTTGCCCGGGTGGTCGCTCTGGAGGGGGCCGGCTTCGGCAGCGCTTCTGCTCCTCTCGGCGCTGTCGTACGAGGCCTTCGTACCGCTCTTCCTCACGACCGTCCTCGTGCGGTACCGGATCGCTCCGCTCCAATCGCTTTCGTGGCGCGGCGTCATCGGCCCGATAATTCCCGTCGTTGCCGCCCTCCTTCTCTATGGCGTGTACCACGCGGCCATCGAGCCGGTCCTGTTCGGCGCCTCGTATTCGAGGGTCTCCATCCCCGTGCCGGCAGAGCTCGCGCGGAGACTCCTCAGCGCTGCTTTCTGGGGGACGAAAGTCGCCGGCATCGACTCTCTGCGAATCACAATCAAGTCGATCCGGTACGTCACGGCGCTGCCCGTCGCCACGCTACTGATGCCGTCACTCTGGCTTGTCGTCATCGGCTCTCTCCTCGTCAGCGCGTTCTCATCCGGGGCTACCGATGCCCCGTCCCCGGAGGCACTCCCGGGCGACGGCCCGCAGGGAACGACGGCGGTCACGATTCGGCCCGGCGCGCAGATGCCACTGATCGGCTGCCTGGTGTTCCTGACGGCGCAGACGATTTTTGTCTTCTCCGACTACACCCCGCAGTCCTGGGGCTTTGAAAACCGCACGCAGGTGGGAGTGCGATTCGCCATCGCCTTTCTTGTCGCCGTCTTGGTCGACCGCCTCCTCCGGCTTCCTGGCAAAGCGAGCTGCCGATGGGTCGCCATGGCCGCGATCGCGCTGCTGGGATCGTTCTTCCTGGCGATGGTGGCGCAGCGGGAGGCGTGGATCGCGGCGGCCCGCTTCAACGACCGGTCACTCCACCGCGTCGAGCGGGCGATCCGCGCCCACGGCCTCGATCGGGGCCCCGCGCTCACGATCCTGACGGCACTCCCGGCGTCGTTCCCCGGTCAACTCAACCACGAGCCGATCTTCGGTGTCTCGTGGGACATCGGGGCAGCGCTGTCGCTGGCCTTTCCGACGATCGACATCCGGGCGAATGTCCCGGTTCCGACACGGACGGTTGTCAGCGACGAGGGGGTGACGATCGATCGCACCTGGGTCGCCACGTTTCCGTTCCACGTCTATTCCGACGAGACTGAATCCATCCAAACGATATCGTCGTCGGACGAGTGGCGCCGCCTGAGCACGCCACGGGCCGTCGGAGAAACAGGCGATCGTTGATTTGATGCCACCCGGTCGGTGCCCGGAGCAACGCAGGGGACGCGCCGCGAACGCCTCGGCGATGCGATCGAACACGGCTCCCCGCGGACAACGGCTTCAAACCTGCTTGAGGTTCATCAGGCTCGCGCGAAACTGGCGGAGATCGGCCGGAAAGACAATCCCCCGGAGCCGCGGCAGCCGGGAGATGAGGCGGCCGAGGCTCCATGCGATCGCAATCGTGGCTGTCGCGACCACCGCACCGCCTGCCCGTACGCCCAACACACTGTCCGGTTTCAATTTCAGCAACGCGTAGAAAACGAGCGTGTGGAACAAGTAGATCGCGAGCGACTCGCGTCCGAGGATCACAAACACCCGTTCGACCGAACGGGGAAGCGGCAGCCCACGGATCGCAAAAAAAGCCGACAGTAAAAATCCATCGACTGCCAGGAGATGAAGGGGGGAATCGATACCGGGCACCGCATTCAACGACAAATCACAGAAGTAACCGGCTTTCCAGACCCATCCACCAAAGAGGAGGGCAAGCAGAAATGCCGGCACGAACCGCGTGATCCGGGCATCCCGCATCCAGAGTTCACGGGCTACCGCCGCCGGAAAGAGCATGAAACCAGCCGCCGGCATGAACCATGGCACTCCCGCGAGCCATTCGCGAGGAAGACACCCGATCGAGGCGTGACACACCGCAGTGATCAACATTCCCGCCCACGGCCCCAGCCGCCTTTGCAACGAGTCGAAGACCGTGAAACAGATCAGACTGGGCAGAAACCACAACATCAACACTCCCGATACGGATTTGATGGAATCCGCTGTCGGCACCACCAGACTCGTGACGTAATCGCGGAGCGTGTCCTCGGGACTTCGCCCGCCGGCAACCATCAAGAAAAAGACGGTCGAGTAGAGCGAGAGAAACAGGACGTAAGGAACGTAGTACCGAAAGGATTTGTCGGCGAGTTTGCGTCCATCGGAGGGATGCCTCGACAGGCACGCCGAGAGGAGAAAAAAACCTCCGACGTGGAAGCAATAGAGGATCCTGTACAGTTCCGGCACGAAGGACGTGATCAGGAAGTTGTGGCCGACCACGATCAGGACGATCAACACGCCTTTGATCTTATCGATGGTCATCGATGAATCCGACATCGTCCTGCTCCCCGGCGATAAAGGCGGGTGCCGTCCCCTCACTCCGACGTGATCGTCCATCCTTCCTTCTTCCCGGTCGCCCCAGTGGGGAGGAAGTACGTGGCCAGGAACGCCGGCCGGTCGGCATCGAGCCCCACTCCGCGACGCATCGCCCCCCCTTTTCTCGGACCAGACTCCCGCCCGTTTTGCCGGCGGATGGACAGCCACCCTTCAGCTCTTCGACGTGCCGGCCGCGACGTCAGGCGCCGGAAAACGGTCTTGGATCGCCTGGACGGTGAGCGGATCGGTCCGCATCCCCTCCATCGCCCGCACGCAGGCCTCGGCGGCGGGGAGCGTCGTGATGCACGGCACGCCATGGAGCACGCTTGCGGCGCGGATCCGCCCCTCGTCGGTGCGGGCCCCCTTGCCGCGCGGCGTGTTGAAGATCAGGTGCACCCGGCCGTCGATGAGGTGGTCGAGGAGATTCGGATGCCCCTCCTGGAGTTTCTTGACCACTTCCACCGGGATCCCGGCGGCGGTGAGGGCCCGGGCGGTGCCGGAGGTGGCAATCAACTCGAAGCCGAGCGCCACGAGCCTGCGGGCACACTCGACGATCTGATCCTTGGCCTGCTGGCTGGCGACGCTCAAGAAAATCGTCCCCTTCTCGGGGAGGAGGATTCCGGCGGCGAGCTGACTCTTGGCAAACGCCCTGCTGAACCGGTCGGCCACCCCCATCACTTCCCCGGTCGAACGCATCTCGGGGCCGAGGGCGATGTCAACGCCGGCAAACTTTACGAATGGGAAGACGCTCTCCTTGACGCTGAACTGCGACGGCACCGGATCGGCAACGATTCCCTGCTCCCGGAGCGACACCCCCGCCATCACCTTGACCGCCACCCTCGCCACCGCAAGCCCCGTCGCCTTGGCGACGAACGGCACGGTCCGGCTGGCCCGCGGATTGACCTCGATCACGTAGAGCGTCGGCTTGCCATCTTCGCGTTTGACGGCGAACTGGACGTTCATCAGACCGATCACGCCGAGGCTGCGGGCGAGGCCAATCGCCGCCTTCTTGATCTCCGCCACCACATCCTCGGGAAGGCTGTGCGGCGGGATGCAACAGGCCGAGTCGCCGGAATGGACCCCAGCCTCCTCAATGTGCTCCATGACCCCTGCGACGATCACATCGCGGCCGTCGGCGATGCAGTCAACGTCGACCTCGATGGCATCCTCGAGGAAGCGGTCGATGAGCACCGGCTGCCCCTGGGCGACGGCGAAGGCCTCGGCGACGTAGCGCTCGAACTGCGCCGTGTCGTAACAGATCTCCATCGCTCGTCCGCCGAGGACGAAGCTCGGGCGCACCAGCGACGGAAAGCCGATCCTCTGCACCTCGCGGCGCGCCTGCTCGAGCGTCCGGGCGATACCGCAGGCCGGCTGCCGGAGTTCGAGCCGCTCGAGGAGCGCCTTGAACTTCTCGCGATCCTCCGCCTGCTCGATCGTGTCAACGCTCGTGCCGATGATCGGCAGCCCCGCGGCAGAGAGCGCCCGGGCGAGGTTGAGCGGCGTCTGGCCGCCGAGTTGGACGATCACGCCGTCAGGCTGGATGCGGTCGGCGATGTTCAGCACATCCTCGCAGGTGAGCGGCTCGAAGAAGAGCATGTCACTCGTGTCGTAATCCGTACTCACCGTCTCGGGATTCGAGTTGACCATCACGCTCTCGATCCCCATCTCGCGGAGCGCGTAGCTGGCGTGGCAGCAGCAGTAGTCGAACTCGATCCCCTGGCCGATGCGGTTGGGGCCGCCGCCGAGGATCATCACCCGCTTCTTCCCCGCGGCCTTCGGGCGGGTCTCGTCCTCCTCCTCCCAGGAGGAGTAGTAGTAGGGAGTCTGGGCCTCGAACTCGGCGGCACAGGTGTCGACGGCCTTGTAGGTGGCGACGATCCCGCGCCGCTTCCGATCGTCGCGGACATCCATCTCGGCGACCCCCAGCAGGGTGGCGAGCTGGCGGTCGGAAAAGCCGGCCTGCTTGGCCGATCGCAAAAGCCCGTCATCGACTGCGCCAAGCTCGCCGAGGGCTTCCAGGAGCGCCTCCATCTCAACGATCTGGAGGAGCTGATCGAGAAACCAGCGGTCGATCGCCGTCGCCTCATGGATCTCCTCGAGCGTCATCCCTACCTTGAAGGCATAGCGGAGATACCACACCCGATCGGGATCGGGGATCGAGATCTTGGCGACGATGTCGTCGCGCGACGGCTCGGCCGGCGTCCCCCACAAATCCTTGCCGTCGCAGCCGAGGCCAAAGGCCCCCACCTCGAGGCCGCGGAGCGCCTTCTGAAAGGCCTCCTTGAAGGTCCGCCCGATCGCCATCGTCTCACCGACGCTCTTCATCTGCGTCGTCAGGCGGCTGTCGGCCTCGGGGAACTTCTCAAACGCAAACCTCGGCACCTTGACGACGACATAGTCGATCGAGGGCTCGAAGCAGGCCTTCGTCCGCCGGGTGATGTCGTTGGGAAGCTCGTGGAGCAGCCAGCCGACGGCGAGTTTGGCGGCGATCTTGGCGATCGGGAAGCCGGTGGCCTTGCTCGCCAGCGCCGAGGAGCGGCTGACGCGCGGATTCATTTCGATGACGATCATCCGCCCGTTCGTCGGATGGACGGCAAACTGGATGTTCGAGCCGCCTGTGGCCACGCCGATGGCGCGGATGACGGCGAAGCTGGCGTCGCGCATCCGCTGATACTGTCGATCGGTGAGCGTCATCGCCGGGGCGACGGTGATCGAGTCGCCGGTGTGGATGCCACAGGGATCGAAGTTCTCGATCGAGCAGATGATGACGGCGTTGTCGGCGGCGTCGCGCATCACCTCCATCTCGTATTCCTTCCAGCCGAGGATCGATTCCTCGACGAGCACCTCCCCCACTGGCGAGAGATCGATGCCGCGCTGCACCTTCGAGTCGAACTCGTCGCGGTTGTAGGCGATCCCGGAGCCGGAGCCACCGAGGGTGAAGCTCGGGCGGATGACCGCCGGCAGGCCGACCTCGGCGAGCACCTCGCGGGCCTCCGCCAGCGACCGCACGATCCGGCCGCGGCAGGTCTCGAGGCTGATCTTCCGCATCGTCTCCTTGAAGATCTCCCGGTCCTCGCCCCGTTTGATGGCGTCGGCCTTGGCCCCGATCATCTCCACCCCGTGCCGGGCGAGGACGCCGTGGCGGTCGAGCTCCATGGCGAGGTTCAGCGCCGTCTGGCCACCGAGCGTGGGGAGGATGGCGTCAGGCTTCTCGATTTCAATGACCTTCTCGAGCATCTGCCAGGTGAGCGGCTCGATGTAGGTCCGGTCGGCCGTCCCCGGATCGGTCATGATCGTGGCCGGGTTGGAATTGACGAGGACGACGCGGTAGCCATCCTCGCGCAACGCCTTGCAGGCCTGGGTGCCGGAGTAGTCGAACTCACAGGCTTGGCCGATGACGATCGGCCCGGAGCCGATGAGGAGGATCGTGTGGAGGTCGTCGCGACGGGGCATGGAGGGATCCGGGCTCGTCGCCGGAGCAAGGGGGGCGGGGGGGCAACGGTTGGGGCGGGGGCGGGCTGCGGGCAAACGCGCAAACCCTACCATCCAGCCCTCCAATCCATCAACGAACGGCTACAATTCGCGGGCCTGGCGCGCCTGACGCCCTCCCTGCCCGCTCCTCCTCCGGAAGCCCCCATGTCGATCGCCACCCCCGCCCTCGACGCCCTCCGCGACACCCTCCCCGACGATCTCAAGGACATCCGCCTCAATCTCTCGAGCGTCCTCGCCGGCGAGAACCTCACCCCCGCCCAGGCGCTCGGCACGGCGCTCGCCTCTGCCCGCTTCCTCCGCTGCCACCCGCTCGTCGAAGCTCTCGAGAGCGATCTGCAGGCCGGCCTGGCCGAGGCCGCCCCGGCCGTGCTCTCCGACGGCGTGGCGGCCGCGGGGCTGATGGCGATGAACACCGTCTACTACCGCTTCCGCCACATGATCCACAAGGAGAGCTACGACGCCCGTCCGCCGCGGCTGCGGATGAGCCGGATGATCCAGCCGGCGACGACGAAGCTCGACTTCGAGCTGATGAGCCTCGCCTGCGCGGCACTGGCCGGCTGCGAGCTCTGCCTCCAGAACCACGAGAAAAGCCTCCTTCATGTCGGCGCCAGCGAAGATGCCTGCCACGACGCGGTGCGGATCGCCGCCGTCGTCTCGGCCGTCGCCTGCGGGCTCCCGGCATGAGTGCCGCGCGGACTTTTCCGAGGCAGGTCGGGGGCCTCGTGGCGCTCGGCCTGTGGCTGGCGCTCCTTGCCCCCGTGGCGATTGGTGCCGAGCCGGCCCCGACCACCGTCCGGCTCCAGGTGTTCAACCGTTCGGCCGAAGCGGCGGAGATCATCGCCCTCGATGAGCGGGGCGGCCGGACCGCCGCCGGTGAGGTCGCCCCCGCTGGCAACACGATCCTCGTCGCATCCCCCGGGCAGGGCTACAAAATCGTCGGCCGCGACTCTCGCGCCGAGGAACACGCTGTCGCCAGCCAGCCGGTGAAGGCCTTTGTGTTCCGGCCGGGCGCGGCCGGCGCCGCCGACGGCGACGAGGCTACCGGCGTGGGGCGCGTGATCCCTCCGCCAGCGGCCCTCAAGGTCGATCCCTTCCATACGAAATACACCAGCGCCCATGGCTTTCCGATCGTCGCCTCGGCAGCCGTGAGCGATTTCGCCCTCCTCGAGGCGGCCTATCTCATTGACGCGCTGCTCGCGGCCCGCCCCGATGTCCGCCAGGCGCTCATCGAGTCGGGTGCGCGGCTGTGCCTTTTGGGGCACGACGAATACACCACCGATCTCCCCGAGTTCGCCTTCCTCGCCGCCGCTCCCATGGAGGGCTTCCCCGGCATCTCCGGCCGCGATTTCTGGGATGCCCGGGCCCGCGGCACCGGCGGCAGCGAGACCGATCCCTACAGCTCCTGCGGGGAGGAGAATCTCCTCGCCTATGACGGCGATCCCTATGCGGCTGAGTGCATCCTCATCCACGAGTTTGCCCACGTCATCCATCTCCGTGGGATGTCGAACGTCGATCCCTCCTTCGACGGCCGGCTCCAGGCCGCCTACGACGCCGCAATTGAAAACGGCTTGTGGAAGGGAAAATACGCTGCGGTGAACCACCACGAGTATTTTGCCGAAGGGGTGCAGTGCTGGTTCGACAACAACCGCGTCAACGACCACGACCACAACCACGTTCATCTGCGCAGCGAGCTTCTCGATTACGATCCGCGCCTCGCCGCCCTCTGCAAGGAAGTGTTCGGCGACACCGAACTCCGCTACACGAAGCCAGCCACCCGTCTCACCGGCCATCTCGCCGGCTACGATCCCGCCACGGCCCCCCGCTTCCGCTGGCCCGAGCGGCTCGAGGCGGCCCAGCGCCAGATCCGCCGCCAAGCCGAGGCGCGCTCGGCCCGGGCAACCGACGCCGAGCCATCCACCGATCCAACTGCCCCTGCCCCCGAGGACCCACGATGACCGCCGATCCCGCCTCCCCGAAATCGAGCCGTTGTGTCGATGAGATTCTGGCAGCAGCGAGCGAGGAGAGCCGGGCCGCGCTCAAGGTGCTCGGCGAGCTTGTCGGCAATGAGCCCGCCTCGGTGGCCACGCCGGCGCAGTTTGCCACGCGTCACCTCGGGATCGATCCGCTGTCGCTGGCGAGCACCCGGTTCACCGGGCCATCGACCTCGCTGGCGATCCTCGGCAACATGCTCCGCCTCGAGATCGCCAAGCATGGTGATGCCGTTCTCATCGGCTCCCCTGGCGACGGCCTTCCCCCCACCTGGTCGCAACTCGATCTCGGCCTCGACGAGCACGGCGTTAACACCCAGGTGACGGTGCCGGGCCGGCTCGTGGCCTTCTTTCCCGCCGGCACGCTCACCGCGAAGGGGCTCTGCGTCCTCGTCGACGATCGCCACTGGTCGCGGGAGTTTGCCATCCTCTCCGCGAATGCCGACAAGGGAGTCGCCGAGGGGCTCCTCGCCTCGTTCCGGGAGCGGCTCAAGTCGAGCGACAATCCCCTCCGTGGCCGTGTCCTCCAGGCGAGCGTCAACGACGGCTGCATCCGGGTCGGCGTCAGCCCGGCGATTGACAGCCGGCGCGAGGGGCTGATCCTCCCCGACGACCTGTGGCGCGAGATCGACGTCTTTCTCGCCGCCGCGACGACGCGCCGCGAGCTCCTCCGTTCGCTCGGCCTGGGAACAAGCCGCGGCCTCCTCATCGCCGGGCCGCCGGGCGTCGGCAAGACGCACCTCGTCCGCGTCATCGCCGCGAGCCTCGTCGGGCAGTACACGACGATCCTCGCCGATGCCACGTCGATGCGGCATGCCCTGGCCGATCTCTACGCCGAGAGCGACACCTTCGGGCCGACGCTCATCGTCCTCGACGACATCGATCTCGTCCTCGGCCACCGTGATTCCGGCGGCGACAACACCGCCTTGGCCGACTTCCTCGCCACGCTCGACGGCGTCCGGCAGCGTGACGACGTGCTCACGATCGCCACGACGAACGACCCGAAATCGCTCGACCCGGCGGCGCAGCGCTCGAGCCGGTTCGACATGATCGTCACGCTCCCGATGCCCGACGCCCCGTCGCGCGCCCGGATCCTCGGCCGGCATCTCGAGCCGCTCGGGCTCTCGATCGATCTCCACGCCATGGCCGAGCATCTCGAGGGGGCGACCGGCGCCGACGTCCGCGAAGTGGTGCGCCGGGCGATCCTCGAGCACGGCAGCTCGTTCACCCAAAGCCAGCTCACCGACATCGCCCTCTCCGGACGGTGGCGGGCCACCGTCAACCGGCGGAAGTATCTTTGAGTGCTGGGGCGACGGGTACCCCACGCGGGCCGACGATTCGAGAATCGCTCGCGACCGCCAACGTTAACCACCTCGATGCCAACAAAGTCTGAATGGACGACGACATCCACGAGCAGATCGGAATCGGTCGACGATGAGCCGGCACCGGGAACGAGCCCTGCTGCTGATGGACCGCAACCGGCCCGACGAGGCGATCAGGGAATTCCACGGGGCCCTGACGGAAGATCCGGGCGATGCTACGGCGCATGCCTGTCTGGCGATCCTGCACGCCCAGCGCAGGGCCTGGAAACAGGCCAATGACCATGCCCAGCAGGCCGTGGCCCTGTCCCCGGATCGAGCCTTCTCGCACAAGGCGATGGCGATCGTTTTCTTCCACCGCAATCGGTTCGATCAGGCCGCCTCGGCGATCACCGAGGCGATCCGTCTCGATCCGCACGATGCGGATTTGTTTCGCCTGTTGGCCGCCATCCACCTGTCGACCGCTGACTACACGAAAGCCCTGAAAGCCGCCGACGACGGCCTGGCAATCGATCCCGAGCACCCCGGCTGCACGACCTTGCGATCCCGGTCGCTGTTGCTGCTCGGCGACCGTGAAGCCGCGGCCGCGACGATCGACGAGGCATTGCGGAGAAAGCCGGACGATTCGGCAATACACGCCACTCAAGGGTGGGCGATGCTGCACGCCGCAGATCCGCAGCGTGCCATCGCCCACTTTCGTGAAGCCCTGCGAACCGATCCGGAGGGCAGGTACGCCCGATTGGGCATCGTGGCGGCCCTCAAGGCCAGGAATCCGGTCTACTGCTGGCTCCTCGCCTGCTTCCTCAGGACGCGAACGACGCTGCCTGTGGTGCGGTGGCTCCTGGTGGTGGGAGGGGTCGTTGCTGCCGAGGTTATTGCCGAGAGATGGCCTACCAACCCCACCGCAGCCTGGATTCTCGGCATCGTGTTCTCGATCTATGGCATCTTTGCCACTCTCACCTGGGTCGGCGACCCCGCGTTCGATCTTCTGCTGTTCCTCGATCCGGTCGGCCGGCACGCGCTCAACGGGGCCCGGCGGAGGAGGGCGATCCTCTCCGGAAGCCTGCTCACGGTTGCGCTGATTGCCGCCACGGTCGGCATGGCCACAGGATCGTCCGCGGCGATCTTGGTGGCGATCCAGTGGGCCCTCACGGCCGTGGTCGCGACGACCATCCATGCCTGCGACGACGGCTGGCCACGAGCGACGATGGGGATCCTCGTGATGAACGTGACTGCAATGGCGATCACAACGACGGTGATGGCTCTGGCGGGAACGGCGTTCGGAATGAACTCCCGCGACATACTCCGATTCGAACACGTGAGGGCGTCGACTGGCGTATTCTTCTTTTCCTGGTTCGTCGCCATGATCGTGTCGGTGTTCATGACCGGAAGGCGGGTCCGTCACTGACCGTTGACGAGGGCAACTTCCTGCGGCGACAAGACCATGAGGAGACCGCGACGACGATGACGACCCTCCTCCAAGCGATCGTCCCTCTGGCGGCCCTCGCATTCTTGATCTGGATGCTCGCCAGTTCACGCCGCGACCGTGGCAGCGAATTCATCAATCCCGACGACCCACGGCAGATTAGCACGCTCGTCGGCTTGGCAGGCGGATCGATCCCCGATGCGGCGACACTCCGCTTCGCCCTCGACCGGTTTCAAAAGCAACACGGACGCCGGGCCACCACCCGCGACATCGGCACCGTGCTGGGGTTGATCAAGGGATCGAGGTGACGGTTCGATTCGACGATGCCGCCTCGGAGGAGCAGCGCACCGAGGCCGCCGCGCGAAGGCTCCTCCCGGCTGCCACGGGGCATTCCGCGGAGCCCGCCTGGCACGCGATCCTCGGAGGCAAAAACCGGTGGCGTGCCTTCCTGCAGGGAGGGAAGTATCTTGGACGGGGGGCTCACCCACCGCCCAGTGAGGGGAGCGCCCCGCGAAACCGGATCGATGCCCCGGCCCCCCTCCGCGCCCGAAGGCCTCAAGGCCCCGGAAGCTCGCGGCAATTCCTTTCAGGACCGTGTCTCACCAACCCATGACTGCATCCGATCCACACGAGGCGTTCCGCGAGGCACTCGCCTGCTCGCCCGACAACGTCCCCCTCCGCCGGCTCCTCGCCGATTCGCTCCTCGCCCACGGCCTCGCCGATGAGGCCGAAGTGGAATACCGCCGCGGCCTGGTTCTGGCTCCTACCGACGCCAACCTGCAACTCGGGCTTGTCCGCGCCTTTCTTCGCCAAGAGAAATCGTCAGCGGCCCTGGCGCTGATCGAGGCGATGGTGAAGCGCCCGGACGGTCCGGCCGAGGTGTTCGTGATCCACGCCCGGCTGCTGGCGGCGCGGGGAGAGATCCCGGCGGCCATCGCCCAATACCGGCTCGGCATCGAAAGCGATCCCGCGGCGGCCGATGCCGACTTCGAAGCCCGCTTCGGCCTCGGGCTCCACGATGACGGGGGCGAGGTCTCGGAGGGGCGTGTCCGCGAACGCGAAGAGGAGGGACGGTTCGAGATCGACGTCGAGCGGCCGCGGATCCGGTTCGCCGACGTCGGCGGGATGGACGATCTCAAGGAGGAGATCCGCCTCAAGATCATCCACCCCCTCGCCCATCCGGAGCTCTACCGGGCCTACGGCAAGCGGATCGGCGGCGGAATCCTCATGTACGGGCCACCGGGCTGCGGCAAGACGCATCTGGCGCGGGCGACCGCAGGCGAGATCAAGGCCGGATTCCTCTCCGTCGGCATCTCCGACATCCTCGACATGTGGCTCGGGTCGAGCGAGCAGAATCTCCACGACGTCTTCGAGCAGGCCCGGGCCAGTGCACCATGCGTCTTGTTCTTCGACGAAGTCGACGCTCTCGGAGCCCGGCGCAGCGACATGGTGCGCAGTGGTGGCCGTCATATCATCAACCAGTTTCTCGCGGAGTTTGACGGCGCGAGCGCCTCGAACGAGGGCGTGCTCGTCCTCGCCGCCACGAACTCACCGTGGCATGTCGATCCCGCCTTCCGCCGCCCCGGTCGCTTCGACCGCGTCCTCTTCGTGCCCCCTCCCGACACCCCTGCACGCGAACAGATTCTCGGGATCCTTTGCCGCGACAAGCCGGCGGCCGGCGCCGACATGGCGGCAGTGGCCCGGAAGACCGCCGATTACTCCGGCGCCGATCTCAACGCCGTGGTCGATCAGGCGGTGGAGGGAAAGCTCCGCGAAGCGATGAAGGCGGGCACGCTCAAGCCGCTCTCCACCGCCGACCTCCTGGCGGCCGCGGCGCGCCACAAGCCGACGACGCGGGAATGGTTTGCCACCGCCAAGAACCACGCCCTCTACTCCAACGAAGGGGGCATGTACGACGACATCCTGAAATATCTGGGAATCACCCGCCGATGAGCGCCCACCTGCAGCGCGCCTTGTTGCTCATGCGGCAGGATCGCGCCGACGAGGCGATCCGGGAGTTTCACGCCGTCCTCGCCGAGGATTCCGGCAATGCCACGGCGCACGCCTGCCTGGCACTGCTCCACGCCGAGCGTGGGGCCTGGAAAGAGGGGGACGACCACGCCCGCCAAGCCGTGGCCCTGACGCCCGACAGCCCGTTTGCGCATTACGCCCTGGCGAAGGTGTTCTTCCACCGCCAACGCTTTCCCGAGGCAGCTTCCGCCATCGAGGAAGCGATCCGCCTCGATCCCTACGACGCCGATTCCTTTTCCCTCCTCGCTGCGATCCGCATGTCGACCAGCGCGTGGAAGAAGGCCCTCGCCGCGGCCGATGCCGGCCTGGCGATCGACCCGGAGCATCAGGGCTGTACGACGGCCCGCTCCAGGTCCCTGCTGCAACTCGGGGATCGCGAGGCGGCCGCCGCGACGATCGAAGGAGCGCTGCGCCGCAACCCAGACGACTCGGCCACCCACACCACGCAGGGGTGGGCGATGCTCCATGGAGGCGATCCGAACCGGGCGGCCGAACACTTCCGCGAGGCACTCCGCCTCGACCCGACAAGCGAGTACGCCCGCAGCGGCATCGTCGAGGCGCTCAAGGCGCGGAATCCGATCTACCGCTGGCTCCTCGGCTATTTCCTCTGGATGGAAAAGCTCCCGCCGCGGATGCGTTGGGGGGTCGTGGTGGGGGGCTTCTTCATCGCTCGGACCCTCGCCCGCCGGCAGCCAGCGAGCGACGCCGAGGGCTGGATGATTGGCATCTTCCTCGCGGCCTACGGTGCCTTCGCCCTCCTCACCTGGGTCGGCGACTCCGTCTTCAACCTCCTATTATTCCTCGATCCGCTCGGCCGACACGCCCTCGATCCCGATCAGCGACGCGGCGCCATGCTGTTCGGGATCATCCTCCTCGTCGCTCTTTCACTGGCGGTCGCCGGCTTTGCCGGAGGATCGGCCGCGATGCTCTCGGCAGCGTTCGCCTGGGGACTCACGGCGATGGTGGCGACGACGATCCATGCCTGCCAGCGGGGCTGGCCGCGGTGGGTCACGGTCGCTGCCGTGTCGGTCGTCGCGATGCTGGCGGCAGCGATGACAGCCGCCGCCATCGCCGGAGCGGCGATCGGCTTGGCCCCGGAGGAGGTGTTCGAGCGTGAGGGCGCACGACTGGCGGCAATGCTGTTCGTCCCTGCCTGGTTCGGCACGATGATCCTCTCGCAGGTGATGACCCGGCAGCAGGTTCGCCATTGAAGCTCCCCCGGCGGTGGCACCTGTGCGACTTCTCCCCACCAGAGGAGGCAACAGAGCGGAGGAGAATCAGGTCGCCGGCCGCAAGCTGCCCTTGGAAAAGTCATCCCTGACCGAACCGGCCCGTTCGTCGCCGAGGTCGGCTCACAGCATGTCAAGCTCACCGTCCCCGTAGCGATCGGCGGCTTCAAGCCGGTCACAGAGCTTGAAAAGTTGATTCTGCAACCTCCCCGGCTGCATGTCATTGATCGAGCAGCAGAGATCACCGATGAGTTGTTTGAGCTCAAAGCAGTCCATCGGCACAACTTCGATTTCGCGGCTCGTGGAGCAAGCCTGCAGGGCGGCTTCGATCCGAGCGAATGGATAGCCGTAGCGGAGGAGCAGCGAGCGTTCGGACGGTGTGAGCGTCATATCAATCGCGTCGCGGGGCATCGAAGACCGTCCTTGCGTCTCTTTTCCAAGTCCGAAAAGCGTCCAGGCCGCATCGCAGGCTGGCAGGCCTCAAGGATATCGATGATGAATCGCTCCATGAAGAGTGTCAAGCCAACGGCGGATCCACTCTCAGCCACCCGATGCCCGACGCCCCGTCGTGGGCTCGGATCCTCGGCCAGCATCTCGAGCCGCTCGGGCTCTCGATCGATCTCCATGCCGTGGCCGAGCATCTGGAGGGGGCGACTGGCGCCGACGTCCGCGAGGTGGTGCGCCGAGCGATCCTCGAACACGGCAGCTCGTTTACCTAAAGTCAGCTCACCGACATCGCCCTCTCCGGCCGGTGGCGGGCCACCGTCAACCGGCGGAAGTATCTCTGAGAGCGCCCGGCGGCTCCTTCGGATGCCGTAGACTTTTCCCCAGCGTCGCCACACGCAGCGATTCCAGCGGTTAAGAGCGAGCCCCCCGTGACAACCATGACGACCCTGCTCCAGGCGATCGTCCCGCTGTCGGCCCTGGCCTTTTTCATCTGGATGCTCGCCAGCTCGCGCAACGGGAGCCGCAGCGAGTTCATCGACTCCGATGACGCCAGGCAGATCGGCACGCTCGTCGGCCTCACGGGCGGATCGATCCCCGATGCGGCGACGCTCCGCTTCGCCCTCGACCGGTTTCAAAAGCAACACGGCCGCCGGTCGACCACCCGCGACATCGGCGTCGTGCTGGGGATGATCAAGGGGATGAAGTGACGGATCGATTCGACGATGCCGCCCGCAGTTCATCGCGGTCACGCAAGATAACTTCCCCAACAGAGTTCGTGTGGATGCAGCGAGCCAAACTTCGACGGCATTCTGCCTGACGGCACCCCCGATCTGACTTTCCGGTGAATCTATGTCTCTGGCGCACTCGCCCCGCTCGTGAGCAGTGTCCCCGCCCCGAACGCAGCCGCGGAGAAGCTTTCCTTCCCGCCCTACCCGGCCCACTTCGCTGTCAGACCGCTCGGGTCGCCGCGGTCGAGGAGGTTTTCCTCGTGGCAAAAACGGCTGGAATCCCTTTTGAAGAAGGGGCGAAACTTCCAAAGCAATCGCACGCAGTGGCCACCTGTTGCCTGATTGGCCGCAGGTGGACAAACTATTTGGGGGGGTTATCCGTCCCGGAGTTTTCTGGGGGTGGTCATCTGGAAAACCGGGGCGTCCCCTACGCACACGAGACCCGACCATGCCACAAGCCGCGCCGGTCGCCGCCGAGCCGTTTTCCATTCCAGTTGATGCCGCGCTCAGGTTCTGTCTTCCTCGGAAGCGGCGTGCGACGATCGGCATCCGTGTCGAAAAGGCGCTTCGTCGGCTCTGCTCAATCCCGATGTCGCTCTCTGGTTGGCGAAGGGATGGATTCGGCGGCAGCGAGCGCGGGGGGGCAATCCGCGAACGTCGGGGAGGGAAGAGCGGTCGACTGAAGATGAGGCTGGCGGCCGAGTCGCTTGAGTCACGCCATGTGCTCGCGTATGCAGTCGGTATAACACCGACGGCTCCCCCGGCTAACGCGATCCTCTTCCTCGATGGCGCCGAGGCGTGGACCCGCTCCACGCTCCTCGCTGATGCCCCGGCAGTTCCTCGCCTCCTCCCGAGGATGTCCGTCACCGCTCCCGGAGCGGCGTTGGGAACGACCCCCTGCGTCGGCGACTACAGCGGCGATGGCCTCGACGATCTCGCCTGGCGATCGGCCGACGGTCGGGTGTGGGTCTCGGTGTTCTCTCCGCAATCGGGCTTCTCGGGCCCGCAGCGCTGGGGACAGTTGCCGGCTCAGATCCCCTGGGATTCGGCGCGGAGCGGGGATTTCAACGCCGACGGCCGAGTCGACCTCCTGGTCCGCAATCCGACCACCGGCAACTGGCGGCTGCTCGCCTCCACAGGCGGATCGTTTGCTGCCTCGACGGTTGCGGGGACCTGGGCGACGAATGTCGCCTGGACCGACATCGTCCAGGGTGACTTCGATGGCGACGGCGGCGCCGACGTAGCCGGCCGCGATCCGGCGACCGGAGCCTGGACGGTTTCTCGGGGAACTCCGACCGGGTTCGAAACCCATGTCTGGGGGAGGATGGACGCGGCCACCCCATGGCAGGGCGTGCGGGCGGCCGACTTCGACGGTGATGGCCGGGCCGACATCATCGCCCGCAATCCCATGAACGGAAACTGGCGCCTCTGGACCAGCGATGGCAGCAGTCTCCGCCTTGGTGAGATCCGGGCCACGTGGGCCGCCGGCACCGTGTGGACCGATATCACCGTCGGTGATTTCGACGCCGACCGTCGTGCTGACATTGCCGCACGCGACCCCGCCTCCGGGCAGTGGACGGTATCCCGTGGATCATCCGCGGCGTTCACGACGTCGGTGTTCGGCGGTCTCCCGGCTGCGACAACGTGGAAGGGATTCGTGGCTGGCGACTTCAATGGCGACGGTCGCACCGACCTGGCCGCCCAGAACGTCGTCAACGGTAACTGGAGGATGTTGCCGAGCACCGGAGCCGCCTTCGGGCAAAGCCAGGTGCTCGGTTCGACTCCGGTCGGGGGCGACCGCGCTTCTCCCCGTCCGCTGCGACTGGCCTATGAGCGGCTCAATGCAGGCTTTGACACGGCGAAGCCGGGCTTGCTCGCCGACTTGAGCCCGTACGAAGTCACGGTCCGCCTGACGCCACCTCCGACCGGCGGATACGCCTCAGCACCACGCGACTTCACGACCGCCGGAAACCGTGTGTTTTTCGTGGCGGAGACGCAGACTTCGATACTGGTACAACTCTTCCCCGTTGGCCATTCCCTTACCTTCGGGTCTTTGGGGCGGGAACTCTGCGTCACGGACGGCACAGCGGCGGGCACCAGGCTCGTGCGTGACATCCGACCCGACGGGAGTTCGAACATCTCCTCGCTGACCGCGGTGGGCGACCGCGTCTTTTTCGTCGCCACCGACGGCCCCGCCGGCTACCAGATCTGGACGAGCGACGGCACGGAAGCCGGGACGTTCCCGATCATGGATCGGCGATTCGGCGAGAACTCGCGTCCCGACAGCCTGACAGCCGTCGGGGGGACGCTGTTCTTCGTCGCTCCCGATCCTGTGGATCTGAGCTACGAACTCTGGAAAAGTGACGGGACGCGGTCCGGAACGTCATTCGTGAAGGATGTGTGGCCCCAGTCGTGGAAGTCAAGAATCGGAAACCTCCTGAACGTCGACGGCACGCTCATGTTCACGGCCTTTGATCCGGCCATCGACGGCGGCCGTACCCCGACGATCTGGTCGAGTGACGGTACGGCCGTCGGGACGATCCGAATCGGTCAGTTTCCCTCGGGTGTCGAGGGAGTATCGCAGCTCACGGCAGCGGGCGGAAAGTTGTTTGCGGCCGCTTCAAACCTCGCGGCGCGCGATGAATTGTGGGTCTTGGATGCCGGGGCCCGCATGGCGCGGATGGTCCTCGACATTAATGCAATTGGTGGCTCTTCGATCTCCTCGCTGACTCCCCTCGGGAACGTCGTGCTGTTTTCGGCGAACGATGGCATTACAGGCGACGAACTGTGGCGTTCCGACGGCACGGCCGCCGGGACCCGCCTCGTCCTCGACATCCAGCCGACGTACTACAACCAGCAGTATTGGACACCGCCCGTCCGCACCACGGCGCCGATCGCTGGGATGATCTTCCTGCCCCCGAATGACCCGAATTGGATGTCGGGCTCTCGACCGGCAGACTTCGTGGTCTTCAACGGCCGCCTCGCATTCACCGCGTTCGACACGATCCACGGCCGGCAGGTGTGGACGAGCGATGGAACCGCCGCCGGTACTTGGCGGGTGAGCGACATCGATCCGATGCCGGCGTGGTGGGGGCTCGATTCGTGGATTTCACTTGCCGCTGTCGGTCGGCAGTTGTATTTCAGCCGTGCGAGTCTCCCCGTCAGCCAATGGCCTCTACTGTCGCCGTGGGCGGTTGTGCCGTCCTTCAAGTCACTTTGGCGTACGGATGGGTCGCCGGACAGCGCGGTGAAAATCGCCGGAGCGGAAGTCAACAGCGACTGGATCTCTTGGGTCGGACTGACCGGACAGGGGTATTCTTCAGAATCGCGGAAGGTCCTCGCCGCAGTCGGATCGAGCCTGATCTTCAGCGGCAGCGACGCAGGCCTCAACAACGAGCCCTGGAAGCTCGACCCTGCCGACAAGACCCGCAGCGTCACCTGATGCCCGGCGGGCAAGCGAACGCTCGTTCCCGTTCCGCGGCGCGGCCGGAGCGGAAATCGATCCCGGCCAGGGATTGATCAATCTCTCCAGAGGACCCCCTCACCCCAGCTCGCGGAGATACTCAAGCGTGTAGATGCCACTGGAATGGCCGTCGGAGAACTCGATGCTGTAGGCATACTGCCCCACCGGCTGCATCCCGGCGATCGAGAGCGGCACGAGCTCCTGCGGCGAGAGCACCGTCAGCAGCCCCTTCGGCTTCGGCGCCGCCCGCTCCTCGCGGCAGGTGGCACATGGACAGGCGTCGCGAAGGAGCCGCGGCGAATAGGGGCTGCGCACGCCGTCGCTCCAGCCGATCTCCACGCTGCCGTCGGGCAACCGGCGGATCGATGCGGGATGGGCGGAAGGGGACGGCTTGTTGGTCGATGGGTCGCTCATGCATCGCTCCTCGGTGACGGTCTTGTGTCGTGACGGCGGTCGATGATCCGCCTCCCTTTCCCCTCGAATCGCGGCAGGCTCCCGGCCGGGACCGCCGTGACGCCGACGCGGAGCCCGAGGCGGAGATGAAGCTCCCGGGCAACGCGGCGCGGATCGTCGAGCCGATCTTCGATCTCGATCGCCAACTCGTCGAGGCTCTCGCGCGAGAAGACCGTGAGCCGGTATTCAACCACCTCGGGAAAGCTCCGCACGATCCCATCGATCGCCCCAGGGAAGACGTTCACGCCGCGAACGACGAGCATGTCGTCGGCCCGGCCGATCACCCCCCCCTCGAGCTTCACCCACGGACTCTCTCCCGCAGCGATCTCGGCGTCGTCGGGCCAGCGCGGACGGACGAGGTCGCCGGTGCGGTAGCGGAGGACCGGAGCGCCGACGCGGCCGAGCGTCGTCAGCACCAATTCGGCTAGCTCCCCCGGAGCGGCCGGATGACCGGTCTCGACCGAGAGAAACTCCGGGTGGAACCAGGGCTCGAGGACGTCGAGATGCCGGCCACGCCGATCCCCCACCCCCCACGGGCCGACTTCGCTGGCGCCGGCGTGGTCGAGGACGTCTGCATCCCAGGCCAACCCGATCCGGTCGCGCACCGCAGCCACCGATCCCCCCGGCTCGCCGGCCACGATCACCAACCGGATCGGCAGGCTGGCCAGATCGAGCTTCGCTTCCGCCGCCACTTCAGCCAGATGGAGCGCATAGCTCGGCGTCACCATGAGCACCGTGGCGGAGAGACTGCGGGCCATCTCCAGGCGCGCCAGCGACGACAGCCCGCCAGTCGGGATCGCCATCGCGCCACAGGCAAGGACGCCGTCGAAGCCACTCCAGAAGCCGAGGAACGGGCCAAACGACGAGGCGACGAGAACGCGGTCGCCAGGGCCGACCCCACCCCGCGCGAGGATCGCCCGCCAGCATTCCATCCACCAAGTCCAATCGCTCGCGGTGTCAAACACCGGCATCGGCCGGCCATGCGTGCCGCTCGTGCGATGGCAGCGGACGTACGACGCGAGCGGAAAGGTGAGATTCGCCGGCAGGCCGGTCGCCGCGGCCCCGGCGACGAGCTCTTCTTTCGTCGTCACCGGCCAGGTGGAAAACTCGGCGAGCGACTCTGGCAGCGCCCGGCTAGCCCCGAGCTTCGCGGCATAGAAGGCATTGGCGGGGAGGATCTCCGTCAGGCAGGCGCGGAGCTTCGCGAGCTTGAGACGGTCGAGCGCGGCGCGCGGAGCGGCCGGGAGGGCTAGCGTGGAAGAAGATTCGTCGCCGGGGATCGATGCCATGCGGAGATTATGGCACGACGAGGCGCCGCCGGCTCACAGCCCTGCGGGAGGTGCCCCGAGGCTCGGAATCCCCTGCGCCGGCGCGTTGAAGCGCGGCGGCTGGAGCGACGAGCCGGGGAACTGGAGCGGGCCGGCGGCAGGGGGCGGAAGCTGGCCAGCGGCCGGCGGGGGGAACGAGGGCTGCTGGGGCAGCCGCGGGAGGGGAGGCGCGACCCCCGGAAGCGGCGTTGCGGCCACCGGGGGGAGGCTGCCGGCGGCGAGGCGGGCGGTCTGGGCGCGGGCGACGACGAGCTCCGCCGGCTGCGATTCGGCCGGGGCCATCGCCAGATCGACGACGCGCTCGTCGCGGATCTCCCAGGGCCAGAGGTTTTCGCTCACGAAGTCGAGCGGAAACACCTCGTACCAGGGGACGGGCAGGGGCTGGCGCACAGTCAGGGTCTCGAAACCGTCCTTGACCAGACGGATCTTCCGCGTGCCGTAGTAGACGAAGTCGGTCGAGACGGGTGTCGTCCCGACTTGATAGTCGTCGACGTAGACGAGGGCCCCGGGGGGATTGGAACGGATCGTCATCCGCCGCTGCACGCACCCGCCCCCGCTGGCGAGGAGAACGGCCGCCAGGGCGGCACGCCACGCGATTCGGCCACGGCGGTGGGGGCAGAGGAACAACATGCCGGCTACGGTAGGGATCGGGGCCAGCCGCCGCCAGACCGGCCGCCGGGAGCGTTCCCTCCCCCCCAACCCCTTTTCCCGGGCCGGTTTGCGGTCGCCGGAGGCGTTCGCGGCCGTTAGAATCCAGCGGTTTCCGGCCGCTCGGCCGTTCATCCCCCTCCTTCAGGTTGTTCACGCGTGGGAACCGGCACCACCCTCGTGCACTGCGAGCAGACCGACATCGGTCGCCGCCGCGCCAACAACCAAGACTCCCTGGCGGTGGTCCCGCCGGTCAGCCCGCAGCAGTACCAGTCGCGCGGCTGGATGTTCCTCGTCGCCGACGGGATGGGCGCCCATGTCGCCGGGGAACGGGCAAGCAAAATCGCCGCCGAGCAGGTCCCTCTGATCTACGAAAAGAACGCGCAGCGCTCCCCCCCTCTGGCGCTGCTGCGTGGCCTCGAGCAGGCCAACGCCGAGATCAACCTCCGCGGCCGGAGGCAGCCGGAGTATCTCGGCATGGGGACAACCTGCACAACGCTCGTCCTCGTCCCCCGCGGCGTACTGGTGGGCCATATCGGCGACAGTCGCGCCTACCGACTCCGGGGCACGACGCTCGATCAACTCACCCGCGACCACTCGGCCGTGTGGGAACTCGAGAGCCAGGGTGGGCTGTCGCGCGAACAGGCCGAGCGGACGGTGGGGAAGAATGTCATCACCCGCTCGATGGGCCCGCACTCCCGTGTCGAAGTCGACATCGAGGGGCCCCATCCGGTCGAGCGGGGGGACGTGTTCCTTCTCTGCAGCGACGGCCTGTCGGGGCAGGTAGCCGATGAGGAGATCGGGCTGTTGCTGAAAGAGCTCCCACCTCGCGACGCCTGCACCGCGCTCGTCGGCTTGACGCTCGTCCGCGGCGCTCCCGACAACGTCACGGTGATCGTGGCAAAGGCCGGGGAGGAGGAGGTGTCGGCCAACGTTCCCGGCGCCCCCGCCTGGGCGCTCGACGAGGATTACCAGCCCCAACACCAGACCAAGCAGCTCCCCTGGAGGCAGCTGGGGATCGCCGCAGCCAGTCTCCTCATCGCGCTCCTTCTGAGTCCGTGGGGGGATTTCGCCCGATCGCTCGGCGACCTGCCCCGGACGATCTGCAGCGTCGCCAGCGTAGGGGCCTTGCTCGTGATGCTGGCGATGGTGGTGATGGCCTTCGTCGGCTTCGCCATGCCCGCCGGCGATGGCCGCTCGCTCGCCTCCGGCCGCCGGCTCGGACAGGGCCCCTACCGAACCTACAACTGCACCCCGCGCGGA
>CALQRA010000008.1 GCA_943332855.1 Candidatus Kuenenia stuttgartensis
AAGGACGATGACGACTCCGATTCAGACGATGATTCAGACGATGATTCAGACGATGATTCAGACGATGATTCAGACGATGATTCAGACGATGATTCAGACGAGGACGAGCCACCGGTGAAGAAGGGGGCGGGGGGCAAGAAGGCTGCCAAGCAGGCGGCGAAGAAAGTCGCCAAGGGGAAGAAGCCGTCCGACGAAGACGATGATTCAGACGATGACGCGGAATTGGCGGCGCTGCTCAAGAAGCTCGGCAGCGACGACGATGACGACGACAAGGATGACGACGACGACTCCGATTCAGCCGACGAGCCGCCGGTGAAGAAGGGGGCGGGGGGCAACAAGGCTGCCAAAAAGGCGACGAAGAAAGTCGCCAAGAAGGCCGCCAAGAAGGGGGCCAAAAAGGGAGCCCAGCGGAAGAAGCCTTGAGCCAATGAGCGTGATGCTTTTGCTCACGCTGCGGCCGGATTGCCGCGCCGGGGGCTATCGCCGGCTACGGCGCTGGCGCTGATGATGCGGTTTGGAGGGCCGGGTCGATGGTGAGATCGAGGTCGTGGCCGGCGGTGAGCGTGACGCGGCGGGTGATGGTCCACGGCCGGCCATGGATTTCGCTGACGACCGTGATGTCGTAGTCGTCCCATGATTCGCCATCGCGGAGGCTTTCGGTTTCAAACTCCCTGACCGTGCCGGCGGTGGTGGTCAATCGGCCCTGCAGCCAAACCTTGGCGTTGGCCGGCACGCGCAGGGTAAGGTTTGTCGGTGTCGCGGCTGGCTTGATCTCCTCAAGCGGGGGCTTTGCTTCCGCCGTAAACGACACCGTTTCCCGCTGCCCGACCGCGAGGGCGACGGTCTTGGTTTTTTCCGTCGGCTTGCCCTCCTTCTCGACCACCATCCGCACGACGTAGGTGTGCTTTTTGTCGGTGGTCAAGCCGCGGGAGATGAAGTTTCGCACCGTGCCGGTTGTGGTCGTCTCCTTGCCGTTGATGAACACCTTTGCCTGCTCGGGCACCTCGACAACAAGCAGAGCCCCGTCGGCCGGTGCCGCGGCGGCGGCAGACGGGCCCCCAGCCGAGGCTGATGCCACGCCCGATCCTCCGGCCGACCCGTGCGATCCACCAGCCGAGCCGCCGGACGAACCACCGAAACTGCCCCCGCCAGACGATCCCCCAAAGCTGCCGCCCCCGGTAGATCCCCCAGCCGAACCGCCAGCCGAACCGCCAGCCGATCCGCCAGAGGAGCCTTGTCCGCTGGCCTGCTTCCCCCTCCTGCCACGGAGTGGCCCACCCCCGGCCTGGGGGCCTCCACACGCACTGTCACTGCCGCCGGCGGAGCCTTGGGACGCCGCCGCGGGCGGGCCGCCTCGACCGGCATGCCAGCCTGCCTGTGCGGAGGAGGCTGCAAAGAATGCGAGTGAGCCCATCAGGGCTGCAATCCGGAGCCATTGTCTCGGGCGATCCGTCATCGGTCGATCCTCTCTTCCGTCATCATCTTCAAGGGGCCACGGATGCCGCGTAAAAACCTCCCCATGAGCGTAGTTGCCGGGATCGGGAGATCAACCCGCCCTAGCCTGGGGTGGAAAGCCAGATCGCCCGCACCCGTTCCGAGGGCCCCATGCCGGCGTCGCGGCCACGCGGAATCCGCGGCATAAAGGCCATCTGCGGCGACTCACGCCCATTGGTTGCCCCAAGGGACGATTTTTGCTATCTAATTTGGATTGGGATAAGTGGCACGGGAACCAATGGCGCTGCGTGAGGGGACGCCCACGTGCTAGGCGGGACATCAGCGCTAGCGGGAGATCCCAGCCGATGCGGAACGTGGCTGCCGTCAGGCATCTCCGCCCGGCCATCAAGCGATCGATCGACACAATCAATGAGAGGGGAGCGGTGAAACAATGGCTGGGTTTATGAAGATTGATAATTTGCCGGGCGATTCGCAAAATGAGACATTTAAGGACTACATCCGCATCGACAGCATGTCGTCGGAGATCACCCGGGAGATCCCTGAATCGGCTCGCGGCAACCAGAGGGCAAAAGGACACACGATCCTGAATAACATCAGTGTCTCCAGGCAATTAGACAGGTCCTCGACGGGACTTCAGAAAAAGGTTGCCATCGGGGAAGTTATTCCTACGGTAATTATTGTTTTTGCAAATATGTACGGTAGTGGTGGCAAATACCAAGCGTACTTGACGTATACGCTCACAAACGTCGTGCTGGCATCTTACAGCATCAGTTGCGACGCCGAAGGGGAGGATCTACCCAAGGAAGAGTTGACGCTTTCGTACACGAGAGCGGAATGGAAATACCAAGACTTCGATGAAAAGGGGAACACAGCATCGATTTATCCGGCTTCATACGACCTCACCACGGACACGGCGACGTGATCGAAGGTCGCCTCTTGATCCACTTGAGTCTTCTAACCGGTTCTTCGGCACCGTATCGGGCGATTCCCGGGGCACGCTTGCCCCGGGAATCGCCCTTGGCGATCGAGTCGTGAGTAAATGATCGCCATGGTCGGCCTGGTCGGCCCGGCTCGGAAGGTAGCGCACGATGCTCTGCTTCGTGAAGTTTGACACATTCCAGGGGAGCTGCGACCACGACAAATACGTGGGTTGGTCGACTGTGCACTCGTTTGACTTCTCCGTCGACTACGGATTCGATTCCGACCATGCTAAGGCTAAAACCAAGCTTCTCCGTGAGGCCGCCAAAACCGCACAGGAGGAGGACTCAAGGGAGGTAACGAATAAGCGCCCCGGCAACAGCGAGTCTTCGGACTCTCAACAAAAACATAAGAAACTGAAAAAACAACCAAAATATGACAAGAATCAGGCGCGCGATTTCGCCCATCTGGTGCTGAAGCAACTCAAGCAACCGGAAGGGAAAGAGAGAGCGCAGTCTGTCTCCGTCGGGCTCAGCAAGGCGCTCGATGCGGTCACGGTCCAATTGCTCAGGCGAGCCTGGAGCCGGAGTGAGCTGTTTAAGACCGTAACACTCGATGTCTGTGGGGTTGGTGAGAAAGGGCTCGTGAAGGTCGTCACGATCGTGATGAAGGGCGTGAGTGTGCAATCCTGTTCGGTTGACGCCATAGCCTCGTTGGAGAGCGTCAACCTGCAATTTCAGTCGATTGTCTTTTCTTATTACCCGGTCGATGCGCAGGGCAAAACGGTATATTCCAGCACCTGCCAAGTGGGTGTGACCAAGTCAAAGTCAACCTGATGCCGCGGCAGAGTTCGCGGGGGCCATCATGCTCGCCTTCATGCAGATCAACGACAGTAGCAACAGACACATTCCCGGGGAGGCGACTGCCACGGGGTACAACGGTTGGTGCGTCGTCGACAGTGTCAGCTATGCTGTGAGCGGAGATGACGGCGATAAGCTCAGCGGCGACGACGAAGTCTTCACGCTCAGCGTCGAAAAACAAGTCGACAGTGCCACGCATCGCATCATGGAATACGCCCTGACGAAGGCTGACAGCACCGTTGCTCACTTCAAGAGCGTTACCGTGGAGGTCGTGGGGGTCAATCAGAAGACTTCTGCGGGCAGTAACACCGTGGCGCAGCTCAGGACGGTTATCAAGATCGTGATGACCGATGTGTGGGTGACCAAATGGGAGATTGCGGGGGAATCATCGTGGTCGGATGTGGACGATCAAGGGGTGCCCACGGAGTCGATGGATTTTCGTTTTTCCAAGGTCAGTGTTGTGTACAGTGACATGGTTTACGACCCTTCCGGAGCGGCGCAGTCGAAGGGGGCGTACGTCTTTGAGGCCAATGCCAGCGATCTTTCGGCAAAGTCGTCGTTGTTTAAGGCATAAGTGTGACAGGCTCCGGAGTCGTGGTCGATGGGGCAGTACACACAGGATAACAAGCCTCTCGGCATCGAGACCCCGCTCGGCAAGGATATCCTGCTCCTCGAGGCGGTGCGGGGGACCGAAACACTCTCGCGCCCCTTCTCCTTCGAGCTCGACATGGTGTCGGAGGAGGCCTCCATCGACCCGTCGCGGATCGTGGGGAAGGAGGTGTCGTTTCGGATCAACAATGCCGACAACTCGCCGCGGTGGTTTCACGGCTGGGTGAAGCGACTGATTTTCCTTGGGGCAGGGGAGAAGCGATTCACCCGCTGGCGTGCGGAAATTGTCCCCGGGCTCTGGTTTCTCACGCTCACCAGCGACTGCCGGATCTGGCAGAGCCAGTCGTATGACCAGATCGTGGTGTCGCTCCTCCGGGATGACCACCAGAAATATGTCGCTGTCGAGAGTCGCCTCCAGGGGAGCTATGCCAAGCGTGATTACAGCGTGCAATATCGGGAGACAGACCTCGAGTTCGTCAGTCGCCTCCTCGAGCACGACGGCATCTTTTACTTCTTCAAGCACGCGCAGCAAACGTTGAAGATGACGATTGCCGATTCCCCTTCGGCTGTCGTTGATTGCGCCGATGCCACGATCGGGCCGGTGGAAGATTCCGACGACGCCCAACATGGCGGATTCTGGCTCACCTGGCACGATGAATGGCAGACCCTCTCCGGCAAGGCCACGCAGAGAGATTGGAAGTTCCAGGAGCCTTCCACCGACCTGACTGCCAGCGTGAAGGGGGCCTCCTCCAACGGCTGGAAGACCGATCTCGAGGTGTTTGACTATCCCGGTGGCTACGAGACCAAGGATCAGGGAGGGGACGCGACCCGACGGTGGATGGAGCGCGAGGAAGTGGCCGCGCGCACCATCCGCGGGAGCAGCGCCTGCCGGAGTTTCTCTCCCGGCTACACCTTCACGAAAAAGGGGGAGGGCAAATACCTCCTCACGTCGGTGACCCATGCCGTCGACATCCGCGGGATCTACGAACGCGGTTCGCTCCGAGACGGGGCCAGCTACCGCAACACGTTTACCTGCATCCCGGCGGCTGTTCCCTTTCATCCCCCCCGGGCGACACCGAAGCCGGCGCTCCACGGCCCGCAGACCGCGATCGTCGTCGGGACATCGGGCGAGGAGATCGACACTGATCAATATGGCCGGGTGAAGGTGCAGTTTCCCTGGGATCGGCGCGGGGAGAAGAACGAGAAGAGCTCCTGCTGGGTGCGCGTGGCGCAGCCTGTCGCCGGCAATGGCTGGGGGGGGCAGTTCATCCCCCGGATCGGGCAGGAGGTGGTGGTTTCTTTTTTGGAAGGGGATCCCGACCAGCCGCTGATCACCGGGGTGGTCTACAACGGGACCAACAAGCTCCCCTTCCCTCTCCCCGACAACAAGACGCAAAGTGGCCTGCGGACGCGGAGCAGCAAGGCGGGGGGGGAGACGACCTTCCACGAGCTGCGCTTCGAGGACAAGAAGGATGCTGAGGAGATCTATTTCCATTCCGAGCGCGATTTCAAGCGGGTGGTCGAAAACAACGACAGCCTCGAGGTCGGGTTTACCAAGAAGGAAGACGGCAACCGCGACGTGAAAGTGTTTAATGATGCGACCGAGACGATCGGCTGCAGCGACGCCAAGGCGGGAAGCCGGACGGTGACGGTGTGGAAAAACGACATCACGACGGTGAAGACGGGCGATCAGTCGGTGACCATCGAGAAGGGCAATCAGACGGTGACGGTTGAAAAGGGGGACCAGACGATCTCTGTCGACACTGGCAACCAGACGGTGAAGATCGGAAAAGGGGATCAGATGATCACGATCTCCTCCGGCAAGCAGGCGGTGACGCTCGGCGGCGGCGATGCTTCGCTGCGGGTGAAGATGGGGGATCGGACGGTGAATGTCGATCTCGGCAAGTACGATGTCACCGCGATGAAGGAGATTGCCTTCAAAGTGGGGGCAAGCTCGATCACGCTCGACCAGACGGGGGTGACCATCAAAGGGATGAACATCAGCATCGAGGGACAGATGAAGACCTCCGTGAAGGGATTGATGACGGAAGTAAAGGCCTCGGCGACGCTCCAAGCCGGCGGGGCGATCACGATGATCGGATGAGCCCATGACTTTCCCCAAGCAACCATCCCCGTCGCAGTCGCCACTGCCGATCAACCTCTTTGCCTCGGAGAGGGAGATCCGGGAGCGGTTAACGCTTGCTGATCTCGACGACGCTGCGATCGATGCGGTCGCCGCTGGCGGCACCGATCTTGTCGCTGCGGCGCGGGCCCTGACAGAGGCCGGCAACGGCGAGGCTGCGGTGACCGTCCTGGCCCAGGGGCTCAAGCGCCGGGCGGCGGTGTGGTGGGCCTGTGCCGTCGTTCGCCGGGAGCCCGCTCCCGAGGTGCCGCCAGCCGATTCCCCCCGCCTCGGGGCGGCGCGAGCGCGGGAGCAGCGGGCGCTTGAGGCCGCCGAGGCATGGGTCTTGAACCCGGGCGAGGCGGCGGCGCAGGCGGCCCATGACGCCTCCAGGGAGGCCTCCGGAACGCCGGCCGGCCTCGCGGCCCTAGCGGCCTTCCTCGGCGGAGAGAGCCTCGCTCCCCCGGGGGCGATGCCCGTCCCCCCCGCCGACCACCTCGCCGGCATCGCCGTCAGTGGCGCGATCCGGATCGCGGCGGTCCGTCATCGGCCGGAGAAGTCCGCGGCCACCCTTCGCGATTTTCTCGAGATTGGGCAGCGGATCGCAGACGGCACGGAGTCGTGGGAATGATCACGCCGGCGCCCGGCCGTGCCCGAAAAAAATGGTAGCGTGATCTCGATGTCGAGCCCCGTCGGAAAAGGATTGCAGCCATGGGACAACCCGCCGCCAGAGTCAGTGACATCCACGTCTGCCCGATGCTTACCGGGCCTGTGCCCCACGTCGGCGGGCCGATCGTGGTGGGGGCCTTCACCGTCCTCATCGGCGGTCTGCCGGCCGCGCGGCTCGGCGACATGTGTGTTTGCGTCGGGCCGCCGGCCACGGTGATCATGGGGTCGCCGAAAGTCTTGATCGGCGGGAAACCGGCGGCGCGGATGGGGGATCACACCGCCCATGGCGGCACGATCGCGATGGGCTGTTTCACCGTTCTCATCGGCTGACGATCAGCGGACTATTTTTGGGCAGGTTTCGGACAGGCGAATCGGCCTCGGGCGCTGTGCGGTCGCCGCGGATCGGCGCCGGTCAACCGCTCGTTGATGTCCCGCAGGCGTTGCAGAATTTTGCGCCAGGAGCGGTTTCGGCACCGCAGTCGCGACAGACCAGCGACTGGGCCACCGCCGAGCCGCAACCGGGGCAGAATTTCCCCGTGAACGCCGTGCTGCACTTCGGGCAGACATGGCGGGCCGTGGGCGTGGCGCCGTTGTGGGTGATATCGACGCCGGGAAGCATGTCGGTCGACATTGCCTTGCGCTGCATCCACGTGGCCCGTGCCTTGTCTTGGATGCTCGCCAGCTCCTCGTCGAGGATCGGGCTGCAGGTCTTGCAGAGGCTGCGGGGCCCGTTCCAGCAGGCGACCTCGCAGACCCATTTGCCGCAGCGACCGCAGAGCTTGAACTGTTGCTTGGCCTCCTCGACCGCCAGGCGGAGAGCCTCGTCACGCTCGTGACCACGGAGAAAATCTTTTCCGGCATTGAGGGCCCCGCTGGCCGCCGCCCCGCCACCGAACAAACTCCCCGTGGCGCGGAGGACACCGCTGGCGATCCCCATCTTGCTCGGCTTGAACGACGACATGCACCCGGTGTTGCAGCGATCGCACTTGAACTCAAACTGGAATCCAGCTTCCGTGGAGCGGTCGTTGATGTTGTTGGTGAACTGGATCATGGTCATGAGCAGACTCCGAGTATGGGAAGAAGCTCGATCAGATGGTGATGGCCATCGGGCAACTTGCAGAGCAGGGGCTCGTCGAGGTCATGGGGAAGCCGAGGCCGGAAGCGGTCGCCGCCATCGCCGCCACCATCGCGATCGGTGCCAGGACCGGCATCGGCAGGCCGGCGCTGACTTTCATACTGGCCATCGCTGCCAGACTCGCTCCCACCATCGGCCCGGCGAGAGCCATCTGTGACGAGATCGAGGATGGCACGCCGAGCGCAGCGGGGGAAGCGATGGTCGCCAGCGGCACGAGCGCGGCGATGGCGTTGGTGAGTTGCTGCAGGACGTCGGGGGCGGCGAGATTGACGGCGAACGCTGTCTGGATGCTCCCCACGGCGGTGATCGCCGCCAGTGGCGGCAGGAGCCCGGCCAGGGAGAGCGGAGGCAACGCCAGGGCCGCCAACACCGACATCTTGGCCTGGAGCTTCAGCATGGCACCGGGAGCGGCGAGATTGACCCCCATCGCGGCGGCGGCGTTGAGGGCGGTGAGGTAGGAGGCGATCTGTGCCGGCGGCGTGGTGAACTGCACGGCCGCCAGCGGGGGGACGGCCAGCGCCGCCTTGATGCCCACGATGGAGCCGGGGACGAGCGGATTGATACCGAGGGACATGCGGATCGTCTGCGTCGAGGAGGCCAGCGAGGCGAGGCTTGCCAATCCCGCCGGAACGGCAAACGGTCCGATGCGCGCCAGATTCGCCTGCAGTGTGGTGATGGCCATCGCCATGCTGGCAGCTGCGTCGGCGGCGAAGGGATTGATCCCCAGACCGCTCTGGATCGCCGTGACGGCCGCTGCGGTGGCGGCGAGATTGGCAAGCACCAAGGGGGGGAGCGGCAGCGGGGGGAGATTCAGTTTGGCCACCACCGAGAGCATGCTCCCCATGCTCATCTGGGCGGAGAAATTGGCCTGCGATGCCATCGCCGCCACCGGGGCGATATTGGGCAGTGGCGGAAGAGGAGGGACCGCCATCAGGGCGAGGGCCTTGGCGAGATTTTGCAGCCCCATCAGGCAGATACAGCTCATCGGGCATCACCCTCGACATCCCGCCGCGGGGCGAACTCCGGAGAGCTGCGGTGGCGCCCGTGTTCAAGTGATCTCATAACCGATCCCCCCGTTTTCGATCACGATCTTTACGTCCGTCACCGGCACTCCCTCTGCCATCCGGGCAAGGAGCCGGGAGGAGAGCTCTGGAAGCATCGAACCGGTGAGGATGTGGTCGATGTTGCGGGCGCCGCTGTCGACCTCGTGGCAGCGGGATACGACCGTCGCCACCACCTCCGGAGTATACGAAAAACGGGCCTTGTAGTTCGCCTCGACGCGCCGGCGGATGGCTGCCAGTTTGAGCTCGCAGATGCCCCGGAGGACGTCATCGGCAAGGGGGAAATAGGGGATCACCGTCACCCGTCCGAGGAACGCCGGCTTGAACACCTTGAGCAGTTCGGGGCGGATCGCCTCGCCGAGTTTGTCGGCATCCGGACGGGTTTCTGGATCGGCGCAGAGCTTCATCACCATGTCGGTGCCGGCGTTGCTGGTCATGATGATGACGGTGTTTTTGAAATCGATGTCGCGCCCCTCGCCATCCTTCATCGCCCCCTTGTCGAACACCTGGTAGAAGATGTCTTGAACGCCGGGATGGGCCTTCTCCATCTCGTCGAGGAGGATCACGCTGTAGGGGCGACGTCGCACTGCTTCGGTGAGCACGCCCCCCTCACCGTAGCCCACGTAGCCCGGCGGCGCGCCCATGAGGAGCGAGACTTTGTGCTCCTCCTTGAACTCGCTCATGTTGATCACGGTCATGTTCTGTTCGCCGCCGTAGAGTAGGTCGGCGAGGGCCAAGGCCGTCTCCGTCTTCCCCACGCCGCTGCTGCCGGCGAGCATGAACACGCCGATGGGACGCTTCGGGTCGGTGAGCCCGGCCCGGCTGGTGCGGATGCGCTGCGCGATCCGATCGAGGGCATGCGACTGCCCCACGACACGCTCCTCCAGGCGCTGCTGCAGATCGAGGATCCCCCGGATCTCGTTGGTGAGCATTTTTCCCACCGGGATGCCGGTCCAACTCGAGACCACCGCCGCTACGGCCTGGCCGTCGACGCAGGGGTGGAGCAGCGGCTCCTCTCCCTGAATCGTCGCCAGCTCGGCCTCGAGCGTCTTCATCCGTTCACGGAGCCGGTCCCGCTCCTCGGGCGTCGGGGGGGAAATCAGTTCACCGGCCGGCGCAGCAGGGGGTGTCTCCGGCGTGAGGCGGCGCCTCGTCTCGCGGATTTCCTCAACGAGCTTCGATTCGGCTTTCCAACGGGTATCGAGGGCCTCGCGCCGGGCCGAGAGCGTCTCGGCCTGGCGCTGGAGCTCGCCGATTCGCTCGGCATGGTCGGCACCGGTTTCCACCTCGCGCTGGAGAATCCGCAGGGCGGTGGCGATGGCGTCGAGCTGCCGCTGGCAGTCCTCGAGCGCCGCCGGCGTGGCCGCCTGGCTGACGGCGACGCGCGCCGCGGCCGTGTCGATGAGGCTCACCGCCTTGTCGGGGAGTTGGCGGCCGGGGATGTAGCGGTGCGACAGCCGCACGCTCTCCACCACCGCCTCGTCGAGAATCGGCACTCCATGGTGGGATTCGAGGGTGGCAACGAGCCCGCGGATCATCCGCACAGCGATCTCCTCGGCCGGCTCCTCCACCTTGACCACCTGGAAGCGCCGCGTGAGCGCTGCGTCCTTCTCGAAGTATTTTTTGTATTCGGCCCAGGTCGTGGCAGCGATCGTGCGCAGCTCTCCGCGGGCCAGGGCGGGCTTGAGGAGGTTGGCCGCATCCCCCTGCCCGGCCTGTCCGCCGGCACCGATGAGGGTGTGGGCTTCGTCGATGAAGAGAATGATCGGCACCGGCGACTTCTTCACCTCGTCAATCACCGACTTGAGCCGGTTTTCGAACTCTCCCTTCACCCCGGCACCGGCCTGGAGGAGACCGAGATCGAGGGTCCGGAGGACAACAGCCTTGAGCGACTCAGGCACGTCCCCCTGCGCGATCCGTTGCGCAAACCCCTCGACCACCGCGGTCTTTCCGACGCCTGCCTCGCCGGTCAGGATCGGGTTGTTCTGACGGCGACGGGTGAGGATGTCGATCAACTGACGGATCTCGGCGTCGCGGCCCAGAACGGGGTCGATCTTTCCAGCCCGTGCCCGGGCGGTGAGGTCGATCGTGAATTGGTCGAGGCTTGGCGTGCCCGTGGAACCGCCGGCCGCTGCGGGCGCCGCTTGTCCATCGGCAGGCTCGCCGTCTGGAGCCGTCATCGCGGTTTCGATCGAGCGGTCGAGGATCGTCGCGGCATCGCGCGCCAGCTGCTCCGGGGAGATTCGCCGAAACTCATCGGAGATCGACAGCGTCCTCCGGGCGAGCGATTCCTCCCCCACCAGCGCTGCCAGGAGCCAGGCACTGCGGACCTTGGACAACCCCTGATCGACCGAGGAAAGCAACCACGCTTCTTTGGTCAGCAGGCAGACTTCGGGGGAGAGCAGGGGGGAGCGCGAGTTCCCGGTCTTCAGCCGGTCGACTGCCTTGCTCAGGTCAGCGAGTAGACGGCCCTCGTCGACGCCGAAGTGGCGGAGGAGGAGGTGGAGGTCGTTGCCCGGCTGTTCGAGGAGCTTGATGAGCCAGTGCTCGATTTCGACGTTGTAGTTCGTCCGCGACAGGCAGAGCCCGGCGGCCCCTTCGAGCGCCCGTTGGCACTGCGGATTGAGCTTACCGATGAGATTCTTGAGATCGAGGCCGGCCACTGGAGTGTCTCCGTACTTGGGAAATCGATGATTCGGTTGGTTCGTCGGACTTGGGGCGCCTGGTCTGACAGGACATGGGGTTTTTTTGTGCGGCTTGGCCCCCTACAGGCGGTCGATCAGGGATCAACCTTGAATTCGGCGTCGGTCGCGTCGTTGCGTGGTGGGTGGCTGATGAGCCATGTTGTCCAGCCGAGACGACTTCCCTGCGGGCTTCCATCCCCGTTGTGCTCCATCCGGGCGAGCCTCAAGGCGGGTACCTCACCGGCTGCAAGCACGGGTCGCACCGTGACGTCGAATTGCTGCCCGGCATAGAGCCGGACCAGATCGGAGAGCGCCGCCAGCCGTGCTCCACCGGGGAGCCAGCAGACAAACTCCGTCCACGACAGGGGGCCGAGATCGATGCGGAAGGCCGAGTCGATCGACCAGACCCGCGTGCCGGCAATGGCATCAACTCCCAGGCGGGTGTGTTGGCCGAGCGGGCACGAGGCATCCGGCAGCCTCGTCTGATCAGCCGGTTCGAGATTGAGCCATCGGCCCACGAATTGCTCCACGCGGGCAGGGATCCCCCAGGCATCGGAAAGGATCGCTTCCAGGCCGACCGCCGAGCGGGGGAAATGGGAGAGATGCCCCGCATAATAGGTGAGCAGTTCGTCGCGGACGCGCAAGCGGCCAGACTGGTGGCGGGCGCCTAGGCCGACGAGAGAGGCGAGCACGGCGCTGAAGCCATCGCGTCCCGGCATCTCCCCATGATCCCACGACGCCGAGGCGCCGCGTTGCCTGACCCGCTCCCGCTCGGCCGGCAAGCGGTACTTCCCCCAGGCCCTGTGGAGGAGCGACGTGGCCCGGTGGGTGAAGATGTCGAGGAAGTCACGCAGGGTCGCATCGTGAAAGGTGCGCAGACGCCGTGCAACGAGTGCGGTGTAGTGTCTGGGAAGGACTCCCGACGGACCGATGAGGCCGAAGGTTGCCACCTCCAACTCGAACGCGACACAATCGTCATCATCGCCATCCGAGGCCGTTTCCACACCGATTCGTCGGGCTCGCGTGATCGCACCCCCCGGAAAACCGAGGGTTGTGGCGGAGCAGAAACGGACGGTGTCCCCGGTGCCTGCCCCTGTGTCCTGGCTCCCCAACTCCGGAGGCAGGGGGCGCCGTTTCCGGATGGCGTCGCGCAGGGCCTCCGCCTCGAGCAGCCTGACAGCCTGAAACAGCTCGAAAGCCTCTGGGCGGTCGAGGAGCCGCTGCGTCAGGCGAGAACCCGATTGCCTGATCTCGGCGGCCATCGCCATTCCTCCCGACGGCTCTCTCTCTGCTTCGACGCGGCGACGAGTCGCGTGAACGAGTTGAGCGTGACCCATGAACCGAGGAATCGCTCGATGACGCTGGCGAAGAGGTAGGCCGCACCGTCGGCAAACCGTTCCTCGTCGAGCAGCAATCGCACCTCCAGGCCCCGACAGATGCCCCCTTCGGGCCCCGGCACCCGCCCTGCCACGCGCCGACTCGACGTCCCGATCAGCCCCTGGACCCACTGCGACTTCTGATGGAAGTCCTGTGTCCCCTCGAGGAGATAGAGCTGGAGGATCTCGCGGAGCACTTCGGCGGCGGCAAGCTCGTCGGCATCGACGAGCGAGAGATGATTGAGGGAGAGGTGGGAGAGAAGCCGCCATGCAGCGCCCCCGCTGATGTCGGGGCGCACCGTCGCGGTGGGGGCGTGGAGGCAGAGGACCTGCCCGACCACGCCGTGCCCTTCACGGAAGGTCATCCGCGGACGTCCCACGGTGAATGGGAGTCTTGAAGGCAGATTCCGGTTGACGCACTCCGCCTCGACGATGAGTGTGCCGTCGGTGAGTGGAGCGGGGCCACCATCCTCGTCCACGAGGCTCATCCACAGATCGGTGCCGAGATCGATCGTCCCGTCTGGCCGCGGAGAACGGCGCGGGCGCCGGGCCGCCGTCCACCACATCCGCTTGCCGTTGTCTTCCGATCCCCCTGGCATTCTCAGCCGGTGGGTCGGCTCGTGGAAGGCACCGACCGGCGATGACCGTCCTCCGACCTCGACGAACCGGACCTGCTTGATCGAATGGACCTCGAGCGCGAGGGGGCGCCGGGCGTCGGGGATGACCGAGATCTCCGTGGCACGCCCATCCAGCCGGACAGGATCAAGCCGCTGGTGGAAGAGGTTGACCACGGGGGTGCAGCCGAGTCTCACGGTGTCGGCGGTCACCCCTTTCTCCAGTTCGTCGTTGGTCGTGGAGAGTTGGATCGCGATCTGCATCCGGCGACCGAAGCGGCTCGTCGAGGCCCGATCGAGCCCCGCGAGATCGACAAAGAGGAACTTCCTCGGCAGGGCGAAGAGCTCCGTCAGCAGCCGGTAGCCGGGGAACGAACGGGAATCGCAGGGGATCGTCGCCTCGTCGGGCTCGAATCCCGCCGGGCGCAGCCTCTCCGGCGGAAGGAACACCGCGTCTCTGTCTCGCGGCCCTTCCGAGACGACAATCCCCAGGCATTTGGAAAGCAGGAGCTCGTAGAGCTCGTAGGGAACCCTGCCGGAACCGGAATGGAGGTGGAAGCGGAGCGTGCCCAGATCGAGTTGACCGATCGTGATCGCGTCGGAGAGCGTCTCGATCTCGATCGTGAGGATCGCCGCCGTTCCCTGCTGCGGGAGGATCGGAAGTTGGAACGGCGGCCCCTCGAGCTTCACCGAGGTGATGCGCACAGGCTGCAGCGGGACGTCGAAGCAGGTGCGGAACTGGCAGTTTTCGTCGTCGACAGGCTCGGTTTCCAGCAGCGTGCCGCGCGGCACGATGTGCGGCACGGTCACGGCCGCCTGCTTCGGGTCGAACGCCATGCCGACGACCGTCATCGAGGGCACCGGCTGCACGTAATGCGGATAGAGCATCTCCAGCAGCGTCTGGCACAACTCGGGATAGTCGTCGTCGAGGCGTTTGTGGACGCGGGCGGTGAGGAAGGCGAAGCCCTGCAGCAACCGTTCGACGTGGGGATCCTGGGAGTCGTCTCGTCCGATCGAGAGCCGGGCGGCGATCTTGGGGTGACGGGAGGCGAACTCTGCGGCGAGATCGCGCATGATCGCCAACTCACGCTCGTAGTAGGGGAGAAGCTCATTGCTCATGTGTCCCCCTCCACGTTGATCGTTCCGCTGGCAGCATCGACGTGCGAAAGATACTGCACCGGCTCGCGGAGAGCGTCTGTCACGAAGACCGCCTCGATGGAGAATTGGAACCGCCGGGAGATCAGCAGGTCGCTGTGGTTCGCGTCGAGCGGCGAGACGCGCACATCCCGGAGGCGCGGCTCGAAGCGGTCGATGCACTCCTCGATGAGCCGGCAGAGGCGGAGGACGTTGTGATCCTCCCGGATCTCGCTGCTCTGAAGGTCGGGGAGCCCATAGTTGGCCAGCGACGAAGGCAGGTGGGGACAGCCCGGGGGCAACGCCGGCAACGGTCGCCTCGCATTGAGGAGATCGGTGAGGTCGCGACGGAGGCTTTCCCTCGTCTCCCGGATCACTTGTCCTTCGCGCGACGGCGCCTCGACCTTTGTGCGCGGATCATCATCGAGCAGCCTATCGAGCAGGCTGGAGACGACACGGTGTTCGGTGAACTGATGGGCCATGCGCGGTACAGGAAGATGGGAGAGAGCGGGAATGGTTCAACCAACCTCGAACGTGACCGCAGATAACTCCATCACGCCGATCTCTTGGTCGCCGTCGAGCACGAACAGCCGCTGCCCCACCCCCCGGACCGGCGCCGGTGGATCACCGATCCAGGTCGTGCTCCGTCCGAGCTTCGCGGCATCGTCGCTGCCGTCGATCTCGCCCTCGATCGTGCCGTAGATCGCCGGCATGTGCACCTGTGCGTCAAACCCGTCTCGGACCACCATGTGGACAGGACGCCAGACGAGATCGAGGGGCGTGGCCGGAGGGGTGAACTCGAGGAGCTCCACCCGCTCGGCCGGGATCCAATAATACTTGCCGGTGTGGGTGAGAACCTCGAACACCCCGGCGACGACATCGTCGAGGTCACGGAGGTCAGAAAACGGGCGGTCGCCGATGGTTCCGGGCAGCATCGCTCGGGCGTCCTCCGCGGCTTCGGCCAGTTCGCCGGCACGGGCGGTGTCGCCGGCCCGCAGTTGGACAAACGACTCCAGGCGGAGCGCCATCGTCTTGGTGGGACCCTCGGCGAGGAAGTCGGGGAGGCTTGCCGAGCGGAAGAACTCACGCCGCGCTGTCTCCGCCCGGACAAGATGACGAAGCGGGATAACGTTCACGGCGGCGCGGGCATCGAGCGACATCAGCGTGTCGAGTTGTTTGTCGGCCCGCTCGAGATCGCCGCCAACGATGAGCAGCTCAGCCAACAGCCAGCGTGCGGCCAGATCGCTCGGCGAATCCTTGACGGCGCGCGTCGCCGCATCGATCGCTGCGGCGAGTCGCCCTTCCTTGTAGAGACTGCTGGCCTGTTCGACGGGAGAAGTCATGGCGGGAAGTCCAATTCCTGGTCGTGGGGGAGGAAGAGGTCAGGAGGGAGCGGTCGGTCGCACGACCGTGGTGAGTCGGATCAGCGAGGTGAGATCATCGAGTTGGAAGTGCGGCTGGATGTGCATCACGATCCGGTAGGCACCGGGCGAACCGGGCGTGTCCCGGACCTCCACCTGGGCTGCACGGAGCGGGCGGCGAGCCTTCGTTTCCGGGCTGGCGCGATCGTCCGGCGTGACATACTGGAGAATCCAGTCCTCGAGAATCGACTGGAGTTGATCGGGCTGGGTGACCGACCCGATCTTGGTGCGGGCGATGACCTTGAGATAATGAGCGAAACGCGACACACAGAGCATGTACTGCAACATCGCCGAGATCGTCGCGTTGGCCGAAGCCCGTGGCGAATCGTACTTTTTGGGGCGGTGGAGCGACTGATTGGAATGAAACACGGCCTGGCCGGTCGAGCTTGTCGAGCACAACGGGATGAAGCCGGCTTCCGCGATGAAACGCTCCGCCGACTCGCCGATCACCACCTCGGCAGGGCCCCGGAAGACGAGCCCCTCGCTCGCGGCAAAATGATCGACGGGCAACCCACTGACGAGCCCTCCCCCCTCGGCGTCTCTGGAAGCTCCACGGATGTCGGCAAACCAGCCTGAACGAGCAAACTCCGCGATCACGACACTGGCAAAAGCCCAACCGGCGTTGATCCAAAGCCGGCGCTCCCCCCGGGCGCTCTCCGCGTCTTCCTGATAGCGAAACGACCGGGCCCGCCACGAGTGTTCGGCCTGCACCGACCGAGTCCCCGCGATCTCCCAGCCCTCATAGGGCAGCCGGCCGAGGATCCTGGGGAAGGCGAGGCCGAGGAATCTCGTTTCCTCGAGCGCTTTCATCGATCTCCAGGCGGTGAATTGCGGCGTGTTGTAGAGCATCTCGAGCCCCGGGCCGGCATTGAGATCCGCGAAGGAATCAACGCCGAACAGATCGGGGGCCGGTGCCGCCACGAGAGGGGCGAAGCTCGCTGCCGCCACCTCGGCCAACCCTGTGAGAAGATCGATGTCGTCGGGATGAGCGCCGAACATATGGTCGACGACCAGCAGCCCGAATGGGGCGCCGCCAGCGGTCCCGAATTCATCCTCGTAGATCTTCCGCCACACCACCGAACGATCAAACTCCACGGCCTGGGTGTGGTCGCGCTGGAGCTCGCGCTTGGAGCAATTGAGCAATCGCACCCGGACGGCCTTGGCGGATTTGGAGTGGGCATCGGAGCCGATCGCCTCATCGGCCCGGCCAACGAGCCACTCCAGCCCGCGCCAGGACGATTCAATCGCCTGGAACTGGGGGTGATGGAGGATGGCGTCGAGCTGCCGCCCAATCACGTCGTCGAGTCTGGCCACGTCGGCCGCCAAGCGATCGGCGAGCTCAGACCTGGTCAGCCTCTCCCCCGGGCTGACCCGGTACGCGGCCCAATGGCGGAGAAACGCCCCGTCGCTCTCATGCTCCTCCGGGAGCGCGGCGGAGGCCACATCGAGTCGGCCCTCGACGCCGTCGGCAAGCATGGCAAAAACAGCGGGCCACACCGCAACAGCCGACGGTTCGTGCTCGACAGTCGACGCTGCGAAAGTCTCCAGTCTTCTCCCTGGGGAATCGTGGGTCGACACAGAATACCCCGTCGGAAGAGCCTCTGGATCATCACGCCGGTCAATGCCCAGACCGCCTTACTTACCGGCAGCGGCAGGAATCTTCGCCACCAGACGCATCGACGACGTCAGTTCCTCCATCTGCAACCAAGGCCGCAGCCAAGCGACGGCGTTGTAGCTGCCGGGCGATCCAGGGATCTCCTCGACCTTCACCTTCCCCTCGGCCAAGGGGTAGCGCGCCTTGATCTCGGCGGATGGGTTCGGGCTGCTGACGACGTAGTTGGTCAGCCAGCCCTGCAGCCACGTCTCGCAATCAGCACGCTGCATGAAAGAGCCGATCTTGTCGCGGGCGATGCACTTGAGATAGTGCGCGATCCGCGCGGTGGCCATCACGTAGGCCAGCCTCGTCGAGATCGCGGCATTGGCGGTGGCCTCGGGGCGGTCGTATTTCTTTGCCTTTTGGGCCGTTTGGGATCCGAAGAAAACGGCGTAGTCGGTATTCTTGAAGTGGCACAGCGGGAGAAAACCGAGCTTCGAAAGCTCCGCCTCGCGACGGTCGGTGATGGCGATCTCCGTCGGGCACTTCAGATCCTGATCACCGTCGTCGCCGGTGAACACATGCGCCGGCAACCCCTCGACCTTCCCGCCGTTCTCCACGCCACGAATCGACGTGCACCAGCCAGTCTGGGCGAAGGAGTCGGTGAGCCGCGAGCCGAAGACGTAGGCTGTATTCATCCAGCAATAATTGGAGTGATCGACTTTGATCGATTCCCCGTGCTGTCCGAGGGCCACTTCCTCGTACTGGAACTCTTCCACCGGCTTTGTCGATTGTCCGTAGGGAAGACGGGCCAGGGTGCGGGGCATGGTGAGAACGACGAACCGGGAGTCTTCCGAATCGCGGAAACTGCGCCATTTGGCGTAGCTCGTGTCGAGGAAGATCTTCTCGAGGTCGCGGGGCTTGGAAAGCTCATCGAAGCTGTCCATGCCGAGCAGTTCGGGGCCGGCGGCGGTGACAAAAGGGCAGAAGCCAGCGGCACTGACCTGCGACATCTTTGTGAGGAGGTCGATGTCTTCCGGGTGGTTGGTGAACTGGTAGTCGCCGATGAGGGCACCGTAGGGCTCGCCACCGGGGGAGCCAAACTCGGCCTCGTAAACCTTCTTGAAGAGCTGGCTCTGGTCAAACTCGACCGCCTTGTCGAGATCCTTGAAGACCTCTCGCTTCGTGGCGTTCATGACGCGGATCTTGAGGGACGCGCCGGTCTCGCTGCTCATCACGAGATGCTGGAGCCCACGCCACGACCCTTCCAAAGCCTGAAAGCTCGGGTGGTGCATGATCGCGGCGAGTTGCTGCGACATCGCCGCATCGATCTGGGCGATGGCCGCGGTGACGGTCTTGGTGACGTTCTTGTCGAACTTCATCGTCCCCTGAACGGCATGCTCCACCAAGGCGTGGATCAGCTCGTCACGGCGCGGCTTTTCCACCGCGCGGGGCATCTGGCTGGTGATCTGGTCGAGGAGGCTGCCCTTCGAAGCCTCGGCATGGCTCGCAACATCCGCAGAAGCGTGGTCTTTCTTGGCAGGTGACATAGGTCACTCCTTCGGTTTGTTGTTCGCTTCGCCGCCCACACCGATCTCGTCCGCCAGTTTCTTGAGCTGGTCACTGTTCTGGAGAATCTTTTCCAGTTCGCCCTCGAGCCCTTCGGCCCGATCAACGGCCGAGAGCAGATCGCGGAGCCGGTTGCGGGTATCGAGGAGCTTCTTCAGAGGCTCGACATGCTCGACAATCTGGGCCGGCTCGAAATCCTGCATCGAGTTGAACTGCAGCTTGACCGCCATCTCCGAGCCATCGTCGGCGAGGGTGTTGGTGGTACGGAACTCGAGGCCGGGTCCCATCCTCGCGATCACATCGTTGAAATTGTCACGATCGATGTTGATGAACTTGCGGTCCTTGAGGGGCTTGAGAGCCTGGGTTGGATTGCCGGTGAAATCACCGAGCACGCCGACCACGAACGGCAGGTCTTTGACGACCGTTGCCCCTTCGGTTTCAACCTCATACGTGATGTGGACACGCGGCTTACGAACGCGATTGAGTTTGCCGTGGATTGATTCAGCCATGAATTGCCCCCTGTTTCCGACGCCGGAGTTCCGGTGGTACCGATTCCTGAGAGTTTGGATTTCCTGCTGGGCTGCCCGGATGGAACAGACCGCTGGATGACAGTGAACCCCCCCCGCCCCGTCGATGAAGACGATTCGCATAGGAATGCTGTTCCCAGATGGGAAAGGGATCCCACGGGAACATCACTCGCTCTCGAATCGCTCGTCGCCCCCGGATGAACCGGTTTGCTCAGGTCGGCTCCTCGAACGAGAGCCCCACGAATTTCCCGACCGAGGTCAGGACAGCAGGATCGCCGATCAGTTCCCTGTAGTACTGGTCGCGTGGCAAGGCAGCCATGCGAACAATGTTGCGGATCTGAACGGCAACAAGGCTGTGGGGATCACTCTTTTCGAAGAACTCCGCCACCCGGGCAAGAGCTTGAAGAGCATCTTCTCTGGTGATAACGGCGGATGCAAGGGGGGGGCTTCCCGTTGGGGCAACTTGATGGAGATGGTCGTCTTCCGGGAGTAGCGCATCGGTCGCCGGAGGGGGCGGGGTGGACTCGCTCTCAATCGCCGCGATTCTCGCCGGGGCGGCCGATTTGAGGACGTCCCGGCACTCGGCGAAGAGGCTGGTGAAGGGACCGGTCGGGAGGACGGCCATCCCGGCGGAGGCCGTGGCGACGGCTTCCGAGAGGGCGATCCAAGCGGTCGCGGCCCGGTTGAGATCGCCGTAGACGTCGGCCAGGAAACCCTTTTGAGATTCCAGGACCGCTGTTTTGAACTGTTCCGGCGTGACGACCCTCCCCCGATCAGCCTCCGGGGACCTGCTGTCAGCGGCTCCTTGGAGGGACGCGCTGATGCGGTGGTGACCGAGGCCGAGCGGATCACAGCTATGGCCATCGGTCAGTGGCGCGTTGAGAATCGCCGCGATCAGGAGTCCGTCGGTGTCGATGCCGATGAGCCGGGTCAGCGGGAGGATCCGCTCGTTCGCCACGGTCTCGTCGTCTGCCGGCCCGTCCTCGGGATCAGGCGCGGGAAAGAGCGAATCCCACTGCGATTGGATCATCGTCCGGGCGATGTCGAAGCCGGCTGCCAATCCCGCAAAGCCGTCGGTGCGGAGCAGGGCCTCGGTGAGGACGGCGGCCACTGCCAGGTCGTGGGTCTTGTCGCGCAGCAATCCGAGCGACAGGTCGCGGGCCTTGGCCCAGGTCGGGACTGCGCTCCGCCAGGAAGAGTCATCGCCGCCGTCGTCGGCCCGGCGCTCGGTGCGTCGCGCCTCGTCGCGGAAATCGCGGATGGTTGACCAAGTCGCAGCGGCGGTGGGATCGTCGCGGAGATTGACCCCTGAGGGGGCCCCGAGCGAGATCGGCCGCGCGTAATCTTCGAGGTTGATCGGGATGCTGACAGGCATGATGCCCTCCACGGAAAAGCAGCCGCCGTGCCGCCGGATGGTTGAGCGATCACACGATCGAGTCGTCCGGATCGGCACGCCCACGGCGGACGTTATCCAGTCGTCGGGAAAGGATCTCCCCCTAGGAGGCTAGTTCACGGGGGCGGAGAGTCAATCAATCGGAAGCGGCAGGGCCTGCGAGGAACCGGCCCGCGATCGGGAGAATCGGCACGACCCCGCCGAGCCCAAACCCTTGGGCGGGCGGCACGCCCCGTTTCCCGAAAAGCCGTTTTCAGGCTCAAAAACCGGAAAACATTGAAGCTAGCCCCCCCACAGCATCCGCCGGGAGATGAACGTGGCGAAGGCGATGGCCGCAGCGGCGCTGATCCCCCACAGCAGTCTGGCAATCCGCAACGCCTGGATGTCGCTTGACTCGACACCGGGGGCCCATTCGAGGTCGCCCTGTGAATCGAGGAGTTTCTCCAAGGCACCCCCGATGAAGGCCTGTTGATCGCGCCCCTCACCACAGGACGCCAGATAGCACCCGGAAATGAACGGCGGGAGGGCGGTCGTGTCACCTTCGGCCACGACGAAAGCCCGCTGCAGAATCCACGCCAGCCGCGCCGAGAGGTCGCAGCGGACGCGCGACAGCAGGGCCACAAGCGCCGCGTTGTTCGGTTGAACAAGCACATCGGGGGCGCGCAGCAATCGTCCCTGGATGAGGTCCTCGACAGCACCGCAGGCCCTGAACGCCAGGGCGCCGAGCTGTTCGGACGTGGCTATCAGGCCTGTGGGAAAGCGTTGGCCGATTCTCGACTGCCGCTCGGCGGGAGGAGTGCGGAGGATCAATTCGGCCACGCCTTGATCTGGTGTCGTGCACAGCAGCAGTGCGACCACGGGAGCCCGGACACCCATGCCGCGACCGAGTGAAGCGAGGTCCTCGCCGAGCGCCCGGCCGACCGCCATGGTCTCGGCCTCGCCCCGCTCGATCATGTTCCAGGGCAGGATGGCGAGCGTGCCGTTGATCGGCGCCAGCCCACCGCGCTCGCGGCGCAGCAGTTCGCAGACATAACGCAGGCGCATCCTCATCTCCTCGTGGAGACGCAACGCCCCGGGGCTAGCGGGGGCGGAGTCTTCGCCCTGGTGGCGCGGAGCCGACGCGGCGCCTCCGCCCGTCTCCGCCGCCGACGTCGCGTCCCCAATCACGGTGCCGCGGTGATCGGTTACCAGCGTGCGGGGCTCCTCCCGCGAGACGGTCTGGGTGTCTTCCGACCCTCGCCTCGACAGGTCGGAGAGCTGGCTGCTCCGCGAGAGGCTGACATAGACCGCATCGGCGCCTCCCCACACATGGAGCCCAGCGGCTCCGGCCGGCGACGCGAGGACGGTGAGTACGCTGGGAGAATCGGCAAAAATCCGTTTCTCCTCCTCGTCGGACGAACCTCCGAGCACGATGAACAGGGGCACATCCTTGATCGCGATCCTCTGGTGATTCAATTCGAGCAGCGCGGCGTTCCAGGCGGCGAGGATGTCGGGCCAGCGGCTTGTCTCGCGCTCCAGCCAGAGCCGGGCCGCCTGATACACGAACACCGGTCCGAGGATCAGCAGTGCTCCCAGCAGGGCCAGCTTGTAGGGGTGCCACCACGCCTGGATCACATGACGCTCGTTGCCGATCACGAGCACGCCAATCGCCAGCGCGACGGTGAGCAGTTGGAAGAGTGCGACGAGGGCCGCGATTTTTCCCGCCGTCGAGAGCCCCACCACGGTCCGTGGCAGGTTGATCAGTGGCAGGAACGGTGTGAGGAGCCAGCGCAGCCATGCCATCGTCATGTTCCCCGCCCGGAGGAGTCGATTCCAACGCAACCGATCTGATTTCCGATCCCCGCCATCACCGCATCACGATCCGCCACGCGGCAACGAAGACGCATGCGGTCACCATGGTCGCTACGAGGCTCGCCCACAGGAGTCGAGATCCTCCTGAGAGAGGGGGTGCGCCGGACAGCTCCGGCGCCGTGTCGGGCAGCGGTGGCCGCCCATCACCCACGCGCACGAGCTGTTCCTGGGTTCGCAGCCATTGCCGCAGGGATGGCAGTTGGTCCCTGAAGATACCGCGGAATCCCAGCACGACAGCCAGGATGAAGACTTCGAGCGCGTCGCGGCTGGCCAGGCCGACCGCCTGCTCTGCCCGGCCGTAGAACTCCGTGGCCCGGTCGCGGGTGCGGCACATCTCGACCTCGAGGGCGTTGTTCTCCCACCAAGCCTGCCCCTTCCAGGGGATGTCGACGATCAAAAGTTCGTCGATCAGCGAGATCAGGGCGTAGGAGGCCAACTCCCAATCGCGCATCCTCGTCCCGGGAACGAGGGCCGCGCCCTGCTCGAGCACACCACGGATGTGGGCGTGTTCCTCCACGGGGCGGCCAGCCCGCCCAGACCGAGCACGCTCCACCAGTGCCAGGATTTCCAGCATCACCGGATCGATGGCTGCGGCGAACTCAGGGGACATCGTGGGGGGTCGCAGGCAGGTGCACGCTCTCCGGGGATGACCGGAGGCATGGTGGTAGGGGGACGATCACGCAGTGCGAGGGACGGCAAACAGGGCAAATTCCAGGGAGATCGGCTGGCCTTCGCGCGAGACTTGGATGCGGCGATTTCCCGGGAGTGAGGCGCTGTTGAGGAGCAGCGTCTCCCGCAGCCGGATGGAGAGCGATTGCGAGTCACGGACATCATTCCAGGCGACATTTTCACGCCCGATCTGGTAATAGAGCCACCCTCCCTTGTCGGGCAGGGCCCGCGGCGGTCGATCGACCGGGAGCAGCTGCAGTCCGGGGACTCCCATCCGGAAGAGATGGTCGACCTGCCTGGCGCTCCCCAATTTCCAGTCGAGTTGGGTGTTTCCATTGAGAAGCCGGCGGCACTCCTCCTCCGGCATCTCTCCCCGGAGGACACCGACGTACCAGCGCCAGTCTGCCTGGAGCCACTTCGCCTCGAGTGCCACCCCCAGCGAGGCGGGTCCGGTTCCGAGGAAGTAGCGCTGCTCGAACTCGTGCGCGACGACGCGGGAGAGGAGCCGCTCGATCCGGTCCTTGACGTGGTGGAAGATCCTCGCCAGATCTTCATGATCGTAGATGGGAAGATCCGCCAGCCGCCGATTCGGCTCGAAAACCGAGAGTTGCCCGACGACTCGGCACAACTCCTGATAGGCCTGACGGGGGTGGATCCCGCTGGCGAAGGCCACGGTGCGCAGTGCCGCCTGCGACTCGAGCAACTTGGAGAGCATGATCAGCCTGTCGAGATCTCCCGGCTCCGATGAGGAGAATCCGATGTCGCGACTGACAGCCTGCTCCGCCAGCACCTCGGTCTTGCGTCCGAGCATGTCGTAGACCGCGCGCACGACATCGCGACCGAGGCCATCCCAGGCGTCGATCGTGAGCATCGGCGGAAAAAAATCGGGGTCGATCTCCGGTGCCGTCTCGCGGCTGCCGGTGCGCCGCAACTGCGCGATCGGCAGCAGCTCATACCCGGCGAGATCCTCGTTGGAGACCAGCAGCTTGACGTTCAGACGACGGAAATCGACCTCCTGATCGTTGCCCCCGCCGGTCTCGTCTTGCGTCGTATGGCTCACGGAGCTGAATCGGCTCCGGTCGGCGGGGCCGGGAGGGGTGACGTTGGCCCCGGCTGGATCGAGTCTGGGCACCGCCAGATAGACGCGCACCGTATCGTCCGAGGCGAGGGCCTCGCTCAGCGCTGCGCCGAGCGCCGGTTCCTGCTGGCCGGCCTGCTCGATGCCGATCCGCCCCGGTTCCTCCCCTGGCTCGAGCCACACGAGCGTTCCGTCACGGAGAACCGCCCGGCAGGCCCGCAGCTCAAACTGGCGGTTGGCAAGCGCGATCGGATCGATCTCCAGTTTGACAATGCCGTATCCGCAGGGATCGCGTCCGGCCAGCTGCAGCGACAAGTACTCGCCCCAGTGTCGATCGGAAGCCTGGAAATGATGGGGACGGAGAAACATCCCCTCCGACCAATGAACCGGCAGATGTCGCATGGAAGACTTCCGAAGGGGCGACGAGGCTCGTCAGCCCGGCAAAAGGGGCAGTCTGCTGGAGGCAGCCAAGGAATCAAACTCCGCTGAGCAGTCGAGAACCGTCCGAATCGGGGACGGTTTTGGAAATCCCCATCCACCCAGGCCCAATCCGCAACTTCCGACCATTGACCCATGATGGTCCCTGATGAAGGCGGGTCAACCCCATCGGGTAGCGAGTGGCGAAACAGCGTCACCACCGATGAAACAATGCCGTTTCAATTCGGCAACTCGGCTCCGCCCAGCGTGGGCTACTCCTCCGGAACGGCGATCCGCAGGGGCTCCGGGGCCACGGCCCGCTGGCGGAGTTGCCCCACTTCGAGCAGCGTGAGTTTCGTGCCGGGGGGGACGACTCCTTGCTGCAGCGGGAACTCAAACTCGTGGGTCACCGTGCCGGTAGTGGGATCGACGGGATCATGAACGGCACGAAGGCACTCTGGCTCCAGCCTGACGCGGAGCACGGGGAGCCCGTCCGAGGTGTCGGGGGGGTGCCGTTCGGTCACCCGCAGCAGAGCCCGACCTTCGCCCGAGTTCTCGAGCAGGCACTCGATCGAGACACCGGGGAGCAGGGGGATGGGGAAAGCGCGGCGGGCATCGAGGGGAAGATCGGCGACATCGATGGAGATCGTCGGCTCGACCGGAACCGTGGTGAACCACAGGCGGATCTCCGCCTCCGCGGCGTCCTGCGGCCAGTCGGGCACGAGCAGATCGATGACGGGAACCGGCCGATGGGGTTGATACTCCGCGTCTACAAACACCCTGGGCTGTGCACCGGCCCGACCAAGCGGGATCACTTCCGCCCACAGCTCGAAGGGATGTGGTGAAAAAAGCTTGTCATCGCCGTTTTGAATGGAGACGGGGAACCGCACCGCATTCCCTTCACGGCGGGGCAAATGCACCGCGACAAACCAACGAGCTTGGGGGTTGGTCGGATCGGGCAAGTCATCGTGGCTGTCCCTGATCCGCTGTTCGGTGCCGCCGTCATACCGGCTGTGTTCCAGCCCACGTCCCTCCGGTGCGACAAACAATTCCAGACCTTCGCCGCCGGAGACCGTGATCGTTGACGACACCGGGGCAGCGGTGCTGTCGAGGATGACGTCGTACGTCCGACGCGACGGAGGAGCCTCGGCCGGGAGTTCTACGGCCTGCCCCAGTTCGGCGACGCGGGGTATCCCATCGGCGCCCTGCACCTTCCAACGGGTGAGCTTCAAAGCCTCGCGGAGTGCTGCCATGAGGCGGTCGCCGTCCGCGGCGTGGATCAGGCTTCCCCGGCTCTTCTCGGCGACCATGGCAAGCTCGTCGAGGCTCGCCTTCTCCTGATTGCCGAGACGGAAGTCAAAGGCGACGACATCGATGGGGACGGGGGACGCCCGGCCACGATCAATCTTAGCGAGGGCATCGAGGACATCGCTGGTGGTCGTCGGTGGCTGCACGTCGGTCTGCGCATTGACGCCGTCGGTGATCACCACGATCCGCGACGGGGTCGCAGGATCACTGGCAGACACATCGCTCTTCAAGGCACTGGCGATCGCCAGATAGAGGGGAGTCTCGCCGGCTGGAGCGAGACGGTCGATGAGTTGTTCGGCGGCATGGGCCCGGCCCGGGCCGAGTTGCTGCATCGGCAACACTTGCTGCACGTCATTCCCGGGCTTGGCATCGAACACGATTCCTTCCCGGGCGGCCGTGTCGCGTTCGCGTTCACCGACCTCGGACAAAGCGGCCGCGTAGCTCCCGTCGGCCTGCTTGGTCCACCGCGTCCGGTGCCCGTAGACCCACAGCGAAGCATCCCAATCGCCGCTCACGGCCATCTGCCGGAGCACCTCAACGAGCGCTCGTTTTGCCACATCGAACCGTCGTCCTCCCCCGGGGACCTGTTCCCCCATGCTGCCAGAGCAGTCGAAGATGAACGACACCGATTCGCGACGTAGACGGTGCCCTTTGAGCGTGACGCGCGGAGCCACCGGGGGCCGGGCAGTCCAGACGATTGGTGGACGGCTGTCCGGGGGCCTCACCGGCACGTTCACGGCGATGCGGTGACCGCGGAAGATCGCGTTGAAGGCGACGCTCCCCTCCTGGCTCGCAGCGAGGGCCGATGCCGAACGGCGGTCGATCTGGATCGTTCGCCTGTCCACCGAGGTGCGCTCGTCATCAGCATGCACCGGCACGCCGATTCGCTGGGCAGCGTCGCCGTCGGTCGGCGGACGAAGCCCCACCGGTCCCCCGCCGGATGGGTCGTCGAGCCACACCGCAGCGTCACCATCGGGGACCCCGGCTTCGGGATGGAGCGTGAAGAACACCTCCGCGGCATCGCCGTTCATCGGCATGACGGTCAAGGGTGAGGCGTTGATCTCACCCCAATTCCGGGCCAGCGTTTCCAGACGCGCGAGTCTGGTGCTGGTGGTGGCCGATGCACCGTTGTCGTCGGCGGCGACGGAGGCTTGCTTAACGCAGATGCCCGCCGCGGCGGCAAACCACGGGGGCGCCTCCGGGGTGCTGTCGGCGAAGAAGTCGTCCATCAGATCTTCGGCGGTCCTCAGGAGGCGGTCATGCCAAGCCCGCCGCTGCTGCGCTGCAGCCGCCGACACACGATCTGCCGGCAGCGACGCCCGCGCCGTCAACGAGGCGGCAATCGGTGCCAGCCTCCGGTATGCCGCCGCATCGGCATCTTCGGGCTGGGCGGCAGACCGTTCGAAATCCGAGACGGCAAGCCTGACTGTTTGCCCCCACGTTCCCACGGTCGTGGCCAATCCTGCTGCCGTCGTCGTGCTCGTGGCCGTCGCCCGCAGCGACAATGCCGGCAAGAGCGGATCGACGCGGGTCCCCTGCCAGGCGACCCAGCCGGCACCAATGGCGGAGATGTCGGGGGTTGCCGGCTTCGGGCGCTCCCTCTCGCCGTGCGTCTGTTGTGAGGACAGGCTCTGCGACAGCGTCGATTGACGCTCCAGCAGTTGGATCCTGCGGATCCCATCGACAAGCGGGATCCGCAGGGCGGCGCGGATGGCGGCCAGCGTCGGCGGGGAGTCGGGGGCGCTGGTCGCGAGCGTCGCGCAGGTCGTGTCGTAGGCTTCGCGCAGCGTCATGTGGGCGGCACGCACCTCCTCAGCACCGAGTTTGAATGTCTCGGTGGCCGCGGCGGCCGAATCACCCCCGGAGGGGGCACGCGACAGCAGGTCCTCGAGCGCCGCGGTCGCCGTGGCCAATCGTTCCCAATCGATGTCGACCGACACCTTGGCGGGATGGGCCTGCGGATCGCTGGCGCCCGAGGAGGTGTCGGCGCGCCTCGCCGCCGCTGACCAGATCGCCAGCCAGGGGAGCTCTGCACGCACTTGATCGAGGGTTGTCCACGCGTCAGACACGACCTTCCCGGTCAGAGCGGTGTGGGCATAGGCCGCCTCCGCCCGCCCTGCCTGGTGGGCAGCCAGGGACAGCGACGTATCGTCGCCGATGAGCGCCAGATCGAACGCCATCCGCCGCGCTGCGTCCCCTTCGGCACGGGGGGCGAGAGCCGCAAGAGGGGCATCAGCGCGCGCGTCGTCGGGGAATGCTGCTTCCGCGGCCGACTGGGAGAGCATTGCGATCCTTGTGAGCAGCGTTGATTGCCGTTGGGCACCGGAAGGAACGCAGTGCCGCAGCAGGGTCGCTGCGTGCATTTCGAACGGGACGATCGTGCCCGGCGGCGGCGGTCCCACGATCTCCAGCCAGCGATCCCACGCGGCCCGATCGATCAGGGCGCCCGCTCTCACCACCATCACCATCCGCTGCCAAGCCTCATCGGCCCGCCCGCGCCATTCGATGGGATCGCTGCAGGGTGCCGCCGCTGGGCTCCCGGCGACCGCTTTCCCGGCCGGATCGGAAGCCCAGGCATCCAGCTGCCCGAGCCAACCCGCGTTGATCTCCCTGGTCTCCCCGGAGGCGAGGCGGGCGAGTCTGAAGCCGGGCAGATGGGCCAATTCGCTGGTCATTCTGGAGAGTTGCCTCTCGGTCGTCTCGACAGCAATTTTCTGGTCGTTCAGGTCATCGTGATCGACGTTTCCTGCGAAGCAGAGGCGCTCCGCTCGCAGCAGCGCATGCTCGTGTTCCGCCCACACCAGGGGATGCTCCCGGACGCCCCGCTCGCGGAGTGTCGCGCACGCCATCCAGCGGGCACGTAACCAGTCGATCTGGCCGTTGGCCTGCCGCGGGCCGGTGGGTGGAGTCTGGCTTTGCGGCGCCCGTCGCACCGCCCAGGCGACACCGACGTCGTTCCGGGCATCGGGAACAGGCAGGATGAAGGGAGTCTGGTGCAACCCGTGTTGGAGGAGGGAGCGCCGATTGACCTCGTCGGCGAGATACGTCGCCAGTTCAGGCAGCGAGACCTGGCCGTTCCCGTTTCCCCACGGCTTGGTGTCCGCGGCACCTTCAATCGCGTTGGCGAACGAGGTGGCGAAGGCCGATGTGCCATCCGCTGCCCCGACATCGGCGATTTCACCCGGTCCTGCCGACGTCAGCACCCACATCCGATCCGTCGGCGAGGCCTGCATGTCCGCGGTCAAGGCCACCGGAAAAGTACCGTCGGTGATACCGATCGCCTCGGCCTGGGCCGGCCGGGCGACATCGAGCACGAGGAGGATATTTGCGTTGGGGGGCCGCTTCGATGCCAGCGCGGCGAGAAGCGAATCGACGCGGAGCCAAGCCGCGTCGACGGAGCCGACATCCCGGGGCGATGCCCGCGGTGGCACAAGACAGGCGTGACCATCCCGATCGACCGCCCCGATCGCCACGAGATAGACGATCAAGGTCTGTCCGCCGGGGCCACCGGGCCGGACTTCCGACACCCTCTTGGCGACCTCCTCAAGCCACTGCTTGGCATCGGACTCGCGAAGCGCTTCCGAGATGTCGATCACCTTGGTGGTGCCCGGATCGTAGGTTGATCGCGGCCGCATCAACTCCCGGAACAATTCCCGGTCTTCGGTCGCCATCGGCACCGGCCCGAGTGGCGATCGGTAGGAGGAGACGACGCCGAGGATCAACGGAACCTGACGCTTGAGCACCAGCAACTGCCACAGAAAAAGGCCCAACAGGCAGATCGCGGCGAGGCTGTAGCCGGTCGGTGTGGCAAAGGCCCACCACCAGGCATGCTGATGGTGCACCGTGCCGGTAGCGGCAGGACGCCAGCGGCCGGATCGCCCTGGGGCGATGGCTTCCCCTGCGGGAGCCGGCTTTGCGTTCCTCGCGCCGCGGCTCCGCCAGGTTTGATTTCTCCGCTGCTGTTCAGGATCGAGCGGTTGTTCCATCGGTATGGGAAGGCACCATGGGGCGACGGCAGTGGACGTCGTGGGGGGATGACCGCGGTTTCCCTCGAGGAGAATACACCGCAGCCAGATCGGGTACCACCGATTTCCCCTGAGCATCAGCCCCGATGGGAAGCGGCTGGGGAGGGGTCGAGGGGGTCAACGGAGGTGTCCCCGCACCGTCGCTGACGGATCGCGGAAGGGATTCCGAATGGACGTCGCTGACGGATCGCGGAAGGGATTCCGAATGGACGTCGCTGACGAACTTCGGAGTGGGGAGATGACCGATGTCGTCGGCGTTCTCTCCAGAACCGACTCCTCCCTCGATGTCTCGCTCGTGGGCAACGGCTCCTTGGGCGGGAGCGATTCCTTGCGGGGAGATCGCAACGCATCCGGTGCGGTTTCCTTCCCGGTTTCCGGCGCGGTTTCTTTCGCGTCGACGGGGCCTGCCGGGATCTCTTCCATCACCGGGCCCGCAGGCACTTCCTCGGGGCCTGCAGGGCGGGGGTTGGGATTGCATGCCCGCATCGCCTCCAGCGCCATGGCCCGCACGCGTGCGCTCGGCTCCTTGTAGCAGCCGCGGTCATCGCGCTCGTAGACGATCGAGGAAAGTTTGTTGAGGGTGTCGCTGTTGCAGCATCCATGCTCTCCACACCCGCACGCATTCCGGTCGCAATCGGGAGGGAGGCAGTCATCGCCATAACCGCGGCGCTTCGACTTGGCCGTCTCTCCGCTCGGGGGAGCCTTTCCGTGGAGGCTTTTCTTGAACAGCGCAAACCGGTTCAGGTGCGCGGCCTTCGCATCCTCGAACGCCTCGTGGCAGGTTTTCAGAGAACGGACCCGGCGTTTTGCACAGCGGTCGGCCTGACAACTGGCCGTCTTGAGGATCGCCTTGACGGCCTCGTAACGAACCGCTTCCGTGCAGTCATCGAGGGCTGCGAGGAGTGCCTCGGCAGCACCCTCGGCGCAGGGACCGCAGCCGACAGTCCCCAGATACTTGATGGCCTTGATCTTCTGCGCCGCCTTGTCGTTCTCCATCTTGATCTCGGCCGCCGCCTTGATCGCCGGGTTCTGCGACTTCAGGTTTTGGGGGTCCGTGATCGGGAGAAGTCGTGGCGTGGCCTCCGCGCCGGGATAATTACCGCTGCTGTTGAAGGAGTTGCCGAGCCGGCTCGAGGCGCTGTAGGCAGGATTTTGCGGGACGCCGAGCCAACTCCACAGTGTCGGCGGTGGGGCCACGGGGGCCATCGGCGCCGGGATCTGGGCGACGACGGCATCCACCTGCCATGCCAGGCAGAGGCTCATCAGGAGCGGAGTGATGCGTGGGATTGGGCGTCGCATCGGAGCGGGGAGGTGCCGGAAGTGGGGAAGATTGGCTGAGGGCTCGCGACCATGTCGCTTCAAGTCGATCGCATCGTTGATTTCGGCGTTTTACGACCGAATCAACGCGCAAAATCGTCACGACCGGTACAGTGGGTACGCCCTTAAGAGGGGGGGGCGGTGCGAGCCTGACGATCAGGTGGGATGGGAAGGGTGCGGAGGGTAGCGGGCCGTGGATAAAGTGCCTGCCGCAGGATGAGGCAGCCGCCACTCCAGGCGGGGCATCAGCCAGGCAGTGATTCCCTCCCGGGGAACCCGGTTTGGAAGGAGTCTTTCTGCGCTGCAGACCGTTCCCGCGCGAGGTATTCCATGTCCGACAGAATCGAGCCGCTGATCGCATCACACACCGACATCGTCCCCGGCACACACGGTGCAATCCTGGTGACCATGGTGTTGGCGTTGTTCGCCACTCTCCCGCTTGCCGCCGCCGAGCCCACGTTTGCCGAGCAGGTCGCGGCGGTCCGCGCCGGGACGTCGTCGCGGATCCGGGTGACCGATCGGGAGCTCACCGCGGAGGAGTGGGAGGAGGTCGCAGGCCTCGAGGCGCTTTCGCACCTCGATCTCCAGGAGGGGGTGGCTGACGATGCAAAGGCCATCGTGCTCGCGCGCCTGCCGCGGCTCGAGCGCCTCGTGCTCCGGGAATCGCCCTTCGGCGACGAAGGCTTCAGGCACCTCGCCGCCTGCCACACCCTCCGCGACGTCAATATCCCGCAGGCGCGGTGCACGCTGGTGGGGCTCGCGGCGCTCGCCGAACTTCCCCGTCTCAAGAGCCTGCGGCTGGGGAGCCCTGAGCTGTGCCCTGACGGGAAGGGGGGCGCTGAACTGGGGATGACGCTCCTCCAGTTCCCCGCCCTCCGCTCGCTCCACCTCATCGATGTCCCTGTCGGCGACAACGGCCTCGAGGGAATCGCCCGTTACGACGGCCTCTGGAATCTCTACCTCGACGGCGCTGGGATCTCCGACGAGGCGTGGGAGCGATATTTCGCCCTCCACCCGGAGGTCCATGTCCACGTTGACCAGGCCCACCACGACCGCGACCCGAACCGGCACGAGTGACGCCTTGGCAGGGCGGACCAAGGGCGATGGCTCGGTGCGGTGGTAGAATGGACTGTCAGTCCCGAGGAGTGGGTCATGCAAAACATCTCTTCAGTCAACGAGTTGCTCAACGAATTGAAAGAGCGGCTCGCCGCCACCTACGGCGACCGGCTCGACGCCGTGGTGCTCTTCGGCTCCGAGGTGCGGGGTGACGCTCGGGCCGATAGCGATATCGACCTGCTCGTGGTGCTCCGTGGCCCGATGGATGATTACGGCATTGAACTCGAACGCAGTCTTGCCGCGGTCTACCCGGTGGCGCTCCGTGTCGAGCGTCGTGTGAGTGTGAAGCTGCTTGGGCGTCGGGATTACGAACAGGGCGATTCCCCCCTCGTGCGCGAGGTTCGTCGGACGGGCGTGGCTGCATGAAGGAGTTCGTCCGCAGCCAGTGGAGGAGAGCGGAGCGGTCTCTGGCCTCCGCGGCGGCGCTCGTGGCCGTCGATCCCGATTCCGCCGCGTCGCGGGCGTACTATGCAGCATTTCACGGGGTGACGGCGGTGCTGGCTGTTCGCGGCGCGTCTTTCACAAAGCACACTGCCGTCCGTGCCGCCCTCCATCGCGATCTCATTCAAGCTGGGTTCCTCCCTGCCGAATCCGGCCGGGACTACGACTTTCTCCTCGATCTCAGGGAAACGGCTGATTACGGCGGCATCACCGAAGCGTCCCCAGCCAGTGCCGCTCGGGCGATCGAGAAGGCGTCGGCCATCCTGAAGTCGATTCGACCCCTCCTCTCCGATTTGGATGGCGAGAAGGACCGCGAGGTCGGCCCCTGACCTGATTCTCAGGCGCGCGGGGGTGTCGGCGGCCGGGGCGGGCGGGTATTTTTATGGTTCGGGACGGGGGCTCGTTCGAGCCGACCGCCGCGCCCGGCCTGTCCCACGCCGTTCCACGATACCGCCCCGGAGCCGTCGATGACCTTCCGCCCCCTCCGCAGCCTTGCTGCCCCGCTCCTGGTTCTCCCGGTTTTCATGGCGATCGTCGCCGCCGGCCAGTCGTCGACCCCCGCCCACGCGGGTGTCCCCGCCGGTGGCGCTATGGTGCAGGCGGCCAACGTCTGGCTCACCACCCTCGCCCCCGAACAGAAAGCCCGCGTCCTCAAGCCCTACGAGGATCCCGGCCGGGTGGGCTGGCACTTCATTCCCAAGTTCGAGCGGAAGGGGCTCCCGCTCCGCGAGATGGTCCCTTCGCAGCAGCAGGGAGCGCTGGATCTCCTCCGTGCCGCCGTCTCCCAGGCCGGCTACGACAAGTCGCGGTCGATCATGCAGCTCGACGAGATGCTCCGCCTCCAGGAAGGCTCCAACGCCAAGAACATCCGCGACTCCGAACGCTACTTCTTCACGATCTTCGGAACGCCGGCCGAGAAGGGGACCTGGGGCCTGTCCGTCGAAGGGCACCACCTCTCGCTCAACTTCGTCGTCCGCGACGGGCAGGTCGTCGACAGCACGCCGCAGTTCTTCGGCGCCAATCCGGCCGAGGTCCGCGCCCGCTTCGCCGGTCTCCCCGAGCCCGGCTTTCGCGTCCTTGGCATGGAGGAACAGCTCGGCTTCGATCTCGTCCGCTCCCTCGATGCCACGCAAAAGGCGAAGGGGATCATTGCCCCCGAGTGCCCCAAGGACATCCGCGCCGCCGGCGAGACGCAGTCGCCGAAGGAAGCGGCCAAGGGGATCCCCGCCGCGGAGCTCAAGCCCGAACAGCAGGCCCTCCTGCGGCGGATCATCGAGACGTACTGCGCCGCGATGGCCGACGAAGTTGCCAAGGAACGGCTGATGCTGATCGAGAAGGCCGACGGCGGCTGGAGCGCGATCCACTTCGCCTGGGCCGGCGCCACCGAGCCGGGCATCGGCCATTACTACCTGGTCGAAGGCCCGTCTTTCGTGATCGAGTTTTGCAACGTCCAGCCCGACGCCGAGGGAAATCCCGCCAACCACATCCACTGCGTGTGGCGCGACCGGACCGGCGATTTCGATGTGCCGGCAAACCCCTGACCGACAGGCAGGGCGTTGCCCCGCGGCAGCGCCGCCGGGGGTGTCGCAGGAGAGCGGCCTGACGGTACGATGATGCCCTTCATGGGTGGGGAAGGCCCCCTCTGGTGTGTGCCCCTCCAATCGTGAGGCTTGTCATGCGTCTGGTGGCTGCGATCGCCGTCGCCCTCTTGGCCGTCATCTCGGCGCCCTCGGCTTCCGCCCAGGTGCCGGCGGTTGTCCGAGGCGGGCGCCCCAGGGCCCATGTCGTCGACGAAACCGGCACGCTCTCCGCTGCCGATCGGACGAAGCTCGAACGGCTCACCCAGTCGATCCGTGAGACGACGAAGGCCGACATGATGGTCGTCATCATTCCGACCACGGCCGGTGAGCCCCAGCGCCGTTTCGCGACCGCTCTCTTCAACCACTGGCGACTCGGCAACGGGGCCCGGAACGACGGCATCCTTCTCTTCGTCGCCCTCGCCGACCGGAAGAGCGAGATCATTCTCGGCGACGGCCTCGATTCCCCCGGCCAGCGCTCGGCCAGCCAGCGGATCATGGATCGGGTGATGGTGCCCCACTTCCGTGCCGGTCGCCCCGGTCGGGCGATCTTCGATGGAGCCACGGCCTGCGTCACGGACATCGTCGGTGTCTCGGCGGAGCAGCCCGACGTCGTCGACACGCCGTCGCGGCCGGCCACGACAGCCGGGGTGGTTGTCGAGCCGAAGCCGGCTCCCGTCATCGCGCCCCCTCCCAGCCAGCCCGCGGTCGTCGACACCGCGCCCCTGCCGGCCACGACCGTCGGGGAGATCGTCGAGCGGACACCGGCGCCGATCCCCGAGCCGCTCGCGGAGCAACCGGAGCTGGGGGGGCCGTTCGCGTCACGCTCCGACCCCCTCCCTGTTCCGGAGCCGATCCAACCCGTCCGGCCGTGGACCCCACCCCCTCGCTTCCAGCGGGAGCCGGAGACGACGTCCGATCCGGTGGGGATGATGATGCTCCTCGGCGGGGGCGCTGCCGCCGGCGCGGGCGGCATCGCCGCAATCCGTTCGCTCTCTCGCTACCGGCGCCGCAATTGTTCCAAGTGCGGGACAGCGATGACGCTTCTGAACGAAGGGGCTGACGATGCCAGCCTGTCCCCCACGGAACAACTCGAGGAGCAGCTCGGCAGCGTCGACTACGACATCTGGACCTGCCCCACCTGCCCGTATGTCGAGAAGTCGCGATACGGCGCGTTCTTCACGAGCTACGCGAAATGTCCGCGTTGCCAGGCTGTCACGAAGTCGCAGACGGTCTCCCGCCTCCAGGCCCCCACGACCTTCAGCACGGGCCTTGAACGCGTCAACGAACGCTGTCAGGCGTGCGGTTGGGAAAAGGCCTTCGAGCGTGTCATCCCCCAGCTTCCCGACACATCGGACTCGTCGAGATCGTCCTTCGGTTCCTCGGGCAGTTCTTCCTTCAGTTCGAGTTCCGATTCCGGCGGCCACTCCTCCGGCGGCGGTGCCAGCGGTTCCTGGTGATTTTCAGTTGCCTGGGGTGGGCGGCGCGGAGCGAGTCGGTCCCGGTGCCGCCGCCGGCCGAAGGGCGGCTCGCGACATCGGGCTGTGAGACCGCCGCGCCGACGGTCCGGAACAGCCGTCCACGCTGGTACATTGACAGCGACAGGATCACGGGTCGACCGTGGTCCAAGAACGCTTCTCCGGGGATTCTCTCGCATGGCGCTGCTCCGCAAGAGTCTGTTCGTCGTGATCACGGTGCTGACGGCCTCTGCCTCCGTGCGAGCCGCTGAATTCCGCGTCGACTCCGGGACGATCACCCTCCCCGACGGCTACACCGTCGAGGTCGCCGCGGCACCGCCGCTCGTCGAGCGCCCCGTCACGATCGACTTCGACGAGCGCGGCCGGCTCTATGTCACCGAGTCGAGCGGCACGAACATCGCCGTCGCCGAGCAGGTGAAAAACCCGACCCATCGCGTCTTCCGCCTCGAGGACTCCGACGGCGATGGCACGTTCGACCGCCGCACGGTCTATGCCGAGGGGCTGATGATGCCGGAGGGGTCGCTGTGGTACCGCGGCTCGCTCTATGTCACGGCGCCGCCGGAGATCTGGAAATTCACCGATGCCGATGACGATGGCGTCGCCGAATCGCGCGAGGTGTGGTTTGACGCCAAGACCCTCACCGGCTGTGCCAATGATCTCCATGGCCCCTATCTCGGCCGCGATGGCCGGATCTATTGGTGCAAGGGGGCCTTTGCCGAGCAAAGCTACGACCTCCCCGGCCGCCCCGGCTGGACGACCCGCGCCAGCCACATCTTCCGCGCCCGCGACGATACGAGCGAGCTCGAGCCGGTGCTGACCGGCGGCATGGACAACCCCGTTGACGTGGTCTTCACGCCGGAAGGGGAGCGGATCATGTCGTGCACGTTCCTTGTCCATCCCGGTGGCGGTGAGCGTGACGGGCTGATTCATGCCCTCTACGGCGGCGTCTACGGAAAAGACCATGGCGTCCTCGACGGCCATGCCCGCACCGGCCCCCTCCTTCCGGCTCTTGCGCACCTCGGCCCCGCCGCTCCCTGCGGCCTTCATCGCCACTCCGGCTTCGGCCACGGGGAGGCGCTGACCGGCGATTTGTTCACGACGTCATTCAACCTGCGGACGGTGTTTCGCACCGAGCTCGCCCCGGCCGGCGCCACGTTCACCACCGAGACGAATCCCTTCCTCCAGGCCGACTGGGTCGATTTTCACCCCACGGATGTGATTGAAGACGCCGACGGTTCGCTCCTCGTCGTCGACACCGGCGGCTGGTACAAGCTCTGCTGCCCGACGTCACAGCTCGAGAAGCCGGCGGTCCTCGGCGCGATCTATCGGGTTCGGCGCGATGGCTCGAAGCCAGTGGCCGATCCGCGTGGCCTCGCTCTCGACTGGAGGGGAATGGCCCCCGCGGACCTCGCCGCGCTGCTGGCCGATGCGCGCCCCGCCGTCGTCGCCCGGGCCACCGATGCCCTCGCCCGGATCGGTGCCGCCGCGGTGCCTGCGGTCCGTGACCTGTTCGCGGCATCGCCTGCCCCTGCCGTCCGTCAGCAGGCTCTCTGGACACTGGCCCGGATCGACGGGGATGAAGCCCGCAGGGCCGCTGGCGCCGGCCTCGTCGATACCGACGCCGGCGTCCGCCAGACGGCCTGCCATGTCGTCGGCCTCCACCGCGACGCCGCGGCGCTTGAGCCGCTGGGAAACATCGTCGTCCACGACGCGGCGCCAGTGGCTCGGGCCGCCGCCGAAGCCCTCGGCCGTCTCGGCCTCTCAGAGGCATGTGCCCCGCTCCTGGCCGCGGCCGGGCGGGCGGACCGGGCCGACGATCGAGCCCTCGACCACTCGATCACCTACGCGCTGATCGAGACGGCCGCGCCCGCTCCACTCCGCACAGCGCTTGCGGTGGGCACGGCGGCGGCGAAGCGCGCGGCGCTTGTGGCGCTCGACCAGATGGCCGACCGGCTGCCAGAGCCGGCGCTGTCGCAAGCGGACGTCATTCCGCGGTGCGCTGACGATGACACGAGCGTCCGCGCGGCGGCCTGGTGGGTCGCGGGCCGTCATCCCGGCTGGTCCGCAGCCCTCGCCGACCAGGTCCCCGCGCTCCTCCGGCAGATGACGACGGCGGTCGCAAAAGACCGGGGGGCGATCGCTGCGCTTCTCGGGCCGCTGGCCGCCAATCAGGCCGTCGCCGGCGCCGTCGCCGCCGCGATCGATGACGACGAAGAGGCGATCCGTGCCGCGGCCCTCGAGGCGATGCGTGCGGCCCATCCGACGGCCACGCCGCCGTCGTGGGTCGGCGTCCTCGCCCATCTGGCGGCGAGCCCCTCCGAGCGCGAGTCCGCTGCTGCCGCCGAATCGGGGGAGGCGATCGCCGTCCTCGCCGGCCTGCCACTTTCGAAAGTGGAGCGGGCCGTTTTTCGCCCCTTGGCACTCGAGATCGAGGCGGCAGGGACACTCGCGCCGCGGGCGATCCTCCAGGCCCTCGGTCTCCTCGGGGAGGCGACCGGAGAGCTGCCCGACGTCGTCGTCGGTCGCTTACTCCTCATCACCACACTCGGCGAATCGCCCGTCGACCGGAGTGCCGCCGCCACGATCCTCGCATCGGCCACGCTGCCGGAGCGGGCTCGGCTCCGTGTCGGCGACGCGTTTTCAAAGCTCGGCGCCCAGGAAGCGACGCTCCTCCTCCCCGGGCTCGTCAAGGAAGGGGGCGAGCCGCTTGTCAGGGCGGTCGAGGGGCTCAGCCAGAGTGAGGCATCCGGCTTTGTGCGCCGCGATCTCCTCGAGGCGGCGGTGCAGGGGCTCCCTGAGGAATCGGCCGCGCTCGGTGCCGACTTGCTCGCCAAAACCGACGCGCTGGTCGCCTCCGAACGCGCGGCCTTTGAGAAGCTCCTCGCGAGCTTGCCGGAAGGGGATCCCGTCCGCGGCCACGCCGTCTTCGCCGGGAAGACCGGCTCGTGTACCTCCTGTCATGCGATGGCCTATGTCGGTGGCCGTATCGGCCCCGATCTCTCCCACATCGGCGCCATCCGCACCCCACGTGATCTCCTCGAGGCGATCGTGCGGCCGAGCGCGAGCTTTGTCCGCAGCTACGAGCCGGCGATCGTTGTCACCGACGACGGCCGGTCGTTCCAGGGGGTGGTGCGCGAGGAGGCCGGCGGGGCGCTCGCCGTGCAGACCAGCGCCACCGTCGTCGAACGGGTGCCGCGCGAGATCGTCGAATCGATCGAGCCGGGGCGGACGTCGATCATGCCGCAGGGCTACGACAAACTCCTCTCGGCGCAGGACCTCGCCGATCTCGTCGCCTTCCTCCATCGGGCGAAGTGATGCTCAAGTGGGCTGCTCGCACGCGGCCCCCCGTTTCCTTTTCCCTGCCCCGAGGAGCCACCATGCACGAAGCTCGTCACCGTCTCTCCCGCCGCGAGCTCGGCGGGGCACTCGCCGCCGGAGCGGGGCTCGCGGCGCTGTCGGGGGCGGCGCAGGGGGCCGCGGCTCCGCGCGACGCGGATCTCATTGGTGAGGAAAACGCCAAGCCTGGCACGCGTGATTGGATGCTCACGAAAGCCGAGATCGATCCGGCGACGCGCTACCGCAGCCCATGGATCGAGGGTTTTTGTTCCCACCTCTCGGCAAAGGCCGGCGAGGAGATCACGTTCTTCGTCAGCGCCAATCCCCCCAGCCCGGTGACGCTCTCGATCTACCGGCTCGGCTACTACGGCGGCGACGGCGGCCGGTTCGTCGCCGATCTCGGCGAGTTTCCGGGGCGAGTCCAGGCCGACCCGCCGATCGGGCCGAAGCGGGTGCGCGTGTGTGAGTGGGAGCCGTCGGCGCGGGTCACGGTGGGGAACGACTGGCCGAGCGGTGTCTATGTTGCCAAGCTCACGGCCACACGCTCCGGGCACCAGAGCTACGCCATTTTCGTCGTTCGTGATGATCGCCCTGCCGACTATCTCCTCCAAGCGAGCGACTTCACCTGGCAGGCCTACAACCGCTGGCCCGACCGCTTCGCGCTTTATAATAACGGCGAGAAGGAATGGTACTGGGGGCCGAACGTCCAGGTGTCGTGCCGCCGCCCCTACGGCAAATACTGCCAGATCCTCGACCAGCCCCTCTCGATCGGCTCGGGGGAATGGTTTCTGTGGGAGTTTCCCTTCGCCTTTTGGATGGAGTCGCTCGGCCTCGATGTGACCTACATCTCGAACCTCGACACGCACCGCGATCCGGCCGGGCTGACGAGGGCGAAGGGATTGCTGAGCTTGGGCCATGACGAATACTGGACGATCGAGATGTTCCGCAACGTGCAGGCGGCGGTGCAGGCGGGCGTGAGTGTCGGCTTCTTCTCGGGGAATGCCGTCTGCGGCCGCGTGCTCCTTGACGAGGCGGGGCCGGCATTCGAGCGCGTGGGGGTGTTCGGGCCGCCGGGGGGAACGATCGAGTTCGAGCAGATGAAGGCGCTCGCGCACGAGCGGCCGTATGCCAACGAGCTCGTTGGCGCCCATTCCACCGGCCCGGTGACCGGCGGGGCCGATTGGATCTGCACCACCCCCGATCACTGGCTTCACGCCGGCACCGGCATGAAGCAGGGGGATGCGATTCCCGGTCTGATCGGCTGGGAGTGGCATGGGGATCCGGCGCCGATTCCCGGCCTCGAGGTCGTCGCCACCGGGCCGACGCAGTCGGCACCGGGGAAGCCCAACGGCGGTGTCTACACCGCGACGGTCTATCCCGGCCCGAAGGGAAACATCGTCTTCAATGCCGCCACCTGCTGGTGGGCCGACGGCCTCGCCGCGCCGCCGGGCTATGTCCGTCCGAGCGTGTACACGAGCCCCCAGGGGCCCGACCCCCGCCTCCAGCGGATCACGCGGAACGTCCTCGAGCGGATGGTGCGGGGGTGAGGAGTGGCGAGCACCTGCATCGGGTCCCCCTGCCGATGGCCTATCATGGTGGCGGATGTGGCGGTGGGGCTGCGTCCTGCTCCCTGGAGATGCTGAGATGACCATGTCGCGCGCTCGTGGCCTGTCGGTGACGGCGGTGTTGATCCTCGTGATCCTCTTTCGGGCGGGGGAAGCGCGACCCGATGACGTTGGTGGTGGGACGCCACCACTTCCTCAAGTCACCCTCGCCACGTTCGACGTCGACGCCACGCCGCCGGTCGGTGCGGCGATGGCCTACGGGCCGGCGGTGAAGGCCGCTGATCTCCAGCTTCGTTGTCGCGGGGTCGTGATCCAGGGGGCAGGCGACGCCATCGTCCTCTGTGCGATCGATTGGATCGGCGTCGGGAATGCCGCGCACGATGCCTTCCGCGCCGGGCTCGCTGAGGCCGCCGGGACGACGCCGGCAAGAGTTGCTGTTCACGCGCTCCACCAGCACGACGCCCCCCATGCCGACTTCACCGCCGAGAAGCTCCTGGCTGACATGGGGGTCAAGGATCATCCCCGCTTCGACGGCGATTTTCATCGCGCGGTGATCGCGAAAGCGGCGGCGGCGATCAAGGAGGCGCTTCCCACAGCGAAGTCGGTCACCCATGCCGGCTTCGGCCGGGCCGAGGTGGCGCAGATCGCAAGCAACCGCCGCCTCGTCGGCCCCGACGGGACGTTCGTCGCCTGGCGCGGCAGTGCCACGAAGGACGTGACGATCAAGGGCTGGCCGGAGGGAACGATCGACGCCGACCTGGCCGCGCTGGTCTTTTACTCCGGTGACGACGCGCTCGCCGTGATCACGAGCTACGCCACTCATCCGATGAGCTACTACCGCACCGGCGTTCCCGGCCCCGATTTTCCCGGCATCGCCCGCTTCCTACGCTCACAGGATCTCCCCGGCGCCCTCCATCTCCACTTCACCGGCGCCGGCGGCAACATCGCCGCCGGCAAATACAACGACGCCTCCCCCTCCAACCGGGTCGTTCTCGCCACCCGGCTCGCCGCCGGCATGCGGAGCGCCTTCGACGTGGCCGCGCGGAACAAGAAGCCGCTTACGGCTGTCGACATCGGCTGGGGGAGCGTGCCGGTTGTGCTGGCATCGCGGGAAGGCCTGGGAGTTGAAAAACTCTCCGAAGAGGTCCGCGGGAAGCCCGACCGGGGGACGTTCGCTCCGATCGACGCGCTGGCGTTTGCCACCCGCGCCCAAGAGAAGCACGCCATCGACATCACCTGCCTCAAGGTGGGGAGCGCCCGGATGCTCCACCTCCCCGGCGAACTGTTTGTGGAGTATCAACTCGCCGCCCGGCAGATGCGGCCCGATCTCGATGTCTTCATGGCCGCCTACGGCGACTACGGCCCCGGCTACATCGGCACCGCCGGCGCGTATGCGCAAGGGGGCTATGAGGTCCTTCCCACAAGCTCGTTCGTCGGCCCGGAGGCGGAGGTGTCGCTCCTGGAAGCGATTGGTGAATTGCTCGAGGTGGCGAAGTGAATGGGGCACGTTGTCCGGCGATGTGGTGGGCTGTCGTGGCGATCGCGATGACGGCGTGTCCAGTCGTGATCGCTGCCGACGAGGCACCCACAGGCGCCGTCGACTATGGCGACGAGCTCCCCCGCATCCCGCAGACGGCCCCCGCCGACGCTCCGGCGACGATGGTCGTGCGCCCCGGTTTCGCGGTCGATCTCGCCGTCGCCGAGCCGATGCTCGCGAGCCCTGTGGCGATCGCCTGGGACGAGGATGGCCGCCTGTTCGTCGCGGAGATGCGTGGCTACAGCGAGGATCAGGGAGAGCGATTGGGGCGGATCCGCCTCCTCCACGACGACGATGCCGATGGAACGTATGACCGGGCGACGGTCTATGCCGACGGCCTCGCCTGGCCGACGGCGCTGGTTGTCTTCAGCGGCGGACTGTTTGTCGGCGATGCCCCCGATATCGTCTGGTTGAAAGACACCGATGGCGACGGCGTTGCCGACGAACACCAAAAGATCTTCACGGGGTTTGGGACGGGGAATGTCCAAGGGCTGTTCAATTCGTTCGCGTTTGATATCGACGGCCGGATCCATGGCGCTGGCAGCTCGACCGGCGGAGAGATCCGGCGGGTCGGCGAAGACGGCGAGCCTGTCGGCGACGCGGTCTCGATCACTGGACGCGATTTTTCCTTCGATCCGCGCTCGTTTGATTTCCGCCCCGAGACCGGCGGCGCCCAGCATGGCCGCTCGACCGACGATCTCGGCCACGTCTACCTCTGCCATAACAGCGACCATGCGATTCGGGTGATGGTCGATGATCGTTTTCTTGCGCGCAATCCCTTCTTCCCGGCGCCGGCGGCGAAGGAGAGCATTGCCGTCGAGGGGCCGCAGGCCGCTGTCTATCGCTCGAGCCCCGTCGAACCGTGGCGCGTGTTGCGGACGAGACTCCGGGCCAGCGGGATCGTGCCAGGCATGGTCGAGGGGGGAGGGCGGCCGGCTGGCTACTTCACCAGCGCCACCGGGATCACGGTTGTCCGTGGCGATGCCGTCGGCGATCTGGCCGGGATGCTCGTCGTCGGCGACGTCGGCTCGAATCTTGTCCATCGGAAAAAGCTCCTCCCTCACGGCGCCGGCGTTCGTGCCGAGCGGATCGACGAGGAATGTGAGCTTGTCGCCTCGACCGACGTTTGGTTCCGCCCGGTGCAGTTTGCCAACGGGCCCGACGGTGCCCTGTGGATCATCGACATGCAGCGCGAGGTGATCGAGCATCCGGCGAGCCTCGCCCCACCGATCAAGCAGCACCTCGATCTCACGAGTGGCCGCGACACCGGACGGCTGTGGCGGCTTGTCGCCGTGCCGGAGGGGGCACCGGATGGTGCCGCGGCAGCGACGCGGAAAGCCGCACCCTGCCTCTCGCAGGCCTCGGTTGCGACCCTCATCCAGCTCCTCGGGGATCCCAACGGCTGGCACCGCGACACGGCCCGGCGGCTCCTCGTCGAGCGGAACGATCCCGATGCGGTGCCGCCCCTCCACGAGGTGGCCCGGAAGGGGGCATCGCCGCTCGCGCAGGTGCATGCGGCGCACGTCCTCTCTGCGCTCGGCCTGCTCGAGGCCGCTGACCTTCTCCCCATGCTCGCAAGCCGGGAGACGATCGTCCGCGCCGCGGCAGCGGCGCTCGCCCATCGCGTCGTGCCCGCCGATGCGCCTCCCCCGGAGGAGCTTGTGAAGGTGCTGACCGAGCTTGCCGCGAGTGAACCGCAGGCCTCCGTCCGCCTACCGCTGGCGCTCGTTGCCGGGTCCCTTCCGGCCGAGCCCCGTCTCGCGATCCTCCGCACGCTCCTCGAACGCGACGGGGCCGATCCCTGGTGCCGCTATGCGGCGTTCACGTCGCTGCGCGGTGACGCGGTAGAGATCGTCGCGGCCTGGCTCGATTCCCCGCAGAGCCTCACGTCCAAAGGCGCCGCAGCGGCGCTGCCGGGGCTTGTGGCGCAGGTGGGGCGGAAGCACGACGCGGCGGAGCTTTCGCGGATCGTCGCCGGGATCGACAGGCTTGCTGGAGCGCCTGCCGCGGGGGCCGCCGACACCCGCCCGACGGCCACAGTGCTTCTCGGTGAGCTGGCCTCGGCGCTTGCTGCCACCGGATCGGATGTTGCAAAGATTGAGCCAGCCGCCACGACCGAGGCGCTCGTCAAGCGCCTCGGCGACTACAACCGCGCGGTCGCGCTTGATCGCAAGGCCGACGTGGCCAGGCGGATTCGGGCTGTGCGCGGGCTTCTTCATGCGGCCGATCTTGAAAAACTGCTCGTCGCCGAGGAGCCGACGGAGCTGGTCACGGCGGCGATCCAGGTTCTCGATCGCTCCCGCGATCCGGGCGTTGGGGGAATGCTCGTCGCGGCGCTGCCGCGGCTCTCCGTCGAGGCCCGTGGGGCGGCGGCGGTGGCGCTCTCCCATGATGCCGCGCGGGCACTCGTATTCCTCGAGGCGATTCAAGCGGGGCGCTTCGCGGCGGCCGATCTCGACCGGCAGACGGCCGCGGCCCTGTGGGCCTTCCCCGAGAGGAGTGTGGCGGAGCGAGCTGCAGAAGTGCTCGGGAGCCCGCCGCCTGCTGACCGTGAATCACTCGTGGTCGCCTACCGGGCGAGCCTGCCTGCAAAGGGAAGCGTCGAGGCGGGGCGGGCGATCTTCCGGAAGCAATGTGTCGGCTGCCATCGCGTCGAAGGGGAGGGGCGCGAGACGGGGCCGGCGCTTGTGGCCGTGCAGGCCCGTGGCCCCGAGGCAATGCTGCTGGCCATTCTCGATCCCAACCGCGAGGTTCTCCCCGCCTATCATGCCCACGCGGCGATCGACACCAACGGCCGTGTGGTCACCGGCGTCGTCACGGCGCAGTCGGGAGGGAGCGTCACGCTCCGCACCGCCGACGGCGTCGACATCACGCTTCCGCGCGACGATCTCGAGACGTTCACGAACACGAAGCGGTCGCTCATGCCCGAGGGGTTTGAGAAGACGATCGACGCCCGCGGGATGGCTGATCTCCTCGCCTATCTCATGGAGGCGAAGTGATCTTCAGGTGACGCGATCAAGGGGCGACCGCTGCCTTGAGCGGCATCCGCAGGCCGATGTCGTCGCTGTCCGTGTCGCTCTCCACACCCTCTTGCCGTGGTCCTCCGTCATCCTTGCCATCGGGGCCGACCGACCAGACGAGAAGCTCCTCCGGCGTTGCCTTGAGATGGAGCGGCGCGTCGGTCGTGAAGGGATCGCGGGGCACCGACGGGAGCCTGGCCGGAACGAGGGCGTCGATCGATTCCGGCAGCGCGCCTGAGGCGAGACGTTCGCGCGTGGCCGCCATGAGCACCTCCGCGGCCCGATGGCGCGCCACGGCCATGCACTGCGAGCGGAGCACCGCGTCGGTGGCCGGGGCGATGAGCCGGGAGAGGAAACCATCCGACCCGGCCCGGCTGATTTCGGCCTCGATGCCGTCGATCTGTTTCTGGATCTGCGGCCAAGTTTGCGATTGATCGACGGCGCCCGTCACGAGCTGCCGATACCCCTCGAAGCGGCGCCGATAACCGACGATATCGGCTGGGAGGATGAACGCCCGCCACACGGCCGAGAGCGGCTCGATGAGGAGGGAAAAAGGTTTTTCCTGCGGGAGGATGGCGACGTTCGGGTCGCCCGCGAGCCGGCCTAGACAATCGATTCCGTCCCGGCCATCGGCGAAGTTTGCAAAAGTCGAAAGGCCGAAGGCCTCCTCGCCATTGATGGCCCGGACGAGCGATGGCGTTGAGGCGACGAGATCTCGAAGAGCGGGGTCATCGAGGAGCGGGGCATCGGCGGGGGTGAGCGTGGGGAGGATCTCGGCAACGACCGACAGCGCCATCGCGTCGAGCGCGATCCCCACGAGGTGGGAAATGAGGATCGGCTC
>CALQRA010000009.1 GCA_943332855.1 Candidatus Kuenenia stuttgartensis
ACCGAGCTCGACGAAGTCGTCGTCGAGGAGCTTCCGGGGGAGGCTGGGTGAACCGGCCGGTTGTGAAGTATGATGGGTCCGGGGGGGACTGACGGATCTTCGCTCCGCGCCCCCCCCTTCCCCGGTTTGGGAGTCATCATGATCATGTCGAGCCGTCCGGTCAGCCCTCTTCGTTGCCTCCTCTGGGCCGCTCTGCCCGGGCTTCTCGTCCTCCTCCAGGGGGGGGTGACTGCCGCCGCTGAGGCCCCTGCCGCCGGGCCGGTCAGCTACCACAAGCAGATCCGCCCCCTCTTCCAGGCCAGTTGCCAGGGCTGTCACCAGCCGGCCAAGGCCCACGGGGCGTTCGTGATGACCGATGTCGCGCGGATGCTCGCCCCGGGCGATTCCGGGATGGCGGGGATCGTTCCCTCCAAGCCAGAGGAGAGCCGGCTGCTCGAGCTGATCACGGCCGGTCCCGATGGCGTCTCCGAGATGCCGAAGCAGGGGAAGCCGCTGTCAGCCGCCGAGGTGGCGCTGGTGCGCCGCTGGATCAGCGAAGGGGCCCAGGACGACACCCCCCCCTCCGCTGCGCAGCGCGTCGATGCCGATCATCCTCCCGTCTACTCGCGCCAGCCGGTGATCACCTCGCTCGATCTCTCCCCCGATGGTCGGCTCCTCGCCGTGTCGGGCTTCCATGAGGTGCTCCTGTTCGACGTGGCCGGGGCCGAGGTTCCCGCCGCGCCACTGCGGCGCCTCGTCGGCCTCTCCGAGCGGATCCAGCGCGTCCGCTTCTCCCCCGACGGCAGCCAACTGGCGGTCACCGGCGGCAATCCCGGTCGGATGGGGGAAGTCCAGGTCTGGCACGTGGCTGATGGGACGCTTCTCCGCTCCCACCCCGTCACCTTCGATACCGTCTTCGGCGGCTCCTGGTCGCCCGATGGCAAGCTGATCGCCTTCGGCTGCACCGACAACACCGTCCGCGCCATCGACGTCGCCAGCGGCGAGCAGGTGCTCTACCAGGGGGCCCATGAAGACTGGGCCCTCGACACGGTCTTCGCGCCGAAGGGGGATCATGTCATCTCCGTCGGCCGCGATATGTCGACGAAGCTCACGGAGCTCTCGACGCAGCGCTTCATCGACAACATCACCTCGATCACCCCCGGTGCCCTGCGCGGTGGGCTCTCCGCCCTCGACCGCCATCCGACCCTCGACCAGATCGTCGTCGCCGGCGCCGACGGCACGCCGCGCATCTACCGCATCCACCGTCATTCCACGCGCGTCATCGGTGACGATGCCAATCTGATCTTCCCCCTCTTTCCCCTCCCGGGGCGCGTGTTTGGCGTTCGCTTCTCCGCCGACGGGAAGCGGGTGGCCGCCGTCTCGAGCCTCGACGGCCGCGGTGAGCTCGTGATCGCCAGCTACGACTACGACGCCGACGTGCCGAAGCCGGTCCTCGACGTGATGGCGAAGGTCCCGGGGGATGCCAACCGCAACGGGAGCCAGCGCTCGGCCGAGGAATGGAAGACGCTCGACGACTACCGCGCCACCGGCACCCGCGAGGTGGCGCGTGTCAGCCTCCCGGAGATGGGGGCCTATGCCGTCGCCTTCCAGCCCGGGGCCAATGGCAGCCCGGCGGCGGTTGTCGTCGGGGGCGCCGATGGGCTCATTCGCTTCTTCGATGCCTCCACCGGTGCAGCGCTGCGCAGCTTTCCGGTGGCGAAGATCGACCAGGCGGCGGCCGCCCGCGGTGCCCTCCCCCTCCCCTGGCCGATCGAAGCTTCGCTTGAGCCAGAGCTGCCCCCGCCGAGCGTCACCGGGATCACCGTCGAGCCGGCCGCGATCAACCTCGATGGCCCGTTTGCCGTCAGCCAGTTGGTCGTCACCGGCCAGATCGTCGGCGGCGGCTCGATCGACCTGACGCGGAGCGTGCGGTTTGAAGGGGCGGGCGAGGCGATCCCCGCCACGGGGCTCGTCTCAATCGGCCCCGGGGGGCTTGTCCGCCCGCTCGCCGACGGCGCTGCGAGCCTGCGAATCGTTCATGGCGAGCCGGGCAGCCCGGGGATGGTGATCAAGGAGATCCCGGTGGCGGTCGCGGGAACGAAAAACATTCCCGACGTCGACTTCGTCCGCGACGTCAATCCGCTCCTGGCCAAGATGGGCTGCAACCAGGGCACGTGCCACGGTGCGGCGAAGGGGAAGAACGGCTTCAAGCTTTCCCTGCGCGGCTACGATCCGATCTACGACGTCCGCGCTCTCACCGATGATCACGGCGCCCGGCGCGTGAATCTCGCCAGCCCCGACGACAGCCTGATGCTGCTGAAGGCGGCGGCAGCGGTTCCCCATGCCGGCGGCCTCCTCACCCGCCCCGATGATCCCGCCTATCAGGTTGTGCGCCGCTGGATCGAGCAGGGGGCGAAGCTCGACACCGCCACGCCGCGGGTCGTCGGGATCACCGTCTTCCCGACCTCGGCCGTGATCGAGACGCCGGGGCGCCGGCAGCAGTTCCGCGTTGTCGCAAGCTATGCCGACGGGCGGACGCGCGACGTCACCCGGGAGGCATTCCTCGACAGTGGCAATGGCGAGGTCGCCAGCGCCGATCGGCAGGGGCTCGTGACGGCCCTCCGCCGCGGCGAGGCGCCGATCCTCGTCCGCTATGAAGGCTCCTACGCCGCCGTCACGCTCACCGTGATGGGGGATCGCTCCGGATTTGAGTGGGCGCAGCCCGAGGCCTGGGGACCGATCGACACCCTCGTTGCCGGCAAGTGGGAGGCGATGAAGATCGAGCCGTCGCAGGTCTGCAGCGACGACGAGTTCCTCCGGCGCGTCGCCCTCGACCTCACCGGCATGCCCCCCTCGGCAACCGAGGTGAAGCGCTTCCTCTCCGATACGCGCGACACGCGGATCAAGCGAGCAGAGGTGGTGGCCCGGCTGATCGGCAGCGAGGCCTTCGTGGAGCACTGGACGAACAAGTGGTCTGACCTCCTCCAGGTGAACCCGAAGTTCCTCGGGGACGAGGGGTCAAAGGGACTGCGGAGCTGGATCCGCGGGAAGGTGGCTGCCAACACCCCCTACGACCAGTTTGCCCGCGAGATCCTCACGGCCACCGGCTCAAACCGGGAGAACCCGGCCGCGGCCTATTACAAGACGCTCCGCGACCCGCTGGCGACGATGGAGAACACGACCCACCTTTTCTTGGGCGTGCGTTTCAACTGCAACAAGTGCCACGATCATCCGTTCGAACGCTGGACGCAGGATCAGTACTACGAGACGGCCGCGTTCTTCGCCCAAATCGGGCTCGACCGCGATCCCGAGAGTGGCGATCGCAACATCGGTGGCACGGCCGTCGAGGGGGCCAAGCCGCTCTACGAGATCGTCGTCGACCGGGGCAGTGGCGAGGTGACGCACGAGCGGACCGGGAAGCCGGTGGCGCCGAAGTTTCCCTTTGATTGCGCCCATGCCGAGTCGGAAGGGATGAGCCGGCGCCAGCAACTCGCCGCCTGGATGACCTCCGCCGAGAATCCCTACTTCGCCAAGAGCTACGTCAACCGGCTGTGGGGCTATCTGTTCGGCGCCGGGATCATCGATCCGATCGACGACATCCGGGCCGGCAATCCGGCGACGAACCCGCCCCTCCTCGAGCACCTGACCAGATCGTTCATCGACAGCGGCTTCGACATGCGGCACGTCCTCACCGAGATCTGCACCTCGCGGACGTACGGGCTGTCGGTGAACGACAACCGCTGGAACGACGACGACAAGATCAACTACTCGCATGCCCTCCCCCGCCGCCTCCCGGCGGAGACCCTCTACGACACCCTCCATGCCGTCGTCGGCTCGCCGACCCGGTTTCCGGGCTATCCGGAGGGGACGCGGGCGGCGGCGCTGCCTGACGTGTCGGCGGCCCTCGGGGCTGGCTTCCTCCAAACCTTCGGCAAGCCGACGCGCGAAAGCGCCTGCGAATGCGAGCGGGCCGGCGGCGTGGCCCTCGGGCCGGTGATGGCGTTGGTGAGCGGCCCGACCGTCGGCGACGTGCTCGCCGATCCGGGGAGCGAACTGGCCAAGCTCGTCGCCAGCCAGACTGACGACGACAGGCTCGTCAACGAAGTCTTTCTGCGGATTCTGAACCGGCCGAGCCGGCCGGAGGAGATCGCCGCGGTGAAGCGGGCCGGGGACGAGATCACGGCCGACCATGCGGCCCTCTCCGGCGAGCTTGCCAGCGCAGAGGCGGCGTGGACGGCGCGGAAGGATGTCCTCGAGGCCCAGCGGCAGGCACGCATCGCGGGGGCCAAACAGGCGCTCGTCGACGGCACAGCCGCCCACGAGCCGCGCCGCTTGGAGCTCGAACAGCAGCGGGCCGATCGGCTCGCCGCGGCGGTGGCAGCGATCGAGGGCTATCGGGCCAATCCTTGGGCCGCGCTTGAGCGGACGGAGCGCGAGGTGGCCGAGGCGGCGACGTGGCAGGTGCTCGTGCCGACAGCGATGCAGTCGCGGGCCGGGGCGACGCTGACGGCGCAGCCCGACGGCTCGATCCTTGTCGCCGGCACCCTCGGCGACGACACGACGACGCTCACGATCCCCTTCCCGGCCGGCACCTATACCGGCCTCCGGCTCGAGGTGCTTCCTGACCCAAGCCTCCCTGGCGCCGGCTCGGGCCGGGCCGACGACGGCAACTTCGTCCTCACCGAGATCCTCGGCGACATCGCCCCGGCGGCCCGCCCCGGGGAGAAGGCCCCGCTCGACTTCAGCCGGGCCGTCGCCGATTTCGCGCAGGCGAACCTCGGCGTCGAACTGGCGATCGACAAGAATCCCACCAACCCCGGCCAAGGCTGGGCGGTTCACCCGCGGATGCAAGAGCCGCACTGGGCGGTTTTTGAGTTCCGCGAGCCGCGCGTCTTGGCTGAACCGGCTCTCCTCACGATCGTCCTCGAGCAGCGTTTCCAGGGGGCGAAGTGGAATCTTGGCCGCTTCCGCCTCTCGGCGACTGCGGCGAAGGGGCCGTTGCCGCTCGGGCCCCTGGCCCGCGTGGCGGAGATCGCGGGCAAGCCGCGGGCAAACCGGAGCCCCGAGGAGCATGCCGAACTCGCCGCGATCATCGACCGCACCGATGCGGTCGGCCAGAAGCTGCGCGGCGAGCTTGTCGAGGCCCAGAAGCCGCTCCCCCCCGAACCGGGGCTCGTCGCCCTCGCGGCGGCCATCGGCGTCGCCGAAACCGCTGTTCCCGAAGATCCCGCGATGCTCCGGCTGCGGGCCGACGCCGCGGCGAGTGCCAACCAGATCGCTAACCGGCGGCTGACGACGATCCAGGACCTTGCCTGGGCCCTCATCAACAGCCCGGCGTTCTTCTTCAACCACTGATTGAAACCGACCATTTCGGCCGATCCCTGAAGGGACCGGCTCTGCACGTCACCGACCGTGAGTCGGGCCCCACCAGGGGCCTGTTCCCCCGCAGGAGAAGTTGAACATGCTCGTCATCCCCGGCCGCTCTGGCAAGGATCTGTGCGATTCGTCCCTCGGTGTCAGCCGCCGGGCCATTCTCCGGGCGGGGGCCAGCAGCCTGTTCGGGCTGTCGCTGCCGAACCTCCTCCGCCTTCAGGCCCGGGCGAACGAGTCGACCGGGGCTGCGGCGCGGGCGACGGCCCCGGGCTGGGGGAAGGCGAAGAGCGTGGTCATGGTCTACCTCCAGGGGGGCCCGAGCCATCTCGACTTGTGGGATCCGAAGGAGAACGTGCCCGACAACGTCCGCAGTGTCTTCAAGAACATCCCCACGAAGCTCCCGGGCATTCAGTACACCGAGAATCTGCCGTTGCTGGCCGACTGCAACGACCGCTTCACGATGATCCGTTCGATGGGCTACACCCCCAACGGCCTGTTCAACCACACCGCCGCCATCTACCAGATGATGACCGGCTACACGACCGACAAGGTGAGCCCGTCGGGGCAACTCGAACCGCCCAACGCCAAGGACTTCCCGAACTTCGGCTCCAACATCGTCCGCTTGAAGCCCCCGACCGAGCCGATGCTGCCGTTCGTGATGCTGCCGCGGCCGCTCCAGGAGAGCAACGTCGTCGGCAAGGGGGGAACGGCCGGGTTCCTCGGCCGCGACTTCGACCCCTACACGCTCTTCCCCGACGGCGATGACATGGACATGGAGAAGATGAGTCGGATCCGCATCGACGATCTCCAACTCCGCGCCGACGTCTTCGCCAAGCGGCTTGAGCGCCGGGCCCGTCTGCGGACGCTCATCGATCAGTCGATGCCCGAGATCGACAAGGCGGTCGCCGACTACAAGCTCGATGAATACTACGAGCGGGCGTTGAACCTCGTCATCTCCGGGCGGGCCCGGGAGGCCTTCGCGCTCGACAAGGAGCCGGTCGAAGTCCGCGACCGCTACGGCCGCAACACCTTCGGGCAGAGCCTCCTCCTCGCCCGTCGGCTCGTCGAGGCCGGCACGCGCGTCGTCGAGGTGGTGTGGCCGAAGGTCGCCAACTCCGACAACCATTCCTGGGACCACCACACCGATCTCTCCAAGCGGATGAAGGACCAGTCGGGGCCGATGCTCGACCGCGGCCTGGCTACCTTCATCACTGACATGGACGACCGCGGCCTCCTCGACGACACGCTCGTCGTGGCGGTGGGCGAATTCGGTCGTTCGCCGCAGCGCGGTGTGAGCACCTCCGGCAACAGCAACTCCAACGATGGCCGCGACCACTGGCCCTACTGCTTCACCTCGGTCGTGGCCGGGGCGGGGATCCGCCGTGGCCATGTCCACGGAAAGTCCGACGCGACCGGCTCGTCGCCGCTGGAGAATCCCGTCCACCCGACGGAACTGCTGGCGACGATCTACCACGCCTGCGGCATCGATCCGGAGACGATCGTCTACAACCACCTCAACCAACCTCGCGAGCTCGTGAAGGCCCAGGCCGTCACCGCCCTGTTCGGCTGAGCGGGCCGCGGCCGATTACTCCGGTGCCACGCCCCTGAGCCCCGCAAGCCATTCGACGAGATCGCGAAGCTCGCGCGGGGTGAGCTTGGCGGCGATGTCGGCCGGCATGGCGGAAGCGCCGGTGGCCCGGTCTTCGATCGACGCGGCGGTGAGGCGCTCCTCGCGGCCGTCGCCGGTGAGGATCGTGAGCCCTTCGTCGGTCTCCGCCTTGACGATCCCGCTCACCGTCCGCCCGTCATCGGTGACGACGACGGTCGTCCGGTAACCGTCGGCGAACTGGGCGCTGGGGGTAAGGAGACTCTCGAGGAGGTAGGCGCGATTGCGCTTCAGACCCGTCGTGTCGAGCGGCGGGCCGACGATCCCGCCGCTGCCCCCGACGGCGTGGCAGCGGAGGCATTCGACGTTTGCCTTCCGGAGGAAGAGATCGCGGCCGCGCGCCGCGTCGCCACCGACGAGCACGCCGCCGCCGCTGGCAGCGAGCCCTAGCACCCGCTGCCGGTCGCCGCCAGCGGCCTCGATCACCTCGAGGGAGAGCCGGGCATCGAGCGAGCCCGCTTCGAGACGGGCAACGAGCGCCCCGGTCGCCTCGCCGGCTGAGCTGCCGAGGGATTTGAGGAGATCGATTCCTGCCTGCTGCTCCCGCAGCTCGCTGTCGCTCGTGGCCGACTCGACACAGGCCGCGAGGACCTCCGCGGCGAGGGCCCGGGCGGCCGCGTCGTCGGGGGTGGTCGCGAGGGCCGCGCCGCGCACCTGGCGCGCGGCGGAACGGACCTCGGGGAGCGGGTCGGCTGACAGGCTCGCGGCGATCCGGAATGCCTCGGCAGGGACGCTCGCGGCGAGGGCCGAGAGGGCGGCTGCCCGGGTCGCGGCCGGGCGCGAGGAATCGGTGGCGGCAGCGACGAGCAGCGCCCTGATCCCGGGGACTTCGAGCTTGGCTGCCGTCCGCAGGGCTTCGGCCTGCACCGCCTCTCCGGCGCTCGAGGCGAGGATCGAGGGGAGCGTTCGTTCGAGCGCCGCTCGGGCCGGGGCCGGGTCGCGCGGGGCGATCGGCCGCCACGCTCCCCACACCCGGTCGCGCGGCGGCGGGGCGGCCCAGTCGCCGAGCACCGCGAGGGCCTGGAGGCGGAGCGCTGTCGGTGCATCGGCCCTCGTCACGAACGCTGCGAGCCGGTCAGCGTCAGCCTCCGATCCGAGTCGCTCGCAGGCGGCGATCGCCCGGCGGGTGAAGGCGTCGCCGTCGGGGCCGGTGACTGGGCCTTCGAGGAGGCGGCGCGCCAGTTCGTTTCGGGCCCGCTCGATGGGGACGTCGTAGGCGGCCCGGGCCGCTTCGAGCACGATCCGCGGATCGGTGTCATCAAGGCAGGTGGCGATCCCCCGGTCACGGGTGCGGCGCATTGCCAGGCATCCCGCCAGGCGGACGGCGGGATCGGGATCGGCGACGAGCCGCTCGAGGTCTGCGGGTATCGCGTGTTCAACCAGCGCCATCACGAGCGGATGCCGGGCATGGGGATCGCCGAGCGGCGTGCGGACCCCCTCGGCCCGGATCGCGGCGATGATCGCCGGGAGAACGGCGTCGTCGTCACGGCCTCTGGTCTCGAGGCGACCGAGTCGCGCCAGGGCGATCCCGGCAGCCGCGCGGACGTGGGGATGGGGATCGGCGAGGGCCCGGAGCACCGGCTCGACCCCCCGGGAGTCGTGCAGGTCACCGAGCGCCCTCGTCGCCACCATCCGAATCTCCCAGGCCCCGTCGGAGAGGCATCGAGACAGGACGTCTCCGAGTCGGAGTGTGAGGAGAAAAGCAGGCCCGGGGGCGTGGCGACGCCTCCACCGCACCACCTGTTCGAGCCCCTGGATCGCGTGGACGCGGGCGAGCACCGGTCGGCTGGTGTCGTCAGCCAAGGTTATGAAAGCCGCGGCGTGGTCACGTCTGGCAAGTTCAAACTGCGCCTCGCGACGGATTCGCCGGTCCGGATGATCGAGAAGGCGATCGAGGGGGTCGACGTCGAGCGCGGTCCAGTCCCCGGCGAGGAGCGAGCGGACCTCCTCGACGATCCGCCGGCGCTCTTCTGCCTCGTCAGCCTCAAGGTCGGTGGGAAACAACCGCCACAGCCTCCCCTTCCCTTCCCCTTCCCACCCCTGCACCCAGTCGCTCACCCACAGCGCCCCGTCGGGGCCCATCTCCACGTCGGTGGCGAGGATGTGCCGGAAGGTCTCGTCGGCATCGACGAGCTCGAAGCTGGCTCCGAGCGGACGGACCCGAAAGGTGTGGACGAGGCTCGTGGTCGCCGCGCCGCGGAAGTCGGCAAGGAAGAAGCGGCCGTCGAACCACGGGGTGAGCCCGGTGCCGGGATAGGCAGCAAACCCGGCGGGGCCTGCGCCGACATGCCCCACCGGCGGCAGGATCCAGGCCGGCTGGCCGTCGAACGCCGTCCGCCACAACTGCTCGCGGTTGAAGGGGCCGCGATCGGGGAGGTATTGCACCGGCCCACGCCAGCCCGAATCCCCTCCCGGCACGACATGGACCAGCCGCGTCCGGTCGCCACCGTCGGTGTTGTTGTCGCAGGTGAAGCAATGCCCAAGGTCGTCGAAGGCGAGCTCCTGCGGATTCCGCAGGCCCGTCGCCACCACTTCGAGGCCGGAGCCATCGGGCTCGCAGCGGAACACGGCGCCGCTCTCGGGATCGCTGGCGACGCCCCCCTCGTGCTCGACTCGGTAGCCGCGGTCGCCGATCGAAAACCATAGCCGGCCGTCGGGGCCGAGGGTGAGGCCGTGGAGATCGTGCCCTTGGATCGCCGTGCGCACGCCGAAGCCGACATGGAGGGGGAGCTTCTCGTCAGCCACGCCATCGCCATCGGCGTCGCGGAAGCGCCACAGGTGGGGAATACAGGCGTAGAAGACGTCGCCGTGGTGGGCGAGGACCCCGGCGCCATGCCCGTCAATGAGCCGGTTGAAGCCAGTGGCAAACACCGTCGCGGTATCCCCCCGGCCGTCGCCGTCGGTGTCGACGATGCGGCGGAGCCGGTCGGTTTCGACGACCCAATCCTTCGCCTTCTCGCCGAGGATGCGGACCATCGAATCAAAACGCTCGTCGACGGTGTCGTTGGCGAGATCGGCGTCGAGCCAGCGGTCGTCGTTGATGCGAACGTTATCCCCGACTCCCTTGTGGGCCCGGAAAGCCTCGCAGACGTACGCCCGTCCCTGCTCGTCGATCGAGAAGGCGACGGGGTTGGCTAGCAACGGCTCGGCGGCCCACGCCTCGGCAGCAAAGCCCGCCGGCAGGCCGAAGGTGGTCCTCGCCGCCTCGGGCTCGGCCGAGGCCGCCGCGATCCGCGGCTCGCGCGGCGGCGGCGGGGGCTCGATTCCGGGAACGGCCGGGGGCGTTGAGGAGGCGACTGGCACGAGGAGGGTGAGGCTGCTGATCGCGATGAGCAGCGGCGCTGCAATGATCGCGGCCCGGGTGGGGCGGAGCAAAGGCATGGGAAAACCTGCAAGCGGGGACGGCGACCATGGCCAACAGGCCGCGCGGCCGACTCCCCCGTCACCGATTCACCCGGAGCCGTCGGCGCTGTCTTTGGCCAGTGCCGATCGTACCCGTTCGACGACCGCTGGCAGCGCACCGAGCAGTTCACCGCGGCTGACGACGAGGTCGGCCCCCGCTTCGGCGGCTTCCGTGAGGCGATCGACGGCGACATGCGGGCCGAAAGCGATGATCGCGGCCCGCTCGGCGCCGGCGGCCGTCTGGGTGTCGCGGAAGCCCTTGGCTCGTTCAACCAGAGCCGTCGCGGTGCGGCCATTCACCTGGAGATCAACAACGATCACCGCAAACGGCCCGCCCCGGGGGGCAGCCGCGGCGGGCCCGAGTGCCTCGACCGTCGCCGGGATCGCCGCGGCGCCTCCGGCGATCCGGCTTGAGACCATCAAGTCGGGCGTGAGAAGGAGGATGCTGATCGAGTCGGGCATTGGCTTTCCCAAGGTGTGGTACTGGGCGGCTCTGTCGGGGAGATCGGTCACAGCCGCGGCAGCGTCACGCTGGCGTCGAGCACCTTCTTGATCCGCGCCTGGGCCTCGACGAGGTGGGCCCGCGAGTAGTCGTCGAGCTTCACGTCCCCCTTCGCCAGGAGCGCCCCGATCCGGCTGTCGAGGCTCCGCAGCTGGGCCGCCGCGATCACCTGGGCGTCGGGCGTGCCGCCGCTGCCGACGGCCAAGCCCGAGAGCCGCGAGAGATACGAGCGTTGGAGCGAGCGCCGCAGACTCCCGATCGCCGGCTTTCGGACGGTGTACTCCCCCGGCTGGATCGAGTCGACCTCGGAGAGGATCGCCTTGGTGAGCCGGTCGAGGAGCTCCGCTGTCGTGAAGGCATCCTGGTCGGCCGGAACCTTCAGCTCGCTGTCACGGATCCGCGTCAGGGTGAGCGGATCCAGGAGCCGGCCGAGGACCCGGTCCTGCCACATGAGGATCACCTCGTGGACAGGGTAGTCTTCCCGGTCGGCCTCGCTCGACCCCCAGTGCATCCAGCGTGTCGACACGAGCTGGTTGTAGAGCTCTGGCGAGAAGGTGAAGGGCTGGGCCGAGAACATCTGCTGCTCGAGGAGCGTGAGCGCGTCGCGCTGCTTCTGGGCCTCGACGACCCGGAATGGCGCGGGGGCGTTGGCATCCCCCTTGTGGGCCCGCGAGGTGTGAAGACCGCCGACGAGTCGGGCGGCGAAGTTCATCGCGTTGCCATGCGCTGTCAGGAGGACGCCGAATGCCTGGCGGACACGCTCGTAGCCGGGCATCTTGCCGCTGGGATCCTTGGCCGTCATTCGCTCGACGAGCGTCGGCATCACCTGGGCAACGAGCTCGGCCCGGTTGCGGGCGAACTCGACCGGATCACTGCCGAGATCGAAGCGGTTCGACATCGGATCGGGGTCGCCCGGCTGGGTGTCTTCGTCGGTTGAATAAGCCAGCTGCGGCTCGCCCGCCCGGCCGGCGATCTTCTCGAGCTCCGGGAGCTCGCCCTCAGGGCTCCCGCCACCGAGCGGCTTGTAGCCATATTCGATCGCCCACAGATCGTAGGGGCCGAGCTTGGCGGTGTAGTAATCCCCCTGCGGCTTCCCCTTCGGGCTGATGTTGGCGGGGATGTAATCCATGACGCTCGTGCTGGCGCCGGTCTGCGCGACCTTGGCCGAATCGTTGATCTCGGCAAGGGTCAACAGCGAGCTTCCCTTGAAGTTGTGCCGCAGTCCCAGCGTGTGACCGAGCTCATGGCTCGTGACGAGCTTCAGCCCTTGGACAACAAGCTTCTCCTTGTCTGCCTCCGTCAGGCCATTCCCGGCCACGGCCAGGGCCGTGGCGGCCAGCGCCGTCTCCCGGGCATGGCCGTCGAAGAGCATGCAGGCGCTGCAGGCGTGGCCGGCGCCGTGGCCGTGCAGGCCGGTGACGGCCTGCGTGCCAGAGGGAAGGATGCCCGCGGCGGCCGTCGGCCCATCGGTGAGGATCGCCACCGCCTGGGGGGTGAAGTTCTCGTATTCCCGGCGCCAGAACTGGAGAAAGTCGCCGTCGAAGATGATGTCGGCGTCGAGGATCTGCCCGGTGCGCGGGTTCACCCGGCTCGGGCCCATCGCGAAGCCGGCCCCGGCGGTGATCCAGCGGAAGGTGTTGTAATTCACATCCTCCGGATCCCAGTCGGTCTGGTCGGGCTGCTGGCGGACTTCGATGGCGCTGGCGAAGCCGGCCTTTTGGAAGGCTTCGTTCCAGGCCTCGATCCCCTCACGGATCGGCTGCCGGTAGCGGAAAGGGACCGTCTTCTCGATCCAAAACACGATCGGCTTCTTCGGCGGCGAGATCGGGGCCGAGGGATCAGCCTTCTCGAGGTGCCAGCGGTTGATGTAGCGGACGAAGCGGTCCTCGTCGACATTCTGCGAGAAGTCCTTGAGGGCGGTGACGAAGTAGCCGATCCGGTTGTCGGCGAGGCGCGGCCGGTAGCCGGTCTGCGGCAGCATGCTGACGGAATAGTGGACGTTGACGGTGACGCCGCGGCTGTCGGCGACAGTGTCGAATTCGGCCTGGCCACCCGAGCCGTAGGTGGCGGCGACTTCGAGCTCCGTATTGTCGGGGAAGTTTTTCACCCGCGACCAGGTGGAGCGGTCGCGGGCGAAGGAGAAGCCGGGGAGCGAGCGGCCGATCTGGGGGAGATCAGTCATGAAGATCGCCGACAGGTCGATGACCGCCGCGCCGTTGGGGGCATAGGTGGCGATCGGCACACTGAACAGCACGCTGTCGGTGTAGGCCAGATCGACTGCCTTCTCCTCGGGGCTCCCCTTGTCGGCGAAGAAGCGGACATTGCGGCGGACGACGTGGATGTTGTCGTCGACTTTGCGAAACTGCCAGATCCAGTCGTCACCGAATCCCCAGCTCATGCCGCCGAGGAGCTGGCCGTCGCCGATCCCCTTGGCGATCGAGATCAGCACGAACAACTCCCGGCCGAGGATCGAGTCGGGCAGTTCCGCCCACACCTTGTCGTCCTTGCGATGGAGCGTGATCAGCCCGGGGATGCGCGTCGCATCCTTGACCACGGTGGCAAACGGCGGCTTTCCCCCTTTTGCCTCGGGGGCCGCAGGCGCCTGCGGGGCTGCGGGGGGGGCTGCCGGGGCGTCGACCTTGACGGTGTCGGCGGCCGGGACCGCGGCCGGCTCATCGGCGCGGGCCGAGGTGACTTCGGTGGCTCCGATGGCCAGCAGCAAGGCACCGACGGGAGCGAGTCCTGCCAGCGTGGCGAGGAACACAAACGGGCGGCCGGAACAGCTGGGCATGAGTCGGGATCCCCTCGGTTGGGTCGAAAGAGCCGGGGTGGTGGGACTGGCCGGGGGTGAGCCCTTGTTGAGCAGACTAGGCTGCGGCAGGCTCGTGAACACCCTTCCTGGGAAGGGGGATCGCATGTTCTCCCACCCATCTTTGCAGCGTAGCATCGAGTCTGTCGGGGGGCCAATTCTCCGCCCGAATGCGTCTCGAAGGGCCGCGACAGGATGTTTTCAGCTCGGGAGGAAAGTTCAATGGAAGGCTTCACGGCGCTTCGGACAATTGTCCGCCGCTGGTTCCCCGCAACCCCGTTCCGGGTCGGTCGACTCCCCGGCGCTGGTTTCAGCGGCAGTCCTGTCTGGCTCGTGGAAAGCCTCGAGCCGGGCGGTGCGACGGCGAAACGCCACGTTTTGAAGGGCTTTGCAGGGACCTGGTCGCCCGAGCGAGCCGCGTCGATCCATCGGCTGATGGCCGTGGCGCGGCGGGCCGGTGTGGGGGCCGTGCCGGCGAATCTGGAGGTCGCCTCGGGCGACGACGCCGGGCCTGGAACGATCGCCACCGATGGCGGTGGAGCGTGCTTCGAATTGACGCAGTGGCGCCCCGGCGAGCCGGTGGCGGCTCCGTCGCCGCGTCAGGCCGCCGCGGCGCTCGAGACACTCGCGCGGATCCATCTCGCCCTTGGGGAGGTCGGTGGCAACGAGGAGACGCCGACTGCTTCGCCGCCGGCGTGGGCGCGGCGGGTGGAAGCCCTGCGGGCCGTCATCGCCCGCGGCTGGGACGGACCGACGAACGGAGCTGCCTTGCCGCTCCAAGCGGCGGTCGCTGAGCGTCGCCGGGCCGCCGCGGTGATCCTCCGGGAACAGGGGGGGCTCTCGTATCTCTCCCGCCTGGCCGCGGTCGTGCCCCCGGCGGTGCCGCTCCAGCCGGTGCTTCGCGACGTCTGGCAGGCCCATCTGCTCTTTGTCGGGGATGAGGTGTCGGCGGTGATCGACTGGCATGCCGCCGGCATCGATACCCCCGCCGCCGATCTCGCCAGGCTGCTGGGGAGCTGGGAGATCGGTGCGGCCAACCCGGCCGGCGCCCGCCGCATCAGCACCCTGTGGAGCGATGCGCTCGGGGCCTACCGGGCGATCCGCCCCCTTGCCGCGGAGGAATTGTCGCTCATCGATCTCCTCCATCTGGCGGGGGTCGTGGGGGGCCTCCACCACTGGTTCACCTGGGTCCTCGACGAGGCCCGTTCCTTCCCCGACCCAGCGGCGGTCCTGGGAAGGGTCGATTTTCTCCTGAAAAATCTCGATTCCGTCCTCGATCAGACCGATGCAGGGAGCGGCGGGGTGCATTGACCCCCGGAAAACGGACCTTGTACAATTCATGGGGTTTTCCCGCGTTGCCGCTCCCCTCCCTTCCCCGCTGGAATGATCCGCTGATGCTGTGCATGCCCGGATGGCTCCGCGGCCGGTTTGGGCTCCCGGTCGGTCGGGTGGTTCCGCTGATCCGCGCCACGCTCGCTGTGGCGGCGTTCCTGGCGGCGACCTGCCCCTTCGGGATGGCCCAACTCCCCTCCTTCGATCCCCTCGGGGCGGTCAACGCCGCGCTGGGGAGCCCGATCAGCGTCGCGGCGACCGTGGAACCCGCGGCCGGTGGCAAGCCGGCAACCCTCGTCGTCACCGCGACGCTCGAGGAGGGCTGGCACCTCTATGCCCTGACGCAGAAGCCGGGGGGGCCGAAGGCGACGCGGATCGGGGTCGACGCGGCGTCGGCGTGGCTGCCGTCGGCCCCTTTCGTGCCCGATGCCCCGCCCCACGTCCGGACGATCACCGATGTCCCGGCTTGGAAGGGGCTCCAGGTCGAGGAGCACGAGGGAACGGTCGTGTGGCGCGCTCCGCTGGAGCCGAATGCCGCCGGCACCGGAGCCCAGGTGAGCGGAAGCGTCAGCGTGCAGATGTGCCGTGAAACCTCCTGCTCCCCACCGGCCTCATTCCCGTTCACGGCCGATGCCCCGGCGCTTCCGACTGCGACCGCGACCGCTGCGCCCGCGACCTTCGCGCCGGCGACCGCTGCGACCGCTGCCGCGGATGACGGCGTGGGATTGCCCGGTGCAACGGGGGCGGTCATCGCCACCCATGTTCCCCCCCGAGCCCACGCCGGCGTCGAGGCGGCGTTTGGGGCGGCGCGGCGCGGCCTCGATGGCGCGGGAGCGGAGGCAACGGTCTGGCCGCTCATCGTCCGACTCTCCCCCGATGCCGGCTATCACCTCTACGCCCCGGCCGGGTCGGCCGACAGCGACGTCGGCCAGGGGAAGCCGACGGTGGTGTCGGTCGCCGAGCGCGAGGCGGCCGTGGTCGTCCTCGCTGCCACTCCTTCCCAGGCGGCCGAATTGGCGGCCGCCAACGGCGTCGACGGCCCGGTCACGTTTGAGGTCCTCCTCCCCGGCGTTGAACCGGGGGATGCGGAGATCGTCGTCGGGTTCCAGACCTGCACAGAAACTTCCTGCGACCCGCCCACGGCGGTCCGGCTCCGGGCGACGCTCCCGAAGGTCGGGAGTGGCGAGGGAGCGATCGAGTTCGCCCCGGCGAAATATGCGGAGGCGGCGAAGAAACCGGTGCCGGTGCAGGCAGCGCCCGCCAACGTAGGGCCCACCAACGTAGGGCCCACCAACGTAGGGCCCAACAACGTAGGGCCCAACAAGGGAGCGCCCGCAGCGGCCATGCCGGCCGCGCCGCTGGCCGGCGAGGTTGATCCCGCTGCGACCCAACTCCCCGCCGCGCCGGCTGCAGCGCCCGCCGGGCCGTCGGTGGTCGCCGCCGGGCCTCTGCCGGGCGACGTTCCAAAGACCGCGCTCTCCCTCCCGATGGCGCTCCTCTCCGGGCTCCTCGGGGGGCTGATTTTGAATCTCATGCCCTGCGTGCTCCCCGTCCTCGGCCTGAAGCTGATGTCGTTCGCGCAGCAGTCGGGGAAGGCACGGGGGGAGGTTTTTCGCACCAATCTCTGGTACTGCGCTGGCGTCTACGCCGTGTTTTTCGCCCTGGCCACGGCGAGCGTGGCGGCGAACATTGGCCTCGGGAGCCGCAACCTCGCCTGGGGGGAGCAGTTCACGTCGTCCGCTTTCAACATCACGATGGCGGCGATCGTGTTCGCCTTCGCGTTGTCGTTCCTGGGCGTGTGGGAGCTGCCGATCCCCGGCTTCATCGGGGAGAAGGCGGGGCATCTGCAATCGAAGGAGGGACCGTTCGGGGCCTTTCTCAAGGGGGTGTTGAGCACGGTGCTGGCCACCCCCTGCAGCGGGCCGTTCCTCGGGCCGGTGTTCGGCTTCACCCTCGCGCAGCCGACGTACGTCACCTACGGCGTGTTCGGGGCGATCGCCACCGGCATGGCGCTCCCCTACATCCTTGTCGGCCTCATTCCGGGGCTCGTGAAGTTTCTTCCCAAGCCCGGGCTGTGGATGGAGACGCTGAAAGAGATCCTCGGCTTCGTGATGCTCGGCACGGTCGTGTTCCTGTTCACCTTCCTCAATCACGATTGGTTCGTGCCGACGTTCGCGCTGCTTGTCGGCATCTGGGCCGCCTGCTGGTGGATCGGCAAGGGGCAGGAAGCCAGTGGTGGCTCGGTCGGTTTTGGGCGCTGGGTCCAGGCGGCCGGGGTGGCCGCGGCGATCGGCTGCGCCTCGTTCACGTTCCTCGGGCCGGTCGAATCGATCATCCCCTGGGAGCCGTTTTCGCGGGCCCGCCTTGCCGAGTTGCGCACCGACGGGGCGACGGTGCTCGTCGACTTCTCGGCCGATTGGTGCATGACGTGCAAGCTGAATCTCGCCACCGCGATCGAGACCAACAAGGTGAAGGCGGCGATCGAGTCGAACAAGATCGTGCCGCTGCTAGCCGATTGGACGGAGGAATCGGCCGAGATCAAGGCGATGCTCGAGAGCCTGCAGAGCAAATCGATCCCGGTGCTCGCGGTCTTCCCCGCCTCACGGCCGGGGGAATCGCCGCCTGAGCCGATCATCCTCCGCGATCTGATCACGGAATCGCAGCTGCTCACGGCGATCAAAGCGGCCGGTCCGTCGCGGGCAGGCGCCGCTCCGCGCGCGGCCGCGGTGCCGATCCATAAGGGGCACTGACGCCGCCGGCGGCTAGCGGACGACGACCCGCGCGCTTGTCGCCTCGGCGGCCTGCACCAAGCCGATCCGCCAGGCTTCAAGCCCGGCGTCGGCCAGCTGCGCGACAATGCTGTCGGCGAAGTGCGGGGAGACGACGAGCACCATCCCCACCCCCATGTTGAAGACCCGGTCCATCTCGGCGTCCTCGATGCTCCCGAGCTTCTGCACCCAGGGGAACACATCGGGCACCTTCCAGGAGCCGCGCTCGATCACCACCTGGACGGCGTCGGGGACGATCCGGGCGAGGTTTTCCTCCAAACCGCCGCCGGTGATGTGAGCGATGCCGTGGATCGGCTGCTTGACGCGGTAGCGCCGCAGCACGCTGCGCACGGGGCGGGCGTAGAGCCGGGTGGGACGCAGTAGGGCCTCGGCGACGGTCGTCCCCCCCAGGTCCTCAACCGTGTCGTCGAACTTCAGCTTGCCGTACTCGAACACCGCCTTGCGGACGAGGCTGTAGCCGTTGGAGTGGAAGCCGGTCGAGGCGAGGCCGATGGCGACGTCACCCGGCTGGATCTGCCGTCCATCGATGATCCGCTTCCGCTCGACGACCCCGACAACGAAGCCGGCGAGGTCGTATTCGCCCCCCTGGTACATGTCGGGGAGGATCGCCGTCTCCCCGCCGACGAGCGCACAGTCGCTCTCCACGCAGGCGTCGGCGATGCCACGGACAATTCTTTCCAGGAGATCGGGATCGTCGTGGGAGAGGGCGACGTAATCGAGGAAGAACAGCGGCTCGGCTCCGGTGCAGAGGCAGTCGTTGACGCTCATCGCCACGAGGTCGATGCCGACGGTGTGGTGGATGCCGGCCAGAACGGCGATTTTGAGCTTCGTGCCGACGCCGTCGGTGCAGGAGACGAGGACGGGATCCTCCCAGCCGCGGCGGAAGAGCCCGGGGAGGTCCATCTGAAACAGCGCCGCGAAGCCCCCCTCGGCACTGATCACGCGCGGGCACTGCGTCCGCCGCATGTGGGCAGGAAGGCGGGCCATGCCCTCGGCGTAGAGCTCGAGGTTGACGCCCGAAGAGGAGTAAGTCGCGCCCGCCACTGGTGTGTCGTCCCTCGAGGAGGCTGTCACAGGGGGTCGATGGAGCTCGGCCCGGCTCCCGGCGTGGGGCCGGGAAGGAATGGTATCATCGCCGCACCATGCCTCCCCGCAAGCCCCGAGCCACGCCGCGGCGGTCCCACGCCGAGCGGCCGCTCCCGGCCCTCCAGTTCAGCCAACCCCTCCCCTACGGAGCCGTGCTCCGTGGGACGGGGGTCCAGTTCGTGGTCTACAGCCATTCGGCCACCGGCGTGCGCGTTCTCCTCTATGACGCGGTGACCGACACCGAGCCGGCGGAGGTGATCGCGCTCGACCCCGCCACCGATCGCTGGGGGGATATCTGGAGCATCCTCGTCCCCGGGGTGGCCCCCGGCCAGCTCTACCACTTCCAGGCCGACGGTCCTTTCGCACCGGAGGTCGGCCAGCGTTTCGACGGGAGGGCCAGGCTCGTCGACCCCTACGCGCGGGCGCTGGCTGGCGGGTTTCTCGTCGCCGCGGACGGCACGCTCGTGCCGCCGAAATCGGTCGTCATCGACGACACCTTCGACTGGCAGGGAGACCGGCATCTGAAGCGGCCACTGGCCGACACGGTGATCTACGAGCTCCATGTCCGCGGCTTCACCGCCTCCCCCTCGAGCGGCGTCGCCCATCCCGGCACCTACCTCGGTGTGATCGAGAAGATTCCCTATCTGAAGTCGCTCGGCGTCACGGCTGTCGAGTTGATGCCGGTGCACGAGTTTCCCTCGACGGCCATCCCGCCGCTGGAGGGACGGGGCAATTACTGGGGCTACGATCCGATCGCGTTCTTCGCCCCGCACCGCGGCTATGCCGCCGGCACCGAGCCGGGATGTCAGGTGCGCGAGTTCAAGGAGATGGTGCGGGCCCTCCATGCTGCCGGGATCGAGGTGATCCTCGATGTCGTCTTCAATCACACGGCCGAAGGCAACGAGATCGGGCCGACGCTCTCGTTCAAGGGGCTGGAGAACCGGGTTTATTACATGCTCGCCGACGGTGGCTCGCGCTACCGCAACTATTCCGGCTGCGGCAACACCGTCAACGGCAATCACCCGATCGTCCGCGAGCTGATCTTCCTCTGCCTGCGGCACTGGGTGCACGACTACCATGTCGACGGCTTCCGCTTCGATCTGGCGAGCATCTTGAGCCGTGACCGCAACGGCGACATCCTCCCCAATCCGCCCATCGTCGAGCTGATCACCGAGGATCCGCTCCTCGCCGATACGAAGATCATCGCCGAGGCCTGGGATGCCGCCGGGGCCTACCAGGTCGGGTCGTTCGCCACGCTGCGCTGGGCGGAGTGGAACGGGAAATACCGCGACGACGTCCGCCGCTACTGGCGCGGGGATCACGCCCAGACCGGGCACCTTGCCACGCGCCTGGCCGGCTCGAGCGATCTCTACGCGGGCAACAGCCGCCAGCCCTACCACAGCATCAATTTCGTTACCTCGCACGACGGCTTCACGCTCGGCGACCTCGTCGCCTACCGGGAGAAGCACAACGAGGCCAATGGGGAGGGGAACCGCGACGGCGACAACAACAACTTCTCCGACAACTACGGCGTCGAGGGGCCCACGACCGATGCGGGAATCGTCGCCGTCCGCGCTCGTCAGGTGCGGAATCTCCTTGCCACACTCCTCCTTTCGCAGGGGGTGCCGATGCTGGTCGCTGGGGACGAAATCGAAAGGAGCCAGGGGGGGAACAACAACGCCTGGTGCCAGGACACGCCGGTGTCGTGGTTCGATTGGTCGCTCGTTGAGGCCAACGCCGATCTCCTTCGCTTCGTCCGCGAGATCATCCGCTTCCGGCTCGGCAATCCGACCCTCCGGCGGCGGACGTTCCTGCGCGGTGCTGCGGAGGCGGGGGGAGCGCTCCCCGACGTCGAGTGGTTCTCGGCCGACGGCGGGCCGGTCGACTGGGGGGCGGTCGGGGCGAGCCTGACCTGTTTCTTTGCCGCAGCCGTCGAACCGGCAGCCGCGAAGCCAGAACCGGCCGCCGGGATCCCGCGCCACGTCCTCATCCTCCTCCACGCCGGCAGCGAGCCGCGGTCGTTCCGCTTGCCGCAGGCCCCCCACGTTGCGGCCCTGCCGTGGCGGCTGTTTCTCGACACCCGGGAGCCGTCGCCGTTTGACGTCCATGGCGAAGCCCTTGGCCCGCTGGTCGAGGCGGGCGCGACCTTCGAGCTGCCGCCGCATGCCCTGGTCTGTCTGGTGGCCGATCCGCTCGCCGCCGGGCCACCGTTGCTTGGCAGCCCGTCGGGCGAAGCGGTATCCTCGACCTAACCGGGCGCGTCGACGCCCACCGTCGCCCAAATCCGCAGCCCGGAGAGATCCCATGCCCCGCCTCGCGCTTGCCCTGTCCCCTGCCCTCGTCCTCGGTGGGCTGCTCCTCGCCGGCTGCAACGGCTCGGCCCCCCCCGCCGCCGTTGCCAAGAAGCAGGCCGATATCGGCCCGGCGCTGCCGGCCGCCAAGGGCTCCCACGACGACCACGATCACGCCGGGCATGACCACGCAGGCCACGATCACGCCCCCGCTGACAGCGCCCCGGCTGAGGCGCTGCCGGCCGACGAGGGGGAGGCTCACGACCACCATCACCCCGAGACCCTCGCCGAGCTCGTTGGCGAGCTCGATAAGCTCGTCGCCGTCGTCAAGGAGGGAATGGAAGCGAATGTCCGCGAGAAGGCCGATGCCCCGGTCCACGAGCTCGGCCATTTCCTCGGCGATGTGGAGGGGCTGGCGAAGGAGGCGAAGCTCCCGGCCGACGTCGAGGCGGGCGTGATCGCGGCCTCCGAGACCCTGTTCACGGTCTTCGACAAGATCGACATCGCGATCCATGGCGCCGACGACCTGGCGAAGGTGTGGGGCGACGAGGCCGCCGGGATCGAAGCGGGGATGAAGACGTTGAAGGACGCGGTTGCCAAGTGACGAAGAGCACCGGCAGGAGACGCTTGAGGCAAGTGGCTCCGGTGGCGGTGGGTGGGTCATTGGGTGGGTCATCAGGGAGGATTTTTCCATGAGCCGTTCGATGCGTTGTTCAGTGAGCCGTCGGAGGATCGTCGTCGGGGGGCTGGTGGCCGCCGCCGTGGGGGCGGCCGGGCGATCGGCGAGCGCTCAGACCGATGCCGCTGCCGTCCGCGCCAAGCTCCTCCTCCCGCAGGAGCCGGTCGATCCCCTCACGCCGACGGCGGCCAAGGAAACGCTGCTCGCCAAGGATGCCCCCAAGGGGCCGCAGCCGATCGTGATCGCCGGGCGGATCGGGGCGAAGGGGATGGAGCCGTTCCTGGAGAACAAGGCGTCGTTCGTCCTCCTGGAGATCCCTGCCGACGACCATGCCGGCAAGGCGGGCCACAATGCCGACAACTGCCCTTTCTGCAAGAAGCGTTCGGCCAACGCGCCGATGGTCGCCGTCCAGTTCGTCGGCGCCGATGGCAAGGTGCTCCCGCTCGATGCCCGCAAGCTGTTCGGGATTCAAAAGGGGCAGGAGGTGGTTGTGAGCGGCCAGGGGGTGTTTGACCCGAAGCTCGCGATTCCCATCATCCAGCTGACGGCCGATGCGATCCATGTCCGCAAGCCGGCGAAGAAGTGACATCATGACGGAAGGCGATGCCAGGGCGGTCGACGGGGCCATCCCGGTGCGCACGGCCTTCAAGGAATGGGCGGCGATCTGCCGAGCACTGGCGTCGGGACGGCAGGATGTGATCCTCCGGAAGGGCGGAATCGTCGAGCCTCACGGGGCCTTCCGCCCCGAGCACTCCCGCTTTCTCCTCTTCCCCACGTTTCTCCACCAGTCGGCCGAGAGCCTCGTGCCGGAGGCCCGCGACCTTCTGGTGGGGATCGATGACGACCGCCCCCCGGAGTCCGCGGTCGTGTTCACGCACGTCGCTGTCGTCCGTGCCGCCCACCGGATCACCGACCGCCGTGCCCTCGATGCGTACCGAGACCGCCACGTGTGGGCCGAGAGCGTGGTCGACGAGCGCTTCCATCGCTGGCAGGACGAGCTCCATCTCCTCGAGGTGACGGTCACGCCCCTCCCCTCCCCTGTCGTGCTCCCCTGGCAGGAATCGTACGGCGGCTGCCGGTCGTGGGTGGAGCTCGACGAGAGCGCGGGCGCGTGATCGTGCTCTCCGGGCGGGTGTTATCGCTCAGCGCACCACGCGGGCGCCGCCGCCGCTGATCTGCTTCTCGACCTCTTTGCGCGTCGCCATCGAGGTGTCGCCGGGGGTTGTCGAGGCGAGGGCCCCGTGGGCGGCGCCGTATTCGACCGCTGCGAGAGGGTCATTGAACTCGAGGAACCCGAACACGAGGCCACTGGCGAAGCTGTCGCCGCCGCCGACCCGGTCGAGGATTTCCAGGTCCGGATACTTGCGGCTGTCGTGGAAGCTTCGATCATGCCAGAGAATCGCCGACCAGTCGTTTTTCGTCGCCGAGACGACGCGGCGCAGCGTCGTGGCCGCCACCTTGAAGTTTGGGAACTCCTTCACGGCCGTCTCGATCATCGCCTTGAAGGCGTCGGTCTCGACCGCCGAAATCGTATGATCGACCCCCTTCACCTCAAAGCCGAGCGACGCGGTGAAGTCTTCCTCGTTGCCGATCATCACGTCGACATGCCGGGCGATCTCCCGGTTGACCTCACGCGCCTTGGCCAGGCCGCCGATGCTCTTCCACAGGCTGGGGCGGTAGTTGAGATCGTAGGAGACGATCGTACCGTGCTTCTTCGCGGCCTCGACCGCCTCGATCGTCAGGGCCGCGGTCGAGGGGGAGAGGGCGGCGAAAATCCCGCCGGTGTGAAACCAGCGGACGCCAACGTCCCCGAAGAGCTTCTCCCAGTCGATGTCACCCGGCTTGAGCTGGCTGGCGGCGGTGTTGCCCCGGTCGGGGACCCCGACCGCCCCACGAATCCCGAAGCCGCGCTCGGTGAAATTGAGGCCGTTGCGGACCGAGCGGCCGATGCCGTCGTCGTCGCGCCACTGGACGAAATCGGTGTTCACCCCACCCTGATCAATAAAGTCTTCGATGAGCCGGCCGACCTCGTTGTCGACAAACGCACTGACCAGGGCCGTCCGCAGCTGAAAGCACTTCCGCAGGCCGCGGGCGACGTTGTATTCGCCCCCCCCTTCCCAAGCCTGGAAGTGGCGCGCGGTGCGGATCCGCCCCTCGCCCGGATCGAGGCGGAGCATCACCTCGCCGAGCGAGACGCAGTCGAATCCACAGCGGTCCTTCGGCTTGATCGGCAGCGACATGGAGGCTCCTTCGGGGGGCGTCGTGTGTGGGGGCGTCTTGAGTGGGGGAAGGGGCTTGGTGGAGTCGGTGGGTCAGGCGGTCGGCAGCGCGGCGGGATCGATCTCGGCTACGCCCGCCTCGCGGGCCAGGTCGTTGAGGGCTCCGACCTCGGCGGTGGAAAAAAGCAGGCCGCCGGCCCGGCAGGTGCGCTCGGCCGCCTCGGCCTCGAGCTGACCGGGGAGGATGCAGCCGGCGTTGCCATGGCCGAGGATGTCGGCGAGGACAGCCTTGACGTTGTCGCTCTGCGAGCGGCCAAAGGGAAACGCCGCGCCGCTGATCGCTTCCGGGTGGATGACCTGGAAGAAGAAGGCACAGCCCTGCTTTTCCCCAGCCACGGGAGCCCGGCTGCGGATTGTGGGGAGCGAGCCGCCGATAAGAGCGGCGACGATCTCGTTGATCAGCGACAGCCCGTAGCCCTTGTGGTCGCCGAAGGGGAGGAGGGCCACGGCGGCGTCGGGATCGGTCGTCGGCTTGCCTGAGGCGTCGACGGCGGCGCCGGCGGGGAGCGGCTTTCCTTCGCGTTTCAGCTGCTGGACGCGCCCCATCGCGATCACGGAGGTGGCCCAGTCGATGACGACGGGAAACCCGATGGCGTCGGTCGTGGGAAAGCCCCAGGAGTGGGGATTGGTGCCGAGCGTCGGGTGAACGCCGCGGAAGGGGACGACTTCGGCGAGCGACGCGGTGCAGTTGGTGTAGGCGATGTAGCCGCGGCGGGCGGCTTCCATCACGTAGCCCCCTCCCCACAGATAATGGAAGGCATTGTCGACCGAGACGGTGCCGGTGCCGTGCCGATCGGCCAGCGCCATGCAGCGTTCGATCGCCTCCCAGGCGACGGCCTGGCCGAGCTTCTTGTTGCCGTCCCAAACTTCTGTCGCATCGAAGCGGGAGGGGAGCTTGCGGATGTGGGCGCCGGGCACGCAGCCGCCGACCTTCGAGCCGAACAGCTCGTCGAGGTGGAGGGCCTTGATCGCGTTGTGCGTGCGGATGCCGTGGGTCGTGGCGGCGGTAGCGAGCTTGGCCGCCTTCCCCGCCTCGTCGGCGGTGTAGCCGCGGTGACGGTAAGCAGAGATAACGATCTGCTCGTGGATCGCGACGGGGACGACGTGGAAGATCTCGGCCATGGTGTTCTGCTGGGCTCCGGGAGCGGGAGAGGCACGGTGGGCTTCAGACGACCTTCTTCACCGGGACTTCCGGATTGATCTGCGCCAGCGGTTTCTCGCCGCGCATGCAATTGAGGAGATTGGTCACCGCCGCCATCGCCTGCCGCTGGACACTCTCGTGGGTCCGCGAGCCGACATGCGGGGTGACCAGACACGTGGGGAGATTCGTAAGTGGGTGGCCGGCCGGCGGCGGCTCGACATCGAGGACGTCGGTGCCGTAGCCGCGGACGCGGCCGCTTTGTAGCGCCTCGGCCATGTCGGCCGAGTTGACGATCTCGCCGCGGGCACAGTTCACGATCAGCACTCCCGGCTTCATCTGCCGGATCGTCTCGGCGCGAACGAGGTCGCGCGTTTCGGGGGTGAGATTGGTGTGGAGGGAGACGATGTCGGCGAGGCCGAAGAGGTCAACGAGGCCCGCGGCGCGCTTGATGCCATGGGCGGCGGCGAAGGCGTCGTCCCAGTGGAGGTCGTAGCCAACCACCGGCATCCCGAAGGCCCGGGCCCTGATCGCCACCTCCCGGCCGATCCGCCCCATCCCGACGATCCCGATCGTCTGGCCCATCAGCTCGTGGCCGGTGGCCCGCTTCCAGCCGCCAGTGCGGGTCGAGTCGGTGTGAAAGAGGAGATTCTTCTCCAGCGCCAGCATGAGGAGGAAGCAGTGCTCGGCGACGGTCGTGTGGTTGACACCGGGGGTGAACAGGAGCGGGATTCCCTTGGCCGTGCAGGCCGCGACGTCGATCTTGTCGACGCCGATCCCGTATTTCGACAGCACTTTGAGCCGCGGCGAGGCCTTCTCGACCACCTGCTTCGTGATCGCGTCATCCCCACAGAGGTAGCCGTCGATCTCGCCGACGAGCGCGAGGGTGTCGGCTTCGGAGAGCGGTCCGCGGGCGGTGACGATCTCCCAGCCGGTGGCAGCCAGCGCCGCGTGGTGGGGGCCGGGGGTGTCTTGGAAGGACGTCGTGGTGAGGAGGATTCTCGGAGTCATCGAGGTTTCCGGGGGATCGCGGAGGGGGAGGGAACGAGCACTCTTACCCGACGGGAACCGTCACCGCAAATTGTTGGCAGCGGGGATTTTAGTAGCGGTAGCCGAATCCGGTGTTGGCGAAGAAGTTCGGCGAGGTCTCGTTGAGCCCCCAGCCGAGACGGAGGCCGAGCTCGAGATCTTTCGTGAGGAGGACATGGCCGCCGCAGCTTCCATACTGGACGTTGATCGCCTTCTCCCTGCCGGTGGTCATGATTCCGAAATACTCGGCGTGTACCTCCCACCGCGCGTTGAGCGGGATCTTGAGGGCCGTGGAGGGGGCCCACTGGTTGAAGAAGTCCTCCTCGGCCCAGCCGGTGCCGTAGCGAATGCCCGAGCGCCATTCCCACCCGTTGGCGAAGCGCCAGGCCCACGCTTCGCCGACCATCATCGTCGATTGGTGTGTCGGCCCGTAGAGCGGCGTGAAGCCCTGAACGATCAGCGCCGACATCGGGATCCAGCCGGCTTGATCGGTCGTCTCGACTTTGGCCCCATAGAGCATCCGGCTCTCCTCTTCCGACACGAGATCCTCGCCGCCGACCTGGGTGCCCGACGCCAGTCCCGGCCCGCCGGCCTCGTAATTGATGCCGACCCGCAATTCGAACCGCTCGCCGATCCCGCGGCGGACGAGGAGCTCCGGAAAGCTGTGGGCTTCCGGGCCAGTGGCGTTGTCGATGAACGAATACGAGGCTTCGGTGATCGTGCGGGCCGCACCGGCCGTGGTCGGGGCGAAGGTGAACGTATCGCGGTCGGTCTCGATGTCGTCGCGCTCGGTTTCAGAAGCCGTTGCCCCCGGGCCGATCCGCAGGACCTCCATCGGCGCCGCTGGCGCCGGAGAGCCGAAGGCTGCGATGGTGAGCAGCGCGATCGCTACCCCGAGGCCGTGCCGGGCCTTGCCGAACATGGGGGGAGTAGTCGAGCGACAGCTCATGATCCGGCGGTGGCTGTGCGGGTCTGCAGCCGGTCGAAGTGCCAGGTGAAGCCAACGCCGGCCCAGTAGCTGCAGATGTCGACGCGGGTCGAGTTCCCGAGAAACACCGTCGCCGGGAACATCCCACCGGCGAAGGCGTCGAAATCGAGCCCGGGGATGACGTCGCTGTAGCCGAAGCCGGCGGACATGCGGTGTTCATTGACGATCGCGAACGGGCTCTGCACGTATTTCACAGCCGGAATACCGCCGGGCACCTGGACCGGGCCGATCGACGTACCGAAGCCGTTGTCGATCGGATTTTCGGCCAAGGCATAGCCGGCCCGGAGCTTGAGCTTATCGGTGGCCCGGTACTGGGCCCCGAGCTGCATCACCCACTGCGGTTTGTAGATGCTCTTGAAGAGCGCGGCTGAGTTCCAGTCGAGGAACAGGGCGTCGGCGGCCAGCAGCAGCTTTCCATCCATGAGCGATTCGTTGGAGATCCCCAGCCCCACCGTCTGCGGCAGCCCCATGTCGACATCGATGGGGCGAGACTGGCCGAAGAGGATCGCCTCGTTCGGGAACCGGAAGGCCTGGGTCGACTGGTAGTAGGCGCCCAAGCGGGTGGCATCCCCGAGGAGATAGTTGATGCCGACCCCTCCCCGCAGGGCGTAGGCGTTGGTCATGTTGCTGACGCCGACAAACGGCCCCGAGACGTAGCCGTCGCCGATGAACATCGTCGCTCCCACCGAGAGCCTGTCCGTGAGGGCCACGGCCACTGACGGGGCAAACTCGAGGAACAGGAGGTAGGCGGAGGTGCCGTTGCTGGCGGGATTTTGGACATAGCTCGAGCCACCACCGGCAGCGCCGAGGACGGCGATCCCGACCGTCGTCGGGAGGGCGAAGCCGTCGAGCTCCTGGGAGACGCCGATCGCCGGTACGACCGCCCCCGGGGTTTCGCTCTTTTCGGAGAACGGCTGGACGCCGAGGAGCGGGAGTGGGGCAGCCTGCGAAAGTCTGGCCGTCGGGCCGACGAAAGCGCCGCCGATGGTGAAGTGCGTCCCCTCGTACTGCGTGAGGGCCGCGGCGTTGCCGTTGATCGCCGAGATGAAGTCCTGGGGTGCGGCGACGCTCGTGCCCGCCATGCCCCCGGAGGCGGGCATGAGGGTGTTGCGGAAGTCGATGCCGTAAGTCTGGGCTGAGGCTCGATCTGCCGAGGCAGCGAGCCAGACTGTTGCCAGCAGCAGCACCACCAGTTGTCTCGCTCGCACGCAGCCTCCCCCCATCCGCAGATCCCCCTCGTTCCGCACGACCCGCACAGCCCGTTCCATCGGCGTCTCTGTCTGTCTGCCTTGAGGACTCCCCCCCGGCGGAGCCGCGACCGGGGGACCAGCGCTTCCGCCGGCCTCGCGGATCGACGGCTTGGGGGGAATGGGCAGCCATGGAAGCGCGTGCGGATCGGGGCTCCGGGGCAGACGAACAGTGACGGTTCCTCCGCCGGTGGCGGCCGTCACGGTTGTGCGGCTGACTCCGCCGATGGATGGAGGGCCGGATCCACGTCCTGCGGAAGCATCGCGGAGGGTGCTCTCGCGTTCCCCGGTGGATCGAGAAAGAGGAGGGATCGTATGGAGTTGGTGCGGAGACTCTGTGGGCCCGGAGCCCAGCGAATGGTGGCCATGATCCTGACAGGCAGTCTCATGGCCACCGTCGGCCGGACGCAGGAATCCGACTTCGTGGGCCAGCCCGGTCAGGTGGGGCAGTTCGAGGGCTTCGATCCGGTGCTCGACGACGGCGTCATGGACGGCGTTATCCCCAAGGGACAGGATTGGTATCTGTTCGGGAAGCCTGAACGTGCGGGTGTGTATGGCTGGATCGACGGCGGCTTCATGGGCAACTTTGCCAATCCTGCAAGCAAGTTCAACGGACCGTACAACGCCGTCGACCGGGCCAACGAGCCGATGCTCAATCAGGTCTACCTCGTCGGCGAGCAGACGCTCCCCGGGGATGGCGAGACGGGCCTCGGCTACCGGGCCGACCTGATCTATGGCGAGGATTATCTCCTCGCCCAATCGACCGGATGGGAGGTCAGCCCCAGTCGCGCGCATGACTGGAACAGCGGCGAGTATTATGGGCTGGCGATGCCGCAGCTCTACGCCGAGGCGGGGAGCCAAGATCTCAACGTCAAGCTCGGCCACTTCTACTCGGTGGTCGGCTACGAAGGCCTGCCTGCCGTCGGCAACTTCTTCTACACGAAAGCCTACAGCTACCAATTCGCCGGTCCGTTCACCCACTGGGGCGGGCTCGCCAATTGGCGGGCGAGCGACAACCTCGAAGTCAACGCCGGCCTCGTCAACGGTTGGAACGCCCTCTCTTCGGGCTACGCCCGGGCCAACTTCCTCGGCCGCGCGCGCCTCAAGAACGACGACAACTCCCTCGCCTCGTCGTTCGCGATCATCAGCGGTGACGAATGCGACGATTTCTCCCCCGTGTTCCAGCCGGCCCCGATTCTCGCCTCGGCCAACCGCACCCGCTACAGCCTGATCTTCGAAGTCCGCCCTACGGACAACGTCGAGTATGTCTTCCACCAGTGGTTGGGCACCCAGGCGAAGGGCCTCCCCGACGGCAGCACGGCACTCTGGACCGGCATCGACCAGTATCTCTATTGGTCAGCCAGCGACACCTGGAAGTGGGGCGCCCGCTTCGAGTGGTTTGACGACGTCGATGGCACCCGTGTCGGGCTCAATCGGCCGAGCAACCCCAACCACGTCCCCTTGCCTGGCAACTACTTCTCGCTCACCGTCGGCCCCAACTGGGTGCCGAATGCGAATGTCCTCGTCCGACCCTGCTTCCGCTGGGACTTCTTCAGTGGCCGAAGCGGCGTCCTTCCCTTCAACGACGGCGTGAGCACGAATCAAACGATGCTCGGCTTCGACGCCATTCAGAAGTTTTGAACATCCGCCCGCGGGGCGACCCCGCAGCCACGCTTGAGCCGAGGATCGGGGAAGCCCAGAGGGCCTCGAACCTGTGGGTGATTCGTCGGCGGGGCCGGCAAACGTTTCGTCGTTCTTACGGTGCCTCGTCACTCCTCAAGCGTTCGCCGATCCCCGCCTCGCCTGACCGCTGGGGTTCGGTCGTGCCACTCAAAGCTCTGCAGCGAGGGGTCGCCCGTGTTCCGTGAGCCGGCCTCGCCGGTGAGCGCAGCCCGGAGGGCGAAAGGTGCGTTGGGCATGGATGAATGACCGAAGGTGAAAGTCCTTTATGGGGCCAATTGGAGGCAACCAGAAGCCGGAGGCAGCTGCACGAGACTGAGGCTGGCATTGCACAGCCGAGGCCTTTCCCGCGAGGGCGTGTGGGATGGAAGCCCGAGGCGAACCGCAGCACCGAACGCAAGTGAACCCCCGTAAGGCCGGCCTGCCTGGGCAAGCGTGCCTTGCAACGCAACGCCCGATATCCAATCGCGGCAGGACGGTAGTGGGGGCGGCGGCGGCGAGAAGTCATTCATACCTTACCCCAAGAGATCTCCCTTGGTCCGGAAACGGTAGAGGCCACGAAGGCAACGACGCGGGCTCGATGCCAGGGGAGAAGTCGGATCGTCCCGTAGTAGCGAGGAAGCCCGTGAAAGCGGGTGGAGCGAAGGGGGCGATGGGTTTTGAAGCATGAGATCACACCAACTGCAATTCGCGTTTGCCGCCAGCCCGCGAGGGGGCGGGAAGTCGGGACCGTCGGACGCATCCGGCGGCAGAGACTTCCTGCTGCGTACAGCGAATGACAAGACCGTGAACGATCTCGGCGCCAGTGCGGCCGACGCGAGTCGGTTGCTGGAGGCAGCGGCGTCGCCAGCGAACCTGGCGACGGCCCTGCTGAACGTCGTTCGCAACAAGGGTGCTCCGGGAGTGGACGGATGCAGCGTGGACGAGGTCTTGGGCTCTGCCCGATCGCTTCTTCCGCGTCTGCACCGTGCGCTGCTGAACGGGACGTACCAACCGGGTGACATCCGTCGGGTTTGGATTCCCAAACCGGGCGGAGGGGAGCGCGGCCTTGGTATCCCAAACGTGATTGATCGGTGGGCTCAACAGGCCGTGCTCCAGATCCTGGAGCCGATCCTTGAACCAACCTTTCATTCAAGCAGCCACGGATTCCGCCCCAAACGCGGGGCACACACAGCGATCGCCGAGGCGAAGGAGTATGTTGGCAACGGGTACGGGATCGTGGTCGATATCGACCTCTCGAAGTTCTTCGACCGCGTCCATCACCAACGGCTCTTGAGCCGGCTGGGTCATAAGGTCGCGGATTCTCGGATCCTGAAGCTGATCGGCCGGATGCTGAAGGCGAAAGTCGTGATGCCGGATGGCACGCGGGTGTCGACCGATGAAGGCACACCCCAGGGTGGTCCCCTCTCTCCACTGCTATCCAACGTCGTGCTCGATGAGTTCGACAAGGAACTGGAGAGTCGAGGGCTCCGCTTTGTCCGCTACGCCGACGATTGCAACATCTTCGTGCGGAGCGAGCGGGCTGGTCGGCGGGTGATGGACTCGATCCGAAGATTTCTCCAGAGCCGTCTCCGGCTCCAGGTGAACGAGGAGAAGAGCAAAGTCGCCCGCCCCGAAGAGATCCACTTCCTCGGCTTCCGCCTGCGGAAGCCAGCGGAATCAACGAAGGTGGAAGTGCACGTCTCGACTCGCACCAAGGAGCGAATGGATGCCAAGATCCGTGAGCTAACGCCGCGGATGTGGGGCCAATCGCCAACGCGGTGCATCGAGCGGATCAACGTCTACCTTCGAGGCTGGTCGTCCTACTTCCGAATCTGCACGGAGGAGAACGTCCATCGTCTCCACGTGTGGGATGCCCACATCCGGCGACGGCTGCGGGCGATCCTCGTTCGGCAGAAGAAGCGGCCTCGCCATCTCTTCCGGCACCTACAGGAGCGAGGGGCCAGCGTGCGCGGAGCCGCGCACTCTGCCTACTGCCGACGGGGCGTGTGGTATCGGAGCAACTCAGTTGGAATGACGGTGGCCTACCGGAACGCTTGGTTTCACGAGCGCCTGGTGTCCCTGGAATCCACCTGGGAATCTCTGAACCCCCGCCCAAAACTGGCCTCTGGTCAAACACTCCTGTTTGACCTGTGAGACACTGACCCAAAGAGCCGGATGTGTGACCCACAAGTCCGGTTCTGTGAGAGGCCTGGGGGCGAGAGCCCCCGGGCCTACTCGACCGACAGCGGCGCGGAGAGTGCCGACGCCATGGATGGCCGAGGCGAACGTCCGGCGACGGGGCATGGGCGACCCCGAAGCCACCGCTTGAGCCAGAACTGGGGGGGCCTGACTGGCCTCAAGCCTGTTGGGTGGTTCGTCGGCGACAAGCAAAAGACCCTTTAACGTAAATCGACGCGCGGAGGCCGGGAGGGGCCCGCGCTCACGATGACGGCTTCGGCCAGGGCATGAATCGCGGCCTGCCAATCCGCGGCGCTGGTGTCGGGGCCGGCGGAGAAGCGAACCATGCCGACCGGTGCCCCCGGAGCGATGCCGAGGGAAGGGGCGATGGCAGCGACGACGCGCGCGGCCGATGCGGCGCCGGAACTGCAGGCCGAGCCGGTCGAGGCTTCGATGCCGGCCCGGTCGAGGGCGGCGACGAGCTTTCGCGAATCGGCTCTGTGAATGAGGATCGCGAGGGTGTTCCAGAGTCGTGCAGCGTTGCCGCTGACGACTCTTGCCGTCGGAAGACGCTCGCGGAGAAGCTCGATGGCGGCATCGCGGTGGGCGGCGCCCCGCTCGGCGATCGTGGGGAGATCGCGCTGCCGCACTTCGAGGGCTGCCACCATCCCGGCGATGCCGGGGAGGTTTTCGGTACCGGCGTGTTGGCCATCTTCCTGCGGGCCGCCGAGGTCGCCGCGGAAGCGCGTCTTGGCCGGCACAACGAGAAACCCGACGCCGCGGGGGCCGCCGAACTTGTGGCCGCTCCCGGTCAGCCAGTCGCAGGAGGCAAGGCCCGCGGCGGGGAGCTTGCCGAGCCACTGAGCGGCGTCGGTGTGGAAGGAGATGTGGCGATCGCGACAGAGGCTGGCGAGCTCGGGCCACGGCTGGAGGACGCCGCTTTCGTTGCTCGCGGCCATGATCGAGACGACGGCGATTGGCCGGTGGCCGGCTCCGTCGAGCGCCCGGGCGAGGGCCTTTGGCGCGACGACCCCTTCGGCGTCGACGCCGGTGTCATGGACGCGGCCGGGGAAGGCAGCCCGGATCGACACGTCAACGGCGGGGTGTTCGAGGGGGGAAAGCAGCGCGAGGGCGTCGGAGGGTGCTGATCTGGAAAAGTGCCGGGCGACGAGGTTATTGGCGGCAGTGGCGCCCGACGTAAACACAATCCGGCCGGGGTCGCTGCAGCCGAGCAGGTCGGCGAGTCGTTCGCGGCAGTCGGCGAGGAGGTCGCGGGCCGCGGTGGCCTGGCCATACAGGCTCGAGGGATTGGCCCAGAAGCGGTCCGCGGCCTCGAGCCAGGCCTTGCGGGCAGCGGGGTGGAGCGGCGTCGTGGCGTTGTGGTCGAGGTAGGGCACGGGGAGGGCACTCGTGGCGGAACGTGCTTCGGGAAGCTCATGCTAATCCCCGTGCGGGTCAGCTTCACCGAGGAAAAGGGGATCAGCAGGCGTTACCAGGGCGCCGGCTCTACGACGCTGTGCGATTCGCTCAACGACTGGGAGAAGGGCCTCGTCGGTGGCCGCGCTCGATGCGGAAGCCGCACACGCGGCGGCGAACTCGGCCGGGGTCTGAAAACCAGGCGAGTTATGAGGCCGCCGGTGGTTGTAGTCGTTCTTCCAGGCCGCCGTGATCGCCCTGGCATCGCGAGAAGGCCGTCAAAGACCTCCAAGGCCAGGCACTCGTCACGGAATCGACTGTGGAAGCTCTCGGCGTACCCGTTCTCCCATGGGCTGCCGGGTTCGATGGAGAGCGAGCCTCTGCCCATCGACGATGGCAGCCGTTGGCACTCGTACCCAGACGACGCCTTTTCCGCCTCTTTTGCGGTCCCATCCGCGCTCGTGGAAGTGCGTCACCACTTCACTTCCAATCAAACCTGATGAACCAGTGACAAGAATGGACTGCTTCGTCAACGGAGTCCTCTGTGATTCAACGATTCACTCGGTGCGAAATCGATACAAAGCGCAAAAGCGTCAAGTCGCGTTGAAGGTTTGCTGCCTGGCCAATCAGAGACAGCGAGCAATCGAGACCGGAAAGTTACTCGGAGGCCAAAAAATCTGCCCCAAGTTCTCCTCACCCGCGCAACATCGCCCCGCAGGACTGGCCACACGCGGCCACGATTCCGTCTACGAGCCGCTTCGATTCGTCGCTCGAAATCGTCCCGGTCTGGCTGCGGAAGCGGAGCCCTACGACGAGGCTTTTCTTTCCCGCGCCGAGCCGCTCTGCGTCTTCCCAGACCTGCTCGAGAGACAGCGACTCCAGCATTTTATCCGCCCCCGGAGCCTCCCGGATCGCCCGCTCGACCTCCGCCCACGCCAATTCCTGGTCGACGACGAGATTCAGATCTCGCTGCACCGCCGGAAACTCACTCGGCGGTACGAGCTTCCGCGGCTGACTGCCGCTGATCTCGAGGAGATCGAGCCGCAGCTCGGCCGCCGACACCGGCCCTTCGAGACCGAAGCGGGAGAGCACGCCGTCGCTCACCTCACCAACGACGCCGACGCGCACCGGCTCCGTACCGGCCCGCTCGAGAACGATCTCCGCAGCCCGCCCCGGCGTGAACAGATCAAACGCCCCACGGCGGAACTCGACCACGCCGCCGAGTCGCCCGATCACCCCCTCGGCCAGCCCCTTGGCCTTCGCGTAGGCCCCGCCGACCACAAGTGACACGAGCAACGGCTCCTCGAGCGGCGTAGCCCCGGCGGCATTCCAACTGCGATCGAGATACGCCCGGGCGACTTCAAACAGATCCCCGTGCGGCGCCCCCACGGCCCGGTTGTGGCCACTGGCTTCCAAGAGGCTGGGGAGAAGCGAACGCCTGAGTCGATCAGCCCCACGCACCAGCGCCGGCGCCACGCGCCGCGGCGGCAGCGCCGTCCACGGGCTCGCCGTCGACTCAAACGCCTCGGAGACGACGCTCCGTGTCATCGCCTCGCACAGCCCCGCCGCCACGAGCACCTCACCGGCGACGCGGATCGTCCGCTCCCGGGCCGACTGCTCGACCGGCTTGGCATGGATCGGCCGATCCTCCGGCACGTTGTCGTAGCCCTCGATCCGGGCGATCTCCTCGACCAGATCGATCTCGCGCGTCACGTCGCGGCGCCAGCTCGGCGCTTGCCACCGGCAACGCTCGCTGCAGGCCGCTTCCTTCACAAAGCCCAGCCCGGTGAGAATCTCCGCCTGCCGCCCCGCCGCCACAGGCACGCCCAGCACCTCCTCGACCCGCGCTGCCCGCAGGTCGATCGTTGCCCGGCCGCCGGCAAGTGCCCCCGCCTCGACGGCGCCAGCGAGCACTTCGCCGCCAGCCAATTCCTGGATCAGCGCCGCTGCCCGGCGACTGGCCCATTCGACGGCCGCCGGATCGGGCCCGCGCTCGAAGCGATAGGAAGAGGCACTCATGAGGACGAGCCCCCGCGCCGCCGCGCGAACGACCAGCGGCGCGAACTGCGCCGATTCCAGCAGCACGTCGACTGTGTCAGCCGCGATCTCGCTCTCCGCCCCCCCCATCACGCCGGCCAGCGCCACAGGCCCCTCGGCGTCGGCGATCACCGCCATCCCGGAGGAGAGCGAAAAATCTTTGTGGTTGATGGCTCGGAAGGTCTCGCCGTCGCGAGCCCGCCGGACGACGATCCGCCCCCCGCGGATCTTCGCCAGATCGAAGGCGTGGAGCGGCTGCCCGCATTCCATCATCACGTAATTCGTGACGTCGACGACATTGTTGACCGGCTCGATCCCGATCGTCCGCAACCGCTCGGCAAGCCACGCCGGGCTCGGGCCCACGCGCACCCCACGGATCACCCGCGCCGTGTAATGCGGGCAGACATCGAGATCGCTGATCTCGACCGCGATCGCCTCCGCGGCCGGCTCGGCTGATTCAACGGGCTGCGGGGCGGGGATGTGGAGCGGCCGGTCGAAGAGCACCGCCACCTCGCGGGCCACGCCGACATGCCCCAGGCAATCGGGGCGATTGCTCGTCACCTCGATGTCGACCGCCGTGTCGGCTCCGACCGGCCAGGTCGCTTCATGGTTGAGCCCGCTCATCAACAAGCGACGAACGAGCTCCTCCACGGGCGCGTCCCAGCGGACGTACTCGGCAAGCCAGGTCGTGGAGATGATCATCGGAGCCTCACCGGCCGAAGAGTCGCGCCCGAAGGCGATCGGTGCGAGCCGCACCGTTGCGACGGATGAAAACGGGGAGCGATCCTAAAACTGCTGAAGGAAGCGGACGTCGTTGCGGTAGAAGTCGCGGATGTCGGCCACGCCGTAGCGCCGGGCGGCGATCCGCTCCACCCCGAGCCCGAAGGCGAAGCCGGAGACCTCTGCCGGGTCGTAGCCGACCGCCGCGAGGACCGCCGGATCGACCATTCCCGCTCCTCCCATCTCCACCCAGCGCCCGCCCCACTCCATGTCAAACTCGACACTCGGCTCGGTGAACGGGAAGAACGACGGCCGGAAGCGGACATGGACGTCGCCGCCCAAGAAACTCGAGGCGAGAAACCGCAGCACTCCCTTGAGATCGGCCATCGTCGCGCCCGGCTCGACGAGCAGCCCCTCCACCTGATGAAACATCGGGTAATGGGTGGCGTCGGCGGTGTCGGGGCGGTAGACGCGGCCGAGCGACACAATCCGCAGCGGCGGCTTGCGCTGCTCCATGACGCGAATCTGCACCGTGCTTGTCTGCGAGCGGAGGAGGAGCGGATCGGCCCCTTGGGCGACGGCGAGATAGAAATTGTCGAGCGGATCGCGGGCCGGGTGCTCAGCACCGATCGCCAGGGCTTCGAAGTTGTGCCACTGGTCCTCGACCTCGGGGCCATCGACACTCTCGAAGCCGAGCCGGGCCATGATCTCCTGGACGCGCCGGATCGTCTGCGTGATCGGATGGACGTGGCCGAGCCGGAAGGGAAGGCCGGGGAGCGTGACGTCGATCGCCGCAGCCTCGGCGGCGGCGCCTGCGAGCCGGACTTGGGCGGCATCGAGGGCGGCTGTGATCGCTCCTTTCGCCTCGTTGAAGAGCCGGCCTGCCTCGGGGCGATCCGCCCCATCGAGGCCGCCGAGAAGCTTTTGAATGCCCTTCAGGCGTCCACTCTTCGCCCCAGCGAACTCGATCCGGGCTTGCTCGAGCCCAGCGTCATCGGCGGCAGCCCCGAGCACTGCTACGGCCTCGGCGCGGAGGCGCTCAACGTCAACGCGGAACGATTCAAGCGACACGGTGCCCACGCGACAAACCGCCCTCTTCAGGCAGCGCCGGCCGGGACCGCGATGCCGAGGGCGGCACGGACCTGATCGGCGATGACGTCGAAGCTGGTCGGATCGAGGATCGCCATCTCAGAGAGCGTCTTTCGGTCGAGCTCGCAGCCGATCTTCTCGAGGCCGGCGATGAACTGGCTGTAGCGAATCCCACGCTCCCGGGCCGCCGCATTCAGGCGGATGATCCAGAGGCGGCGGAAGTCGCGCTTCTTGCGGCGCCGGTCGCGCCGGGCGTAGACGCCAGCGCGGATGATCGATTCCTTCGCCGTCCGGAGAAGGCGGCGACGTCCGCCGACCGACCCCTTCACCCGCTTGAACAACCGCTTCTTGGCCCGCAGACGGGGGACAACGCTCTTGGTACGCATGGAACTAGTCTTTCAAGATCTCGACGAGGTTCGGCGGTCAGGTGAAACACCATCGTCGTGCCGCTCCCTCGGAATTCAAGGGGGGGCTGCAAAACGGGTGGTGGGGAACAGGGATTCGGAATCGGAAACAGAGGCAGCCGAAGGCGCAAACCCCTCGGCCCACCCGGCAGTCACCCGCATCCCCGGCGATACCGGAGCACGGGTCTGCCGGAGACCGGGCTCGGCATCAGTAGCTGTATTTGCCGAGGGCAGCGGCGATCCTCGCGGTGTCGACCGCGGCGAGGACGCCGGTGCCCCGAAGGTTACGCTTTCGCTTGGCGGAGACACGGACCTGGAGATGGCTCGTTCCGGCACGGCGGTGCTTCACCTTGCCTGTGGCCGTGAGGCGGAAACGCTTCTTCACACCCTTGTGGGTCTTCTGCTTCGGCATGATGGAAACTCCGTGGATCGGTGACCGCGATAGGATAATCGGTGACCGGGATAGATCGAGGATGCGGGGAAGAGGGGGGCAAATGACGGGGGGATGAATCAGCGCGGGGAGAGGGTGCAGATCAGTCGTTTTCCCATCTGCTGGGGAGGAGCGTCCATCTTTCCGACCGCCTCGAGTTGCTCGAGGAGATTGCGCATCACACGCTGCCCCTCGTCGATGTGGGCCAGTTCGCGACCGCGGAACACCACCGAGACGACCACCTTGTCTTTGTGCTGCAGGAATGCCTTGGCCTGATTCACCTTAAACTCGATGTCGTGCTCGCCCGTCTTGGGACGGAGACGGATCTCTTTGATCCTCGTGTGGTGGACGTGGGTTTTATGCTGTTTTTTCTTCTGTTGATATTTGAACTTGCCGAAATCCATGATTCGGCAGACGGGCGGCTTCTCGTTTGGAGCGACCTCGACGAGATCGAGCCCCGCCTCGCGTGCCCGGGCCATCGCTTCGTCGGTGGGGATGATTCCGAGTTGCCCACCTTCGGCGCTGATCACGCGGATCGGGGAGATCCGGATCTGCTCGTTGATACGATGATTCTTATCGATGGCTCACGCCTCCGGACTCCAACCGATTGCCAGGCGGTGCCCGCGACGGCGGCACCTTCCACCTGCTCCTGATTTCCACCCTCACCGGAACCCGGCAGACCCGACTGCAAGCGGGCAGCCTTTTTGCAGACAGGGCTCCCCGACCCGACGCCATGGCGAGCCGATCCAACGGCTTCCGACCGGTTGGTGAACGCCTCGGTCGCACACAGGCAGCCGTCACTCCGGCAGAGCCGGAGCGGACGAACTACAACGTGAACGGCCATGAACAGCCATGAGCTGCCACGAGCGCAAAACCGGGGCGCAGTCGCCGCGGTCGGAATCACCGAGTATTCCATGCGGCCACCGGAGGAGTCAAGCGGGGGCAGCCAGCCGCGGAGCAGGGGAAAAAGTCGGGCTGAAAACCCCCATCTCGCCCCCCAGCACGACGCCACCGTTGTATCCATCCCACGGTCCCACAGGTGCTCCCCCCCCGCAGAATCCCCCGATACTAGGTGTCTTGAGGCGCAGCTTGCCCAGTGTGAGCAGACTCTTTGGTCGGTAGGGTCAAAACGAGGCTCCGAAACGGGCCCAGAAGAAAAGCCATAAGTCTCATCATAGAATTGACTTGCACCATAGAAATGGGGCTCTAAAGACCCTCCCTGAAAGGCGTCGCAGAAAAAAGCTGGAGAACCAGGCGGGGGGCGAAGAACTTTTCCCGACCTCGGCCGTATAACTCGGCGTCCCAAATACGGGACGGGGGGCGAAGGAAGGCCCACCCAGACGATTCCGAATCAGCGCCGGCCTGGCAAGGCACCGGCCCGGAATCGTGCGACAGCTCACCGCAAGCGTCCCTCCCGGCCACAGGCCGCGGGACACCTCTCCGAGGACATCGGCGTCGCGGTGCACGTTTCGGCAGGTCGAGTGGCTGGCGGTGAACACCGCCAGGCGAGTCGATTGCCAGCAATGAAGGTTGCGTGAAACACTGTCTCGGAGCATCGGGGCCGCGGGCGAAGTCAGGGGTCGCCCGCAGGCCCGGTTCCGACCAAACACAACGACCGGCTTCGGATGGCCGGCCAAGGAGGAAAGCGATGCGTTCTGATTCCCAAGGTCCTGTCGTGCGCCTGTTCATGGAAGAGCAGATCGATTTCCAGCCCCAGCCCGCCGCCGAGGCCATCGGCACCAGCGCCGATGGCGCAGGGACGGTTCAGCCCATGGCCGTCGATGGCGTGCTCTCCATCGAGGAGCTGGCCAGCCGGTTCAACGTTTCCACAAAGACGATCTCGCGGTGGCGGGCCCACGGCCTCGTCGCCCGCAGCCACGATGTCGGCGGGCGGAAGCGCGTCGGATTCCTCGCTGCCGACGTCGAGCGGTTCGTCGCCAAAAATCCTCTGCGGATCGAGCGGGGGAGCCGTTTCAGCCAACTCTCCACCGAGGAGCACGGGAAGATCATCGGCTGGGCCCGCCGTCTCGGGGCCGCGGGCGCCTGCCCGGCCGATGCCCATCGCCGGATCGCCAAGCGCCTCAACCGAAGCATCGAGACGATCCGCTACACGATCAAGCACCACGACCAGGAGCACCCCGGCGCCGAGGTCTTCCCGGCCGCCGATGGCCGGCTCCGCCCGGAGACGTGCGAGCGGATCTTCCAGCTCTGGTCGCACGGCGAGCCGGTCGAGGCGATCGCCAAGCGCTACCACCGCTCGAAGGCGAGCATCTACCGGGTGATCCTCGCCCAGCGGGCCGCCCACACGATGCTCCTCCCCCTCGACTGCATCCCCAACGCCCTCTTCGACCGGCGGAGCGCCGAGGAGGTCGTCAACCAGCCCTTCCCCGGCCTTGACGAGCCGTCGAAGCGGGTGCGCCGTCCCACCGGGTTGCCGGCCTATCTGGCCAGCCTCTACGAAGTGCCGCTGCTGACGCGGGAGCAGGAGGTGTGGCTGTTCCGGAAGTTCAATTTCCTCAAGCACCGGGCCAAGAAGCTCCGCGAACAGCTCGACGCGGAAAAGCCGAGCACGCGGCTGATGGACCAGATCGACGCGATCTACTTGGAGATCGTGGCCCTAAAGAATCGGCTCGTGCGCTCGAACCTCCGGCTCGTGGTGTCGATCGCGAAGCGGCGTGTCGCGCCCGGCGACAGCTTCTTCGACCTCGTCAGCGACGGCAACATGTCGCTGATCCGCGCGGTGGAGAAGTTTGACTACGCCCGTGGCAACAAGTTCAGCACCTATGCGTCGTGGGCGATCATGAAGAACTACTCCCGCACGATCCCCGACGAGCACAAGCGCCGCGATCGCTTCCGGGCCGCCGACATGGAGATGCTCCAGACCGCCGCCGACCCGCGGACCGACGAGAACCAGCTGCGGATGGCGGAATCGGACCGGCTCCAGCAGGTCGGGCGATTCCTTGATCGTCTCGATTCGCGTGAGCAGACGATCATCATCCGCCGCTACGGGCTCGACCGTGGCCTCGAGCCGCAGACCCTCAAGGAGGTCGGCTCGGCGCTCGGTGTGACGAAGGAGCGGGTCAGGCAGATCGAGGCCAAGGCGCTCGAGAAGCTCCGTGTGGCCGCCCAGGCCGAGGCTGTCCTCCCGGAGCTCGAGTGACCATCGCCTGCAGCCGCGCTGTCGGATCCGTTCACGCCCTCTGGCCGACGGCCAGGAGCGGGGCGATCCGGCGGGCGGCGAGCCGCAGCCGGGCCTCATTCTCGATCAGGGCCATCCGCACGAAACCCTCGCCCGAAGGCCCGAACCCGGCGCCCGGGCTGACGGCGACATCGGCCTCTTCGAGCAATCGGGCGGCAAAGGCCATGCTGTTGGGCGGCCCGGCATCCGCTCCGGTCGCCGTGGGGACCAGCCCCGCCGCCGGCTTCCCCGCCGGGGCGAGGGGAGGAATCGGTGCCCAGACGAACATCCCCGCCCGCGGCGGCGTCACCGGCCAGCCGATACGAGCCAGTTCGCTGCAGAGGACATCGCGCCGCCGCTGATAGACGTGGGCCTGGGTATCGACGGCGTCGTCCCCCTCCCGCAGCGCCGTGATCGCAGCGATCTGGATCGGGCGGAACATCCCGTAGTCGTACGACGTCTTCACCGTCGCCAGGGCGAGGACCAAGTCGCGGTTTCCGGCACAGAAGCCGACCCGCCATCCGGCCATGTTGTAGCCCTTACTCATCGTCGTGAACTCGACCGCACACCGCTTCGCCCCGTCGACGGCTAGGAGGCTCGGCGGTCGGTAACCATCGAAGGCGATGTCGGCGTAGGCCAGATCGGAGGCGACAAGGAAGGAGTGGCGACGGGCCAGCGCGATCAGCTCAACGTAGAACTCGTGCGGGCGCGGATCGGCGGTCGTCGTGCCGGCGCCCTCCGCCAGCACCGTGCCGGTCGGATTGTGGGGAAAGCTCACGATCACGAGCTTCGGCACCCGCGTGGCACAAAGCCGCGACACGCCCGCCAGGAACGCCGCCGGATCGGTCGTCTCGACGGCGACCGGGCGTCCCCCGGCCAGCACCACCGCCGAGAGATGGGCCGGGTAGGTCGGCGCGGGAGCGACGACGTCATCTCCGGGGCCGACAACCGCCAGGCAGAGATGCCCCATCCCCTCTTTCGAGCCGAGCGTGCAAAGCACCTCCGCTTCCGGGTCGAGCATCACCCCCCACCGGCGCCGGTAGCGTGCGGCCACCTCGCGCCGCAGGGCGTCCATCCCCAGCGGCGAGGCATAGCCGTGATTGCGGGGATCGTTGGCCGCCTCGGTGAGCCGGTCGATGATCGACTGCACCGGGGGATCGGACGGATTCCCCATGCTCATGTCGATGACATCGCGGCCAGCCCGGCGGGCGTCGTAGGTGAGCTGGTTGATCCGCGTGAACGGATAAGGGGCGAGGGCCGCGAGCCGGTTCGCCAGGCCGACGGCCTCCCGCGGATCTCCGCCGCCAGTCGAATGACTCGCTGGCTGAGAGGGATCGGCTGCGGCGCCGCTTCCCTCCCCAGACGATCCTGCCGCGGATCCGCCAGCGGGGCTGGGGCTGGAGTTGGACCGAGACGACGGGGACGGCAGCATGAAGCGTTTTTCCAGGAAGGAAACCGCTCGGAGTCTACATCCGCAGTCCCCCCTTCCGCCAGCGGTGCCGGGTCACCCGACCCCACCGGCAGGCTGGGGCAACAACCTCACCGTGCCGCGGCGGGGGCATCAAATGACGCCGGGCGGACCCCCGAATCGGCGGAGGGCGGGGCCACGGCCCGGCGGCTCCCAGCGCGGGGCCGGGAGAGCTCGTCTTGCTCCTGCTTCGAGAGCGTCGGCTGCGCACCGGATGCCGGCGGCCCACCGGCGGCCCCACGGGCCAGGGCCGCCCCATCGGCAGCCGTGGCCGACTGGCTCGTGCCGGCGAGGAAGTTGTCGATCGCCGCCCCCTCGCGAAGATGGGTGAAATAACGCCCCATCTCGATCCGCTGCTTCTTGTCCTCGATGTCGACATACAGCTCGTCGCGGACCTCCTCGAAGCGCACCTGCTGCGGGTCGGAGAAGCCCTCGCAGAAGAAGACCATGAAGCGGTCGGCGATCTGCACCACGCCGGAGAGCTCCCCCGGCTTGAGTGCAAACACCTCACGCTCGAGGGCGGGCTGGCCACCGAAGCGCTGAATCGGCGGCACCTCGCCGCGCAGGGAACGGGTCGTCGGATCGACGGAGTATTTCTCGGCGAGATCGCCGATCCGCTCGACGCTCGGATTCTGACGGGCAAGCTGCCACACCTCCTGCGCGCGGCGCTGGGTGTCGAGGATCACGACGCGGCACTTCGCCCGCGGCCCGAACGTCGCGGCGAAGGCCTTGTCGAGGTCCTCCTGCGACACCGGCACCTTGCCGACGAGCTTCTTCAGCGCCACGGTCGGCTGGACGATGTCGTCGAGATAGTGCTTGAGGGGCACCTTATCGTCGCGCGTCACGCGCTCGAGCCAGGCCGCGGTGTCGGGGGTGCCGTCGGCCCGGCGGAAGCCCATCGCCTCGGCGCCGCGCGTCACCTCCGCCTCGATGTCGGCCTGCGTGACGCTGACCTCGTTTTTCGCCATCGCTTGAGAGAGGAGGGTGCGGGTGACGAGGACCTCGAGAACATCCAGACCGTGCCGGTCGAGGCACGCCTGGCGGACACGGTCGATGCTCACCGGTGCGCCGTTGACCAGCGCCGCCACCCCCGGCAGCGTCGCCGCCCGGGCGGGATCGTTCATGACGTTGTCGACCTTCGCCCCCTCTTGGAGGCGGCGGAAAACCGAGGAGGAGGCCTCCCGGCTCTTCCGCTCGTGGAGCTCCTCGGTGAGCCGCGGGCGGACATCGTCGAGCGCCACGTCGGCCGCGGGGAGATGCCCCTCGCACTTGATGATGATGAACTGGTCGGCAACCTGGACCACCGGCGAAATGCCGCCAACGGGGAGGCCGAAGGCGACGGCCTCGAACCTCGGCTCGCCGGTGTGACGGCGGATCGGCTGCACCCAGCCATTGGCGCTGGCGCTGCCGACGTCAACGGAGTGCTGGCGGGCGAAGGAGCCGAATTCGTCGGGCTTCGCGGCCACTTCGGCGCGGATCCGCTCCCCCTCAGCCGCCGTCCGCAGAACGATGATCCGCGCTTTCACGGCCGGGCCGAACTGGTGCTCGTGGGCCTCGGCGATCTCCTCCGCCGTTGGCTCGATCTCGGCGTGCGCCAGGCGGCGCAGGGCGATCATCGGCCAGACAATCTCGTCGGCGTACTGCTGCGGCGTCACACCGCGCTCGTCACGGATCAGCTCGATCCACTTCTCACGGGGAAGATTGAAGCGCTTCGCCATCGTCTCAATCTCGGCATCGACCTCCTCCGGCCCGACGGTGATCCCCTGCTTCTGGCAGCCCTGCTCGATGATCATCTTGTTGACGATCGCCTCGAGGACCGTCGCGCCGTGGCGGGCGACGCATTCTTCGGCGAGCTGCGCCTGCGGGATCTCGGCGCCATTGACCATCGCGGCGAGCTGGCGCACGGGGGCCTGCGGAGCTTTGGCGGCGGCCCCCTTCTGCCCCGCAGCGGGGCGCGCTGTGGCAGCGGGGGCCTTGCCGCGCAGCAGCGGGATCTGGGCATCGGCCTGCGAGTCGCCCGTTCCCACGCGCCAGGCGAGGCAGGCCAGGATGATGACCGCAGCGGCGAGCAGCCCCGGTGCCCCGCCGACGGTGGTGGCGGCGGAGCGGATCCCCGCAGCGGAATTGGTCACGGCAGCGACAAACGTCCCCCATGCCTGGCGCATCGAAAGCCCTCCTTGGTCGTGGCCCCGGCGTCCTGCCGGGGATGAACTCTGGGGAATCTAGGGAACCCGGCGTCGGCGATCAAGGCGAACCGGCGCCGCGCCCCCCGGCACCGGGCCGCGTTGCGGTGATTTGTCCCCCGAGAGTAGGCTCTCGGGTCTCCCCTCCCTCCCAGGTTCCCTAGGCTGTTGCCCATGGCCTCGCCCCCTCTGTCTCCGCGTGGCAACGATCCATCCCACCCGGAGTGCCTCACGATCCTGGGGCTCCTCCCGCCGGTGACGGCCGAGGACGTCAAGCAGGCCTACCTCGCCAAGGCGATGGCTGCCCATCCCGACCGGGGAGGCGATCCGGCGGAGTTTGTCCGCCTCCAGAAGGCCTACGAGGACGCGAAGGAGTTCGTCCAGTTCAAGGCGGGCAAGCTCGAATGGCTGGCCGCAAAGATCGAGGCCTACTCGCAGCAGCAGGAGGTGGTCACGGAGGCCATCGAGCGCGGTGGCGAGATCGAGATGGAGGAGGCCGACTGGCTGCGGAAGAGCTTCGGTGAGGATTTCGGCCACGTCGCCGACAAGCTCGTCACCGTCCGTGTCCGTGGCCCGCGGGCCGATGACGTGTTCGCGATCCTCCTCGGCTTCCGCGCCGATTCGCTCAAGGATCTCGCCACCCTCGACCTCGCCGGCGGCACGCTCACCGACGAAGGGCTTTTGCAACTGAAGGAATTGAAAAACCTCCGGGCGCTCGATCTGCGCGGCACGGCCGTCGGCAAGCTCGCTGCCGACGTACCGAAGTGGTTTGAACATCTCGAGTTCCTCGGGCTCCCGAAGGGGGCGGTGGGGATGCTGGGGCGATTCGGGATGCCGCGGCGCGTGAAGCTCGTCGTTGGCGATGCCCCGACGGCCTGACCAACCCGCCGAACGATCTTCCGAGCTCCGCTCCACGGTTCCCCAGCCGACGCTTTCCGCTCCCACGTTTGCCGGCGAAGCTTTCCGGTCCAGCTCTCCGGCAAAGCTTTCCGATCAAGCTCCAATCAAGGAGGAACTGATGCCCCGCCCCACCCCGATAAAGTCCTGGTGCCGCCGCTTGGCCCTCGGCGTCGTCCTCGCGGCAGCCCCGGCCATCGCCACCCGCGGCGACGATGCCGCCCCCCCGCAGGAGACGCCCGCCGTGGCCGATGAATCGCTGTCCACCGACCAGCTCGA
>CALQRA010000010.1 GCA_943332855.1 Candidatus Kuenenia stuttgartensis
GAGGAGGACGAGCATGTAGAAGGAATAGATGAAACCGAAGCCCGCCATCGCCGAGGTGGGGCTCGGCGTCACCACGACATTGAGCGCCCGCAGCGGCTGATGGAGATGAAGGAGGAGGGGGAGCGTGGCGCAGGCCCCCAGACAGAGCGATGTAACCACCGCCAGGCGGGCCACCGGCCGCAGCGCCTCGCGGTGGAAGACGTGGTACATCGTCGACACGACAAACGCCCCGGCCACCATCCCCGTGATGTAGGGATAGAGGACGATCATGATGCTCCACGCCGGATGGGCATCGTTGGGGAAAATGAACGGCGCGTCGTGGAGGGCGTGAAACTCCATCACGTCACCTCGTCGGTGAGGCCGACATAACGGGTCAGCGGCAGCGTGCCGAGGTGCTGCTTGAGGACGTTGGTCGGCACGGTCGCCAGCCGTTTCGAGATCTCGCTGTCGGGATCGTCGATGCGGCCGAAGACGCGCGCACCGGTAGGACAGGCCTCAACGCAGGCCGGCTGCTCGTTCCGCATCACGCGGTGGTAGCACCAGTTGCATTTGTCGGCCACACCGGTGTCGTGATTCATGAAGCGGATGCCGTAGGGGCAGGCCTGAACGCAGTAGCCGCAGCCGATGCAGCGCTCGGTGTCGACCAGCTCGATTCCCTCCGGGCTCTTGATCGAGGCATGGACCGGACAGACCTGGTTGCACGGCGCATCGACACACTGGTTGCAGAGTTTGGGAACGAAGTAGGCCTGCAGGACATCCTCGGCCGCCGGCTGGACCTCGCCCGATCCCGCGTACCCGGTCTCGGGGACGAGATCGACCTCGACGCGGCCGTCCTTGTAGTGGACGTAGCGCTCCACCCAGGTCCGAGACTGCCCGTCGGGCACGCTGTTCTCAACACGGCAGGCGGTCAGGCACTTCCCCGCCCCGATGCACTTCGTCGTATCGATCAGGAAGCCGTACATCGGTTTGGCCGCCGGGGCGTGGCCATCGCCCCCGGGCGGTGGCAGCGGGAGCATGTCGTCGCCAGCCGTGACGCCCGGGAGCAGGGTCAGCGACATCGCCCCGAGCGTGAGCGTCGTGGCGGTCTTGAGAAACTCCCGCCGGGAGTTCTCGCTGGTCCGCTCGGCCGGCGCCGTGCCGCAACCGCCCGTGCTGCAGCCCCCGGACGCGCAGCCCCCCGAGGCACAGCCTCCCGCAGCGGCGGCGCCGAGGGTGGAGAGAATTGGAAGCTCAAACAGGCTCATGGTGCGAATCCTGGCCGAGGAGGCCGCCGTGGTGGCTCGATCAGGGGGCGGTGTCGTGCCCGCCATGGCATTCGAAACAGGTTTCCCTCGAAAGCGGCTCGGAGGCCCCCTGCTCCTCGAGGTGGACGGCGACGTCGATCTTCTTGAAATCGGCCGGCATCCCCACCACCGCCTCGTGGCAGGACAGACACGTGGCCCGGTCCTTTGAGATGTAGAGATCGGCCTTCGTGAGGAAATCACCATCCCACTCGGCGGCCGGAGGGAGCGCGACCGTCGCGTCCTCCGCCCCCCTTCTTGCCATCGCCACATGGTCGACGGCGAGGCCGTGGCAGTGGGCGCAGCGGACCGCCTCGTGCGACTTCCCGGCCCGCTCGTGCTTGACCGCTTCATGGCAGGCATGGCAGGTGGCATCGGCCTGGAACAGGCTCGGCTGGGCGGCGATGTCGTCGAGCGCCGAGGCCCGGTAGGGGCCCGTCGTGCCGAAGTCGTCCGGTATCATCTCGCGCCGCACGACCATGCCAACGAGCCCGACGGCAGCCAGGAAAGCGCCGAGGGCCCAGAGGTGTCTGGTGTCGTTGAACGAAGTCATCACGGTTCCCTGCGTGGGGGCTTTGTCCGTCATCCGGCCCCCGATCGAAAACAGGACCATTCTATCCCGATCGCTGGTACGCGGCAATCGGTTGAGGGCCGGTACCGTAGGATGAGCCGGCCAGCCGAGCCGCCGATCGATTTCGATTGCCCTGTTTTCTTCGTCGCCTGAGGACGCCTCGCCTCTTCAGCGCTGGCTGCCGGCAGGGTTCCGCAGCGGGGCCGCGGCATCCGGGGAATGGCAACGACAAGGAGATTCCGATGCGCTCGAAGACCTTCGGCTCTGGTTCTCCGCGGCGCGCCAGCCTGCGTTCCATCGCTGCGTTCCTCCTGCTCCTCCTCGCGGCGACGATCGTCCGCGCCCAGCCCGCCGCCGACTCCCCAGCACCGGGAGACGCGATGATCGATGGCTGGCTCACCGCCCGCACGGCGCGGATCGAGCGTGCGATCGCCGCCGACCTCCGGCCGCGCGACGCGACGCGGCAGGCGCAGCTTCGGGCCGAATACCTCTTCATGCTCGGGCTCGATCCGCTGCCGGCGCGGACGCCGCTCGGCGCGACCGTCACGGGCCGGCACGAGGGGGATGGCTTCGTCGTCGAGAATCTGCATTACCAGAGCATCCCCGGCCTCTACGTGACGGCGAACCTGTGGCGTCCTGCGCACTCCCCCCCCGGCACGCGGCATCCGGCCATCGTCTACCTCTGCGGCCACTCCGGCCGCGGCCGCGACGGCAACAAGACCGCCTTCCAGGATCACGGCCTGTGGTTCGCCCGCCACGGCTACGTCTGCATCGTCATCGACACCCTCCAGCTCGGCGAGATCGCCGCCACCCACCATGGCACCTACCGCGAGGGGCGATGGTGGTGGCAGTCGCGCGGCTATACCCCGGCCGGCGTCGAATGCTGGAACGGGATCCGCGCCATCGATTTCCTCGCCGCACGGGCCGATGTCGACCGCGAGCGGATCGGCGTCACGGGGATCAGCGGCGGTGGCGCGACGACCTTCTGGATCGCCGCGGCCGACGAGCGGGTGAGGGCAGCGGTGCCGGTGAGCGGGATGGCCGATCTGACGGCCTACGTCCCCGACCGTTGCATCGACGGCCACTGCGACTGCATGTTCCTCGTCAACACCTTCCAATGGCCCTGGACACGGATCGCCGCGCTCGTCGCCCCCCGGCCGCTCCTGTTCATCAACAGCGACGCCGATCCGATCTTCCCGATGAGTGCCAATGAACGGGTGGCCGCCACCCTCGAACGGATCTACGCCCTCGACGGGGCCGGCGACCGCTTCGACGCCCAGGTCAGTCTCGGTGGCCACGCCTACCGCTCCGACATCCGCGCCGGCGCTTACCGCTTCATGGGCTCCTGGCTCCGGGATGATCCCCGCCCGGTGACCGACAGCGAGATCGACCTTGTCGACGAGCGCGGGGCCACGCCCGGCCACCCGATCCCGCCGGAGCGTCTCCGGGTGTTTCGTGACGACGCCGCCATCCCGGCCGATCAGCTCAACACCACGATCGACGCGCACTTCGTCGCGCTGGGGCGCCCCGAGCCTCCGCGCGCGGGGGATTTCGATCCCTGGCGGGGCCGGCTGCTCGACGAGCTGAAGCGGGTGACCTTCCGCGACCTCGGCGACGTGCCGGCGACGCCCGTCGTCGATCGCCCCGCCGTCGGTCCGTGGCGAATCGAGACCGAGCCCGGTCTGTTCGTCGAGCTTTTCCCCCCCTCGGCCGCGGTCCGCGCCGCGGCCCGCCGTCATCGACTCGTCGTCCGCGGTGACGAAGCCGCTTCCTCCGGCGCCAGCGACGACGGCACGGCGCTATGGCAGCTCGATCCGCGGGGTGTGGGAGCCGGCCGGTGGACGCGACGAAATCCCCCCAACCATGTCGAGCGGTCGATGGCGCTCCTCGGCGACAGCGTCGCCGGCGGGCAGGTGCGTGACACGCTCGCCGCCGTGGCGGCGATCCGCGCGACCGATCCCGCGGGCACGCCCCCGCGGCCGATCGAATTGGCCGGGTCAGGGAGCGCGGGGCTCGTGGCCGCCTATGCGGCGATCTTCTCGCCGCTGGTCGCCACGGTCGATCTCGACGCCCCTTCGCCAACCCACATGGCCTCCGACGCCCCCGCGTTCCTCAACATTCTCCGCGTGGCCGACGTGCCGACGCTCCTCGGGCTCCTGGCACCGCGGCCACTCTCGATCCGCACGCCCGCTCCGCAGACCTTCGCCGCCACCGTCTCGCTCTACGCCGCGGCCGGCTCGGCTGATCGCCTCACCCTCTCCCCGCAAGATTGATCGCCCCCATGGCCGACATCGTGCTCGTCAATCCCCGTTTCGATCCCTCCTTCTGGGGCTTCGAGCATGCCCTCCCGGTCGTCGGCAAACGGGCCAACCTTCCCGTCGCCTGCCTACCGCTGCTGGCGGCCCTCACGCCGGAGGGCCACGACGTGACTCTCGTCGATGAGAACGTCGAGACGATCGACTTCGCGCGCCTCGCCCGGGCCGACATCGTCGGTCTCACCGGGATGAGCGTCCAGCAGGACCGGATGCGGGAAATCCTCCGTGAGCTCAAGGCCCGGGGCGCGTTCTGCGTCGTCGGCGGACCGTGGGTGTCGGTGTCCGAGGAGGCCTTCGAGGGCCTCGTGGAGACGATCTTCGTCGGCGAAGCGGAGACGACCTGGCCCGAGTTCCTTGCCGACTGGGGGGCCGGACGGCACCGCCCCCGCTACGAGCAGGCGGAGCGCACCGACATGACGCGCGTCCCGCTCCCCCGCCACGATCTCCTCAAGATGGATCGCTACCTCTTCGGGAGCGTGCAATTCTCGCGCGGCTGTCCGTTTCAGTGTGAGTTCTGTGACATCATCATCACCTTCGGCCGCCGGCCACGCCTCAAGAGCACCCGGCAGGTCGTCGACGAGCTCGAGGCCCTGCGGCGCCAGTCGATGGGGCTCGTGTTCGTCGTCGACGACAACCTCATCGGCAACAAGGAGGCGATCAAGGAACATCTCCGGGCCATCGCCGCCTGGCAGCGGCAGCACGACTACCCACTGATCTTGACCACGGAGGCCTCGATCGATCTCGCCGACGACGAGGAGCTGATGGAGCTGATGACGGAGGCGAACTTCGTCAGCGTGTTCGTCGGCATCGAGACCCCGAACGAGGCCTCGCTGCGAGAGACGAAGAAACTCCAAAACCTTCGCGGCACGCGCTCACTCGTCGAGAAGGTCCACGCCATCCAGGCAGCGGGCCTCGAGGTGTGGTGCGGCCTGATCGTCGGCTTTGATCACGACGACGCGGGGGTCTTCGAACTCCAGCACAGCTTCGTGGAGGCCGCGCGGATCTCCCACGCGATGATCGGGATGCTCGCAGCGATCCCGAAGACACCGCTCCACGCCCGGCTCGCGGCGGACGGGCGGCTCGACGAGGCAGGGGCCGCCGACTTCGGCACGAACGTCATTCCTCTGGGGATTCCCCGGGCTTTTCTCCGCGACAGCTACCTCACCCTCCTTGTCGGGCTCCATGAGCCGGAGGGCTGGTTCGACCGGCTCGACAGGCTGTATCTCGAGGGTCGATTCCGCTTCGCTCAGCCACGGGCAGCCCACCTCCGGCAGCGTCCGTGGCGGCGCTGGTGGGCCGGGGCCGCCGATCTCGTTCGGGCGGCGGCGATCATCGTCCGCCTCATGCTCCACGTTAGAGATCCACTGCTCCGTCGCACCTACCGGCGCCGGATCCTCAACCTCGCCCGCCGCCGCCCGGAGCCGGCCGTGATCTTTGCCTACGCCGTGAAGTGCCTGTTTCACTACCACCAGCACACCTTCGCGCAGGAGATGGTCTCGGGCAAATCGCGGCTGGTCAACGCGATCTGACAGGCCGGATCAGCCGATCGACTTGGCGATGAGAAACGCGGCGGAGGCCGCCAGCCCGCCGACGAGGACCGTCTGCCAGGCGCTCCGCCAAGGGTGGTTGGTCGTGAACCGCCCCTTGACATAGCCAAAGACGAGCAGCGCCAGGAGCGTCACCGCCACCGACCAGGTCAGCGCCACCGGCACCGACGACACGAGCGCATACGGGGAGAGGGGCACGAGCCCCCCGGCGACGTAGGCCCCCGCGATCGTCAGGGCACTGCGGGTGGCGCGCCGCGGATCGGGCTCCTCGAGACCGAGTTCGAAACGCATCATGAAGTCGACCCACCGTTTCTTGTCGGTGCGGATCGAGTTGGTGACCTTGTGCGCGTCCTCAGGCGTGAGGCCGTAGGTGCAAAGGACGTCCTCCACCTCCCGGGCCTCCCGCTCCGGGACCTCCTCGACCTCCCGCTCCTCGCGGAACCGCTCGGAGGCGTAGTGCTCCTGGTCGGTGCGCGCCGCTAGGTAGCCCCCCAGCCCCATGGCGATCGCCCCGGCCGCCACCTCGGCGAGCCCCGCGGTCATGATGATGCTGCTGGAATCCACCGCCCCCGACAGCCCTGCCGCGAGGGCAAACGGCACCGTCAGGCCGTCCGACATCCCGATCACGATGTCGCGGACCGACTCGGAATCCTCGAAATGCTCCTCATGGTGCGGAGCATGACGATCGGGATGATGGTGAAGGTGGGTGTCGAGTCGGTCGTGGCTCATGGATCGTTCCCGAGAGAAATGGCGGCGGGCGGAGCCCGCTCGAGGAGGGCAAACTCCGCCGTCAGCCCCGGCCCGAACGCCATCGCGAAGCAGCGGGGGGCGGTGGTGTGGGCCAGCAGGTCGCGGAGGATGAAGAGGATCGTGGCGCTCGACATGTTGCCATGGTCGGCGAGCACCGCCTGCGATGCCAGGAGGGCATCGGGGGGAAGGTCGAGCGCCACGCCAATCGCGTCGAGGATCCGCGGTCCGCCAGGGTGGACTGCCCAGGCCCCGACGTCGGCGATGCCCAGCCCCTCGGTGGCGAGGGCCCCCTCGACGAGCGCGCGGATCCCCCCCTCGAGGACGCCGGCTACGCGCGGCGAGAGGGTCATGCGGAAACCATGGTCGCCGATCGCCCAGCCCATGTCGTCGCGCGAATCGGGGAGGATCGACGACCACTGCCGCCGCACCTGCCACCCACCGTCGGCCTCCCCGCCGGTGGCCACCAGCGCCGCCGCGCCGTCGGCGAAGATCGCATTGGCAACGACGAAATCACCTCGCTGGCCATACTGGAAGTGGAGACTGCAGAGCTCGACGGCCACGACCACAACCACGCTCCGCGGATCGGCCGCGAAGGCACCGGCCACCCGCAGGCTGTTGAAAGCGCCATGGCATCCCATGAAGCCGATGTGCGTCCGGGCGACGGTCGCGGGGAGCCCAACGTCGGCCACGATCTGGAGATCGACGCCCGGATTGGCAAAGCCGGTGCAGGAGCAGGTGACCAGGTGCGTCACCCGCCCCGCATCGATGCCGGAGAGGCCCAGGGCCCCGCGCGCGGCGGCCACGGCGAGACCCCCGGCGTCTTTGGCATACCGCTCCATTCGTGCCGCGGTCGTCGGCCCCGCGTCGTCGCTCCCGATCGCTGCCGGAAAGAAGCGCTGCACCGCGCCTGCCGCGTCCGGCGTCTCGAGGAGCACCGATCCGCGCGTCCGGATCCGAGTCTGCTGGTACATCGCCTCCAGCGATCGCTGGCGGCCGGGGGGCACGTTTCCGAACGACACGGCCAAGCTCGCGGCATCCCCCTGCGTGATCCGGTGCGGCGGCGTGGCGGACGCGATGGCGCGAATCGTGAAGCTCATGCAGCGCCTCCCCGTGCCCCAGCCCCGACGAACAGCGGCACGATCCGCGCGGCGAGGCGCGGTACGATCCGCGCTGAGGCCACCGCGGCGGTGACCAGTGCCGGGCTCCGCAGCCACGACACCACCCGCCGGCAGCGCGCATGGGGGGCGACGAAGTGGCGCTGGTGCGCCCCGGCATACACCTCGCCGACGCGGGCCGCGCCGGCCCCTTGGAGGATCGTGTCGGCCGCGAGCCGGGCGCTGGCCAGGGCCCAGCCGATCCCCTCGCCAGTGAACGGCTCGACATACGCGGCCGCATCACCGACCCGCAGAATCCGCCCCTGCCACGAGGATGGGGGGGCGCGGCGCGTCAGCGGCGGGGTGGCCGTGAGCCGGGCGGCGCGGAGGCTGGCAACGAGCTCGTTGGCATCGGCATCGGAACCGTTGTCGAACAGGGCTAGCAGCGCGTCGACAGGCCCCCCTGCGGCGCGCACCGCGGCGCGATCGAGCGCCGCAGCGACGTCGATCCGGCCATCCTCGAGGCGGACCAGGCCGCAGTAGCCACGCAGCCCCACGCGCATCCGGAGCTCGCCGGGGGGAAGGTCGGAGGCGTCGGCCGGCAGCGTGGTGCCGACACCGATCAGGCAGCGTGCGTTCCCGACGGCGCCACGGGAGCCGCGCTCGGCACGGTCGTCGGCGTCGCCGCGGACATGGTCGACGAGCCCCGTCGCCAGGATCAGGCGCTGGGAGCGGATCGTCACCACGGCACCGTCGGCGACACCCCGCAGCGACACGGCCACGGCCCCGTCGGCCCCCACCGTGGCGGCGACGACATCGACCCCCGGCAGCCATTCGACGCCGGCCGCGCATCCCGCCACCACGATCGCCAGGTCGAGTCGCTCCCGCGAGATCACGACGCCGCCACGAAACGGGAGCCGGGCCGTCCATCCGCCGGAGGAGAGCGCGAGCGTCTCCAGGGGCTGGCCCGCCCCCGCGGCGATCGCTTCCAGACCGAGGAGGGCCAGCTCCCGGAGTGCCACCGGTGACAGGCAACACCCACACACCTTGCCGCGGGGCAGGTTGGCACGGTCGACGAGAAGCACCCGCACCCCGTTCCGCGCCAGTCGCAGGGCGGCGGCGGCACCGGCCGGCCCGGCCCCAACGACGACACATTCCCACGGGCCGGCCGCAGCGGCGAGCCCGATCGTTCCCGGCACGGTGATGAGGTCGGTCTTCATGGTTCCTTCCCCACGGCGCGCCACACGATCACGACCCGCTCGGGCCAGACCCGGCGCACGGTCGCGCTCCCGAGGCCGGCCGATGCCAACAGGGCGCGGTACTCCGTCACCGTCCGGGCGGCACGGACGGAGAGTGGCCCATCGACCCGAGCCACGCGCGACCGGGTCAGCACCATCGTAGCGACGTGGGCGAGGAGGAGCCCTGCCCGGCTGCGGATCAGATCGGAAACGACGATCCCGCAGCGGGCCGCCGCCGCCATGCCGAGGAGCAGCTGCCGCGCGTCGTCATCATCGAGGTGGTGGAGGAAAAGGGAGCTGACGGCCACGTCACAGGGGGGGCAGCCGTCGACCGTGACATCGCGGCGGGCGAACGTCGCCGGGCTCCCACAACGGCCGGCGAGGGCCCGGGCACGCTCGAGCGCCCGCGGACTGATGTCGAGGCCGATGACGGAGACCGTCCCCCACCGCGCTGATTCCTTCAGCCGCCGGGCCAGATCGATCGTCACGTCGCCGCCGCCGCTGGCGACATCGACCACCTCGAGCCCGGCCGAGGAATCGTGCTTCTTTCCCGCCAGCGCCGCGATCCCCCCGGCGAGCTGCGCGGCGGTCAGGGAGAGGGTGTTAATCGTGCCGAGGGCGACGAGGGCCCGGAGGTGGTCAGCCTCGGCGAGCGCCGGGTCGTCCATCAGTTCGGGCTCGCGGACACGTGGGATCGGCGGGAAGAGCACAGGGAAACTCTGGGGAGGGGCACGCCGGTCGATCGGGCCAAGCGCCTAAAAAAGCCGAAATCCCACGATCAATCGCGTGATTCAAGGTTGCCACCCGCACGCGACTCATCACCCGTGGAGGAATGTCGAGCGGAGGGCGAGGCAAGACGGCAGCTACAAACACGCCAGCAGAGAATCGCCCGACGACTGGAGCAGGCGGATCGGGCGGCACCAGCTCGGCCGATCGTCCTCGTTTATTTTGCTGTTTCTTGGTTTTCTGTTCCGTCAGAGAGCCCTGACCCTTTTTCCAACTTCAGCAAGGCCTCGGAAAATGCCTTGCCCATCTGAGCAAATATCTTCGCACTGCCCAAATAGTGATAGCCGCCATTAGAAGAGCCTTTAAGAACTTCCCTATCTTGAAGCGAAAGCACTTCCTCCAAGGCGAGATCGAGCTTCTCTTGATCTGCCTTGGTGATACACTCGATCCGCAGGTCTATTGCGGCATAATGCTCTGGGGAGTTCAGGTCATATTGGTCATTGGCATAGGCCGCCAACACGTTCTTCCCCTTCTTCAAATATTGAATCTGTTCTTCCCCAAGGACAATGGAGCCGTACTGCGGCTTATCCTGCCACCAGATGTAGGTGTGTATCTTTTGCCCGTTCAAATAAACATGGAATCCTTGTCTCGCCAAAACAGCGATGCGATACGAATCAACGTTTAGATCATCAACTTCAAACGTTGTGCGCATCAGCAGGAATTCGCCGTCTCCCCATTTTGACGGATTTTCCTTAAGGGTTATTCCACTGTCTTTCCAAACGCCCTTTCCGATGGGTGCCTTGCCGGATGCCCATTGGCTGTCATCAAAGTCGGGCGCGTACCAATCCTCCATCCCGGCTGGCAGCGTGATGTCGCGGAATCGTCTGCCGTCATATTTTTCAATCTTGTCCTTCTTTTCCGTGGCATCAACCGTAGCGAAGCGCCAGATCCGGTCCTCTGGCGGCGGATTGCCAAGTGGCTTCCAGTAATGATCCCATTTCCACGCCTTGTCAAGAGCGCCATCTTTTGTCAATGTATGAGCAGTCCCGATGATAGTGTTATATTCACCCTGCTTGGGTTGTGCGGCGGCGATGGCATCATCCCAGAACGCAGCGGTCTCAACCGCAATCACATTGCCCTTGAACTCGGGCAGATAAGCCGGGGCGGCCATGGCGTTGCGAAAATTCACATTTTTGCTCTCACCATCGACTCCCAGCACGCCGATCACGAATGGCATCTTCGGGGCTGCAAGGTCTTTGCGAACATCACGAATGAAGTGCGTTAGCAGGCGCGAGTATTCGTCGTATTTTCCAGGTTGGTCGGGGCCTGGATACGTAGTCCCGTCGACCAGATCGTTAAAACCCTGAAGCCAGACAAACCCGGCCACTTCATAGCCAGCCTGTTCGTCGTATTCCGGGCAGACCCGCTTGGGATCTGCCAGTACCTTTTTCACATGTTCGATCATCATTCGGTAGAACACACCCGAGGCGGCATCCTTGTCATCCTGCCACTTTTTCCGGTCTTCGGCTGGAGGGATCCCATGGGCACCGTGGGGATGCTTGTCCCACAATTCCTGGATCTCCTTGGGGAGCTTGTATTGGCCGGCACTGGGCGGACGGAATTCGGTGTTGAGTGACCTGCCGCCCCAAGCGGTCTTGATGATCAGGATCGGCTCCTTCAGCTCTTTCTCCATAAAGATGCCGAAGGTAAACTCCGGACCGATCTTGCCGCCATCCTTGGTCGGGTGATCTCCTCGTGCGCCAAAGCCGGCGGTCAATTTCCCCACACCCTCGCCATTGGCACTACCATCATAAGGACCGGTCAAATACGACATCCAGACTTTGTCACAGACCCGGGGAGTTCCATCGGGATTGCGCATCTCCTTGAGAATCGGCGCCGTCAGGGGATCCTTGCCGATAGAGTCGAACGTACGTATCTCCGCATGCCCCTCCATATTTGACTGCCCGGCGAGAATGAAGACTTTGAGGGGTTTCGCTTCCACGCCGGTGGCGGCGACAAGTGTCGTGATGAGGAATGTGGCAATGTATTTCATGATGACGTGCCCGCAGGTGTTCTGTTTCATCGCTTCTGCTTGTTCGTAATTGTTTTGCTCGGCAGTTCGGATTTTCACTTGGAATCCTTGCCCTCTTTGAGTCGGAGAAGTTGCGGGGATTCCGTCGAGGCTTCGATCGCAGTGATCGTTTCGCGGACGCTCTCGCCCTTCATGCGCATCAGATGCGGGGGAAAGTCTTTCTCATCATTCTCGAAGTAGTTCGCAATCGTGGTCAGTTCCGGAATGACCGCCTTGGCGTGGGTGCCATAGGTGAGAAGGATCTTCATCAGCTCAGGGGTGCGAATTTGACTTTCCCAGGGATTCTGATCGCGGGTGTAGACCACCAGAGCATTCATGCCTTCCTCAATGTGGTATCGCGACAAGAGACGCAGGCCTTCCACACGAATCCCATCGGCGAACATCTCGCCGCTGGGCGCGGGCTGGACGATCGCCTCGTGAATGGCAGGCAGCAGAGGCTTTATTTCTTCGAGCGAGAGGTGGCGATAGACCGTCCCAATGCTGCCGCGAGCACGACCGTCTTCATTCTTCAGCCCGGCCCGCACGGCCTTCGTGAGCGCAGGGCGATCCACGCCTTCCAATGAGCGGCCGAGCAATCCTTCATGGTCGAACAGCGCGAACGAGAGATAGCGCTGCTGCATGCCGCGCGGGTCGTTCTTCACATCCACCCGAGCCAGCAGTTCGAGTAGTTGTGGCACCGCCTTCGTAGCCGGCTCACCGATGGCCGCGAGCGCCTCAGCCGCTTTGATGCGGAGCCAGATGTCTTCGTGCGATAACGTCTTCTGCAGGGCATCCACGGCAGGGGCTCCACGTCCGCGAAGGAAAATCAAACCCTGACAGGCACCATAGCGCGCATCGAGGCTGGGAGAGTCGAGCATCTCAACCAAAGGTGTTATGGGAGCGCTCTGGCGGCGCCCCAGCGCCATAGCCGCTCGCTCGCGCACGACGGGCGACCAATTGCCAAGGCGCTCGAGGATCTGTTCGTCGCTGAGCGCATCGTAGAAGCTGTGGCGGTCTTTGTTGTTCCAGCCACGCCCGTCGACGATGAGTGATTGAGCTGCGGCGGCATCGAGTTGCGGTATTGAACGAGCCTTTTTGCCAGTGAGAAAAAGCTTCTTCAGCGGCATCGCGTAGGCCAGCAGATAGCCGCCGGTGCAATCCCATCCCGCGTAGCTATCTTCTTCAGCTTCCGGCGGGCCTTGATGCAGAAACTTTCCGTCCACACCGCGTGCCAGGTCAAAATACCAACTCCCAAACTCATCCATCCATGCTGCGGTCGCATTCGAGCCGGACTGCGCGACCCCTGGCATAGCCCAAAGCATGTTGAAGAAATTGCCGGTGTGCCCCGTGTCCCGTTCTGCTCCGTGAGAGGCGACGCTCATGCGCGAGAAGAACTCCGCACCTTTGGATTCACCGAGCAAGTTGAACAACACAGCGGCCATTCCGCACTTGCCGTTGTCCTCGTGGTTCTCGATCCAGGGATGATGGTCGCCGTAGGGAATCGCCCCTTTGCCGATGTAAAAGCGGAGCAGTTTGGCACTGCGTTCGATCGCCAGATCCAAGGCCGGGTCTGTCACGCCCGCCTCACGTGCCATCACCAGCGAGATCGTCAAAGGCAAACCGGGGGAGTTCATCATTCCGTAGCCGCCCAGTCGTCCGTCGGGCCGAGCGAACGCATGGCCCCACGAGCCGACCGCGCTTTGACCATGGGCGGCTTCGAGCGCGAGTCGCGTTAAGCCCGGCATGACTGAATCATCGCCCGTCTCGATCTTGTATTCGGCCAGAAACATCATGACGTAGCCGTAGTACCACGTTGCCATTCCTTCGGTGCGGTAGCTCGCCGCCCACTCGGATTCCTTCTTGATCAGCGGAAGGTAGCTCGGATCGCCGCTGGCTAACAGCGCGAGTGCATTGAGAGACCTTGGAATGGGATCCAACTCTCTTGTAGAGGAAGGTTGCGCCATCCGAATGGCGAGATTCTTGCACCCTTGTTCGAGAATGAGTTTGGACTTTGGGCAATCATAAGGAGCCGTATTGCTATAACTTCCGAGCACCGGCAGCTTCACCACGACTTCCACCGGGATGCCTGCGCGGAGCCGAGTCAGGTAGAGATTGCCCTGGCCGGCTTCCGATTCGGCCAGGGTCAGTGCCTTGCCGATTTCGGTGCGCGGGTCAGAGGAAAACGGCTTGCCGCCAACGCCGATAATCACATCGCCAATCGCGAGCACGCCGTCAGCGGGAGAGCCCTCCTCCACCTTCGTGATCCTGATCTCGCGGGCATCCGAGGTGACCATCTTGTCACAATGCATCCAGCCCCGCAGGCCCGTGGCACCGAGATTCCAGTCGTGCTTCGCGCCGACGGCAGAGCTTGAGCCGTGGGCTGCGAACATGGCGGTGAGTGCGAGGATGACGAGTCTGTTTTTCATACTGATTGATTCTCCCTCGTCGAAAGGATAAGGCGGTCAACGGTTCTCCCGCAACCGGTCGACGGCCGGTGAGGAGTGTGAGGGCCTCGCTTGGCGGCTGCCGAGCCGGTTTTTGCTGGGAGTCCCCGGCCGCGACATTTCTTTGAAAGCGTCTGCTTTTCACCCTCGCCGCAGACTGTCCCCTCAGCCGGGTATCAGCCGGCTCGTCGCCACAGCCTCACGGCGAGTGGAGGTCGATCGCGGGCATCTCGGCTCTCCGACGCCCGGAAGACGTCGCGCTCGTCATGAACCTGCACGAGCTCGCCCCCAGTCGGTCGGCGGCCCACGGGCAGGCGCGAGCGGTGGCTCCAGCGGTTTGCCGAGAGCCTTGAGGATCTTCCGGATCGGTCCCGGCTCGGCAATGAACGCGATCAGCCGGATGTCGCCGCCAAAACCTGGGCACTGGAGGGGAAACTCCATGCTTACCCGGGCCCGGAGCTTGGCCCAGGGGATTCTCGAGGTCTCGTGGCAGCGGGGCTTGTCTCGTGAAAGAACAAAAGTCGATTGCCATACGGTTGCGGGAGTGCCGTTGAATTGGCTAAGATTCAATGGGGAACTGGTTATCGATTTGGGGTAACTATTCATGTCGATGAACAGCCGTGTCCTGTGGCGTCGCTGGTTTCATACCGTGGGCCGGCAGCGGATTTATCTGGCGTGCGAGCCGCTCGAACGCCGCGACATGCTGTCGGCCAACGGCGAACATCTGCACGATGACCATGCTCCGCACGAGCATGCTGTGGATAGCCACTCCTCAAACTACGGTGAGGTCTGTGCGTCCCCTATTACTGGCATCACTGATCGTTCGGATTTGATACTGCTACCGCTGTCAGACTTAAGACTGCTCAAAACGTTCTACCTCCACAGCCAGCCGTCAGCCCGTCACACGATCTACCTCGACTTCGATGGCCACACTACGACGAAGACGGCGTGGAACAAAAACTTCAACGCCGACGCAGCCTTCACCTCGCCGTCCTACAGCGTCGACGCAACCCCATCTTTTACCGCTGTCGAGCTCACAAACATCCAAGACATTTGGTCGCGGGTGGCAGAGAATTTCGCACCCTTCGACATTGACGTCACCACGGAGGACCCGCCGATCGACAGGCTCACGAAATCTGGCACAAACGATTTATACTGGGGCACGCGGGTGGTCATAGGAGGCAGTTACGACCAGTGGTACGGCGAAGGATCGGGCGGGGTGGCGTACCGCGGTTCGTTCAACTTTCAATTGAAAGAGGACACCCCCTCCTTCGTGTTCTCGGATAATACAGGCAAAGGAAGTCCCTCTGCGGTGGCGACAGCCGTAAGCCATGAGATTGGACACACGCTCGGTCTCAAACACGACGGGCAGGCCGCTATCTTTGGAACTGCGACTGAGTATTACAACGGGCACGGATCCGGCAAAACAAGTTGGGCTCCGTTCATGGGGAACGGGTACGACGCTCAAGTCCTTCAATGGAGCCAGGGGGAGTATTTCTTCGCCAACAACCACGAGGACGACCTGGCGATCATCACGTCAAAAAACGGGTTTGGCTTCCGGCCCGATGATTACGGCAACACGCTGAAAACGGCGACCTTCGTGGCAACGCCGGGCGGAAGCGCCGTGGTCAACGGGATCATCACGAAGCAAACCGACGTCGATGTCGTGCAGTTTTTCACCCACGACAAGCTGAAGTTAGAGATAACGCCTAAGGCTCCAGGCGCCAGTCTCGACGTGGTAGCGCGGATCTGGGATGCCGGCGGCAAGCAAATAGCCTCGAGTAATCCGTCGAACCTGCTCAGCGCGGCGTTCGACCTGATGCTCCCGCCGGGCTTCTACAGCCTATCCATTCGCGGCACCGGCAAGGGAACGGCCAACGACGGCTATACCGCCTACGGTAGCCTCGGGTCCTACTCGGTCTCAGTGGAGACCAATCCGCAGCCTCCGTTGGTATCGATCGCGGCAATCGACGCGTTGCTCGCCGAGGGAAATGCAGCCTCCAAAGCCTTTAGTTTTACGGCGACGCGGTCCGGGTCCACCACCGGGACGACGACGGCCACCTGGAAAACGCTGGCGAAAGCTGGCAGCACGGTGACGGCCGCCGATTTCGCTGGGGGGGTGTTCCCATCCGGAAAGGTGACGTTCGTCCCCGGCCAGACGACCGCTCTGATCAACGTCTTCGTCGCGGGTGACTCTGTTCTGGAGTTGGATGAGCTTTTCGCGGTCACGCTGACCAAGGTGACACTCGGCTCCATCGGCACGGCGACCGCGACCGGGACGATCCAAAACGACGACCTCTACCGGACGGCGTTCCTCCTCGTCGCGACCGCAGCCAGATTGATGGAGGGAAACGCGAATTTCAGCCAGTTTGTGTTCACCGTGACTCGGACGGGCACGGTCAACACAACGCACTCCGTCAAGTGGGCCGTCGCGGGCCTCGGGAGCTCCTCAGCCAACGCCGGAGATTTCATTAGCGACAATTTCCCCTTTGGCACTCTCACGTTCTCACCGGGCGAGAGCCTCAAGAAAATCACGGTACTTGTACGGGCCGATCTCGTCGTCGAGCAGGATGAGAGCTTCCGCGTGAAGCTCTCGAATCTCATCGGCAGCGGCGGCGGAATTGTCGTGGATGTGGTCGGCGGTCTGATCATGAACGACGATCGGGCGAGACTCTGAGCCCCGGATTTCCCAGATGATCCCGCTCCGTTCGGCACGCGAAGTTCGCATGGCGATGGTGGATAAGTGACGACCGTTGCGCAGATCCGTAGGCGTCCTTGCGGCGAGTGCCCCGTCGTGTCGTCGGTGCCTTTTGATTGGTCCGGCCCGCACCACCTCCCTGAGGCGAGCGGCGTTTGGTCGCGCCTCAGAGCGTGACCAGATGCCGCGGCGCTGCGTCTGTCACCAAAGATAGGTCGATGCCGCGGTCGAGCGCCACGAACACGCCGCCACGGCGTACAGCGAGGGCGAGCAGGTAGGCGTCGAGGAGGGCGCGCATCAGATGCCGAGTTCGTCGCGCAGCCCGTTGACCTGATCATTGGTGACGCGGTCGTCGGTGGCTGCGGCCGGGAACGGTCGGAAGCCGTATCGCGCAGCGGTCTCCTGGACGCCAAGTGCCGTCATCGGCTGCGACAACGCGCGACGGATGAGGTCCGAGGCGACGTCGCCCGCGGTGCGTCCCTCGCGCCGGGCGAGTTCTTTCACGGCCTCCAGCACAGGGGTGTCGATATTGAGGGTCGTGCGCATGAATATGATGCTATGACATCTGATGCATGACACCGGCGCAGATCTGTGCGAGCGCCGGCCGCTGCGATTAGGCAGTTGCGAGAGGCCCCAGTTCTTCCCGATCGACGTTGGGCTGCCCAAGCGATTGGAGAAGCTCGGAGAAACGATCGGGCTCGAATTGCGCTGGATCGGTGATTTCGACTCCGATTGGCCTGCCATCTTCGGCGCGGTCAACGATGAGTACATCGTCGACTCGCTGGCTCGTCGCCACACGATCCCCGCGTTCCCGGGGCAGTCGAAAATATGCGGCAATCGGCCTTCCGCGGCGATAGGTCACCGTGAGCGATACTCGTTTCACCATGGTGTCACCTTGTATGCAGTGATCACGACGATCACCTCATCTCGTTCATCTGGTTCGACAACCACTTCCCATGCATCGTCATTATGGGTCGTTTCGATGACCCAGCGTCCGATACGCGAGCCAACTCGGATGCCGTCTGCATCGTCAATCATGATGCGCAGATCGACTTCGTTGAAGAACCGGTCATCCATCCGATCTTCCAGATGCTCGCTCAGTTCGAGCTCAAACATCCACCAGTCGGGGGGGTTCTGGAGCGGCATTCGGAACACCGGTGTGGGCTGGCTGTGCAGCAATTTTACACGATTTCCGACTCTCGCGCTGACCCAAATAAAGCGGCTCGAATCCGAACCCACAGGACAGTCCGGTCAATGGCACGTCCGCAACCGTCTTCCGGTCGGCGAGCCGCGCGGCGGTCAGGGAGAGGGTGTTGATCGTGCCGAGGGCGACGAGGGCCCGGAGGTGGTCAGACGCGGCCAGCGCCGGGTCGTCCATCAGTTCGGGCTCACGGACACGTGGGATCGGCGGGCTGAGCGCAGGGAGACTCTAGGGAGGGGCACGCCGGTCGATCAGGGCAGGCGGGCGAGGGGACCAAACGGGATCCCGGGGTACCCGGGAACACGGGCCTGGTAGGCCCGGTAGTCCTCGCCGAGGTAGCGAGCGAGCCGGCGGTCCTTGAGCACGCTGCCGATGGAAATGTAGACCGTCCAGCAGGCAATGAGCACGACGCGGTCGAACGTCACCACCGGCGCGAACCACACCAGCCCGAGAAATGCCAGATAGACCGGGTGTCGCAGGAAGCGGTAGGCCCCGCGCTCGACGAAGGCACGCCGCGGCACCGGCAGACGACGGAACCAGTGCCACCACGGCGTCCATCCGGTCTGCCAGCCGAGGCCCGTGAGGTGGAGGCTGAAGAACAGCCCGACCCACGAGGCGATGAAGGCCCAGGCGACGACCGCGTCGAGCGGCGCCGGCCAGCGCCAGGCCACCGTGTCGACCGGCTGCCAGGCAAGGATCGTCACCAGCAAGCTGACGCAGGTCGCGATGCAGAACAGGCAGCCGTAAAACGGGACGGGCACCCCCGCGGCGAGGATCTTGCGGCGCACGGCGGGGACAAGAAGGAGGCTGTGGGGCAGCGCAAACGACGTGGCGAGGAGGGCATCGATGACGAGCGCTGATCCGGTGCCAACTCCGCTCCACCGCGCGGCGTTCAACGGCACCCCTTTTAAGAACCAAAACAGATGCCAGACGGTGACGGCAAACAGGAGGTGCGTCCCCACGCCGATGACGATCCCGACTGTTCGTCGCATCGGTGCTGTCGCTCCGCTGGTGTTTGACTGGTCCGATCCGACGCACCGGACGAGGGCAGCACTGCGGTCGGCCTTCGTCCTGTTCATGACTTCCGGCTCATGACTTCCGGCACGCCACGATCGCCCCGTAAGCCATCGCACCGGAACGGTAGGCCCCCAGGAGCGTGCCGAAGTGCCCGAGGAAGTCGGCCTGACGACGATCGATGAATCCGGCCACTCTCCGGAGGCCGAGTCGCTTCACGCGGGCATCGCACAACTCCCAGGTGCGTGCCACCCGGTCTGTCCAATCCTCGGTGCAGACCACCTCGAGCCCGGCCCCCTCCATCCACCCGCGGTAGTCGGCGAAGGTGCCGAGAGACGGGCAGAGAAAGGCCTCGCAAACCGCCTCGACCTCGCCACGCGGTCCGGGGCGATCGGCGTCGGCGGAGGCCAGCCAGGCGCAGATCGCCATCCGTCCACCGGGGCGGAGCCACGCCCCAGCCCGCCGGAAGAACGCCTCCTTGTCGAAGAGATGTTCCGTGCACTCGACGCTCCAGATGACGTCGAACCCCCCGGCGGGGAAGTCGACGGCCTCGGCATCGGCCCGACGGATCTCGACCCGATCGCCAACCCCCGCCCACCGGGCGGCAAGCGTCGCCCAACGCTGCTGCACGCCGCTGATCGTGATCCCGGTGACCCGGCAGCCGAACCGGCGCGCGAGGCGGATCGACGAGCCCCCCATCCCACAGCCGACATCGAGAACCCGATCCCCCGCGGCGATCCCGCCGAGGGAAGCCAGCGTGTCGGTCAGCTGTTCCTGGGCCGCATGCGGGCTGACAAGCGGGACGGGCCTGGCAGCATCCTCCTCCGACCACAGCCCGTGGTGGATGTGCGGCCCCCACAGCAGCCGGTAGAAGGGGGTGGCGAGGTCGTAGTGGCTGCGAATGGCCGCTTTTTCGACGACGCCCGCCCCGGTGGGCGCGTAAATCATCGGGGACCGCCGATCGTGGCTGGGATCGCCTGTTCGGCCGGGAGACTCCCCGCCGGCGGCAGCGCCGTCGGCGTCGTCAGGTTCGCCGCCGGCCCCGCCACGGGGGTGGCCGCGACGCGGATGTCGCCATGGATGACCAGCTCGTCGGCCACACCAACGACCCCGCCGAGCTTCTTGTAGGGCTTCATGCCGAAGTCGGTCTGCTTGATCCGGAAGGAACCGAGGAACCGGAGGATCGGGCCTCCCGATTCGATCTCGACCGGGATCACGACCTTCCTCGCCACGCCATGGAGCGTGAAGGTGCCGACGAGATCGACCGTCGGCTTCCCCCCCTCGACCCGTCGTCGCGACCGGAGGGCCGATTCGATGTCGAAGGTCGCCGTGGGGTGGCGGGCGACGTCGAGGACTTCGGCGCCAAGCATGTTGTCGGTCGTCTGTTTCCGGGTCGAGGCATCGGTCTCCCCCGACAGGCCGAGCGCCTTGCGGGCGTCGGGGGTGTCGGCGAGGAAGGAGGGCATGTCGAACACGAGTTGCCCCGCATTCTGGGCCGCGTCGAGGACCACCCGCCCCGACGCCAGGCGGCCGACGATGGCGTGATCGTGGCCGAACCCAGTCTTGCCGACGAAGATGTAGACCCGGCTCCGCTCGGTGTCGACGTCACCGGGGGCCGGGGGTGTGGCCGGAGCGGCCGGCGGTGGCCCCTGGGCGCTGGCATCGACCGGCAGCGTGAACGCCAGCAGCGCCAAGGCGAACAGGCTCCTTGCCTGCCGGCGGGGGGGCCCGGGACCTCTCGTGCGCGGGGTCGGGCGGGTGGCGTTGGAAGGCGTGATCATGGTGCTGGCTCCTTGAAGTTGGCCAATCGTACCCCGAGGCCCCCCGCGCCCAGAAGACGAAACGGACCGCTGGTAGCCATCCTGCCGATTGTGCGGTCTAGCGGCGGTCTCACTCCCTCTTCTGACCGTCAAGGTCGGTTGAATGGCAGACGGGCCGGCCTACGTTTGCATGGATCCACATGCCCCGGACCCGCGCCTGCGCGAGAAGATCATGGCTGTCCTCGGCCGAATGAGCATCCAATCGAAGGTCATTCTCCTCCTCCTCGGAGTGAGTCTGGCGTCGATCGGCACGGTCGCCTGGATCGGCTACGAATCGGGCCGTTCGTCCCTCGATGCGGCGCTCCGCGAACGGCTGACGGCGATCCGATCGGCCAAAACGCTCAATGTCTCGATGATGCTCGACGCCCTCCGCGATCAGGTGATCGCGATGTCGGACAGCCAGACAGTGACCGGGGCGGCGCGGGAGTTCACGGCGGCCTTCGCGAAACTCGCCGACGCCCGGCTCACGCCCCCCCAGGAAGAGGCGCTGGCCGCGTTCTACGCCTCCGACTACCTGCCGAAGCTCAACGAGGGGCGCGGCGGTCAGCCGGTTGTCGAGCAGTATCTCCCCGCCTCGCCGGCGGCCCGCTCCCTCCAATACCACTACCTCGCCGCCAACCCGGCCCCCTACGGTGAGAAGCACCTTCTCGAAGCTCCTCCCGGCGACACCGGGGAATACGGTCAGGTCCACGCCCGGTTCCACAAGGAGTTCGCCCGCACCGTCGCGATCTTCGGCTTCGCCGATCTCCTCATCGTCGACCCCGACTCTCTCGACATCGTCTACAGCTACGCGAAGACGGCCGAGTTTGCCACGAACCTCGAGGTCGGTCCCTACGCCACCACGCAATTGGCCACGCTCGTCCGCAGCCTCCAGGGGCACAAGGAGCGCGACGATTTCGAGATCTCCGACTTCGAGAAGTTTGCCCCCAGCCTCGGTCAGCCGATGGCTTTCATTGCCAGCCCGATCTACGACGGATCGGAGCTTCTCGGGATCCTCGTCCTCCAGTTCCCGATCGAGACCTTCAACAAGGTGCTGTCGGCCAACTACGCCTGGTCGGAGGAGGGCTTCGGGCGCACCGGGGAGTGCTACCTCGTCGGACCCGATCGGACGCTCCGCAGCCGGTCTCGGTTCATGGTTGAGGACGCCGAGGCCTTCCTCACCGACCTCGCCACCGAGGGGGTCCCGCGGGAGGCCATCGAGAGGATGCGGGCGCGGGGGACGGCCATGTGCCTTCTTCCAGTCGACAACCCCAGCGTCGAGGAGGCGCTGCGGGGCCGCAGCGGGGTGATGACAACGCGTGGCTACCGCGGCAAGGAGGTGTTGGCAGCCTACGGCCCGTTGGAGCTCAACCGGCTGCGGTGGGCGCTCGTGACCTCGATCGACGAGGCGGAGGCCTACGAGCCGACCGCCCGCTTCGGCCGGACGGTGTTCGGGCTCGCCAGCGGCCTGTCGTTGGCATCGACGCTCCTCGCGCTCGCCTTCTCCAACCTCCTCACCCGCCCACTCCGGGCTCTCACCCTCGCCGCCGAGCGGCTCGGGGCCGGCGACACAAACGTCACTGTCCCGATCACTTCCGAGGACGAATTCGGCCAACTCGGCCGGGTGTTCAACGGGATGGCGGCGAGCATCCGCAGGCAAACCGAACAACTCCAGACGCAGGTGCGCGAGAACGAGGATCTCCTCCTCAACATCCTTCCCGCGTCGGCCATCGAGTCACGGCGCGACGGGGACGAGCAGGCCAACCGGGAGTTTGCCGACGTGTCGGTGCTCGTGGCGGATGTCGTCGGGATGGAGCGCTACGGCACGACCGTCGGCGAGGCCCGGGCCCTCGCCATCCTCGGCGACCTCGTGGCGGCGATCGACGAAGCCGCCGATGCCGGAGGGATCGAGAAGGTGAAGACCACCGGCACCACCTACCTGGCCGTCTGCGGTCTCTCCGTCACCCGTCCCGACCATGTCCGGCGGATGATCGCCTTCGCGCGAGAGATCGAGCGGATCGTCGCCATCTTCAACCGCGACCACCACCTCGACGTCGGCGTTTCGATCGGCATCAACGCCGGCCCGGTCGTCGGGGGCGTCGTCGGCCGGCGTCGATTCCTCTACGACTTGTGGGGGGAAACCGTCGCCGTGGCCAAGGGCCTTGCCGATCAGGGCACCGCGGCGATCCGCGTCACCGACCAGGTGCGCGAGCGCACCGCGGGGCTGTTCGAGTTCGACGGGCCGTTCACGACCACCCTCGATGGCCGACCAGCCATCGAGACGTGGTCCCTGCGGGCATGAGGGGACAGCCGATGATCGACTGGCTCCTCACCCATCCGCTCTCGACCCGCGTGCCAAATTTCTGGCCGGCGGTCCTCCTCGCGCTCGGCTTTCCGCTGGTCGAACTGGCGCTCACCGAGGCGACTGCCGCGTACGAGCGGCGCGGCATCCGTTTTGCGCGGACGCTCCGCAATCTCCGCGACCTCGTTGTTCCCAGCCTGGCGGTGCTCCTCTTGGTGAGCCTCGTGCTCGGTCTGCCGGCCGAAGGCGGCGTCGTCCGCGTCGCCGAGACGGTGTTCTGGATTGCGGCGCTGTACGCGGTCGTTGGCGCGTTCAACGATGCCTTCTTCGGGCTTGCCGCTGCCGACTCCTGGCAGGACCGCGTTCCCACGCTTCTCCGCGATCTGATCCGCATCGCCCTGGTCGCGCTCGGCGGCGTGGTCATCTACTCGAAAGTCTGGGGGCAGGAGGTCGGCGGCGCCCTCACGGCCCTCGGGGTGGGATCGGTGGTGATCGGCCTGGCGCTCCAGGAACCGCTCGGCAACCTCGTCTCAGGGCTGATGCTCCTCTTCGAGCGGCCGCTGAAGGACGGCGACTGGGTGAGGACCGGGGGCGTCACGGGGCGCGTCATCGAGATCAACTGGCGGAGCGTCCACATCGAGACCTCGACGCGGGAGCTCCACATCGTCCCCAACGTCTCCCTTTACAAAAGCGAGTTCAGCAATCTTTCCCGCCCGACGCTGGTGCGCACCGAGGTCGTCGAGATCGGCTTCGGCTACGACGATCCGCCGAACCGCGTCAAGGAGGTTCTCCAGGCGATGCTCGAATCGATCCCCGGGGTGCTGGCGACCCCGGCCCCAATCGTGCGGGCGCTGGGGTATGGCGATTCCATGCTCACCTACCGGTTGATCTTCTCCGTCGCCACGCAGGAGGATCTGGCCGCGATTCGCGACACGGTCATCTGCCGCGTCTGGTATGTCGCCCGGCGCGAGGGGCTGACGATCCCCTACCCGATCCAGATGGAGTATGGCCCGGGGGAGTCGCCCGGCCGGCCGGAGCCTTCCCCGACGGAGGTGCTCGAGCGCCACGCCCGTTTCCAGCCCGCGCTCACCCACGCCACGGCCCGCCCGCCGGCCGTGCGCGACTACGCCAAGGGGGAGTCGATCCACTCTCCGCGCTGCCGGTTCAACGGCTTCGCGCTCATCCTCTCCGGTCGGGCGTCCCTCGTGACCAGCGACGAGCGCGGCCAGACGACGCCGATCGGCTCGATCGGACCGGGAGAGTGCTTCGGCGATCAATTGACCGCCGGCGGTGGGCTCGACGACGTGCGCATCGTTGCCGCGGAGGATCTGCGGGTGTTCGTCTTCGATCCGGTGGCGATCGGCGACCTGCTCGACCACTCGCCAAGCTTGGCAGCGGAGATCGGCGACGCCCTCGAATCGCGCCGCCGCGCGGCCCAGGCGGCACGGCGGGGGACGTGAGCCCAGGATTGCGGACCGTTAGGCAGCGGCCCTGACCTGCGCGTCGTGGAGGGCCGTGCCGCGGAGGAGGATGCAGCCGTGAAGCACCTCCGGCCGGCCCGGGCTGCCGACCGCCGCGGTGGGGCAGGCGACGAGCCCCCGCAGCCGCGACCACGATTCCCGGAGGGCGTGGGGGATCGAACAGGCGCTGACGTTCCCGGTTCGGCGCGTCAGGCCGTTGACCAGCTCCCCCCCGACCCCTGCCTCCTCGAGCTTCATGCCAGTAAAGCGGACGATCCCCGCGCCGGCCTGGTGGGGCACCACGAAATCGACGTCGGTGCCGCGGAGGCCCGCCGCGTCGAGCGTCTCGACGACGGCCGCCGACATCGCCCGAGGCGCCAGATCGGCGATCGTCATTCCGTCGAGCGAGAAGACGAGCCGCGTCTGGTCGTGCATGCGCGTGCCGTCGACGGCGGGAACGGCGACGTGCGAACGAAGGTGAAAATCGAACGCGGGGCGATCGACCGGCTGCTTGCCGGCGTCGGCACGAACGATCCCGAAGTGGACCGGATAGCGCCGGCTTGCCATCGGGGCGAGGATCGTCGCCGACGCCATGTCGCCGAACAGGCCGCCGGTCGTCGTGCAGCCGTAGTCGGTGATCCGACTGATGCGGGTGGCGACGACGACGAGGAGGAAGTCGTTGCGATCGAGGACGAGCCGTGGGGCCCAGCGCTGGGTGATCAGCGCGAACGCCCGGCTGTAGCCGCAGCAGAACCAATTCAACCCGAGGGTCCGGCAGCGTCGCAGCCCGAGCTCACGGGCCAACTGCCGGGCGGCGCGCCGCGGCCGCTCCCGCGCCGCCTCGTGGGGAGCGAGGTGCCGCCTGGCGACCGACGGGGGGATGAAGGAAGGGGAGACGAAGACGATCCCCCGGCAGTCGGCGAGGTTGCAGCCCGATTCCTGCTGGAGCCGGCGGACGGCCCGGAGCCCCATCGTCAGTTCGTCGTCGAGGGAGATGGCACGGGCCTCGATCCCGGTGTGCTGCGTGAACTTCCGCGGGATCGTAGCGCCAAACCAGCCGTTCTCCAGGTGCCACGAGGGCTGATCGATCGAAATCGCGGCGATGCCGAGATCGGAAGTCGGGCTCGGGGCCATGGTCGGTCGCGTCTCGGGGAGGGGCAGGAAACGTGCCGGCGGGGGTGCGGCAGAAGGTGGGGGGGGATTGTGACGACCCCGGGCCTCCCGAGCCAGTGGAAAACTGGCGCGGAAATGAAGGGGTTTTTGCCATTTCCGACCGGTCCTGCCCCCTGGAAAATGCTCCTGTCACAATCAGGTTCACGATCGGCCATAGAAAGGCCCCAACCGATGATCGAGACGATGACCGACGGCACGTTGGCTGCTGTCGCGCGCACCGCCACCGAGCGGGGGTTGGGAGCCCTGGAGACGGCGCGGGGCTGCCTGACGCTGCTGGCGATCGATCTCGACGTTGCCATCGTGAGGCTTCTGCTGCCGATCGCCCTCGCCTCTGGCCTCCTGCTGCCTGAAGGTGCCGCCGCCGACCCGCTCACCGCGGCCCAGGCGACGGCGTTTGCGCGGCTGGCGCTCGACGGGATCGCCAGGGAATATCCCCACAAGCCGGCCGATGTCCTCAATGGCGATGCCGATGTCCTGCCACCGCGGCAGATTCATCCGGCGTTCCATGGCTGCTACGACTGGCATTCGGCCGTCCATGGCCATTGGATGCTCGTCCGCATCCTCCGCCGCTTCCCCGGCCTGCCGATCGAGGGGGAGATCCGCGCGGCGCTTGGGACGAATCTCACGGCCCACAACCTGCAGGTCGAGGCGGAGTTCTTCGCGCGGCCCGGGGCGAGGTCGTTCGAGCGCCCCTACGGTTGGGCCTGGCTCCTCAAGCTGGCCGAGGAGCTCCACGCCTGGGACGACCCCGACGGGAGGGAATGGGCGGCGAACCTCCGGCCGCTGGTCGATGTGATCGTCAAGTCATACCTCGACTACTTCCCGAAGCAGACCTACCCCCACCGCAGCGGCGTCCATTCGAGCACCGCTTTCGGACTCTCCTTCGCGCTCGACTACGCCCGTGCGGTGGGACACGACCCACTCGAGGCCCTCGTCATCGAGCGAAGCCGCACCTACTTCGGAGCCGATGAGCGGATCCCGGCGGCCTGGGAGCCAGACGGCGCCGACTTCTTCTCCCCGAGCCTGATGGAAGCCGATCTGATGCGCCGGGTGATGCCGGCCGAAGAGTTCCGCGAGTGGTTCGAGCGCTTCCTCCCCGAGATCGCCGCGGGCCTTCCCCGCAGCATCCTCGAGCCGGCGACGGTCACCGACCGGACCGATCCGCAGCTGGTCCACCTCGACGGGCTCAACATCAGCCGGGCCCGCTGTCTGCGGAGCATCGCCGCCATGTTTCCCACCGAAGACGCCACACGGCAGGCGCTCCTCGCCGCGGCCGAGCGGCACGCGGCGGCCGGGCTGCCGCATGTCACCAGCGGCGACTACGCCGGCGAGCACTGGCTGGCGTCGTTTGCCACCTGGCTGCTGACCGAAGAGGAGTGAGGGGGCCACGGCCGACCGATGCGGCCGACACCGTTTCAAAACGGCCTCACGACGTCGCCGGCATCGCGGGTGAACAAGGCCCGGAGCGTTCGCGGATCGAGCGATTGAGCGATCGTCCTGACCGAGCCATCCCCAAACAGCATCGGCCGGACGTAGGCATGGCTCGCGGGCGTCGCGGTGAGGAGATCGACCACCTCGTCAACGTCGACATCGAACTCCGCCGGCCGCGTCCATTCCACCCTGTTTTCCCAGCCGAGATCAAGGAGAAGGATCGTGTTCGCCGTGCCGTCGCTGATCGCCCCGATCGACACGCCGATGGTCTGCGTGCCGGGAATCCGCTCAGGGGCATCGAAAAACATTCCCGGCCCGGCGGCGGCAACGTAGGGCGTCATCCCGACGGCGGTCGGGGCGCTCGGGCAGCTATACACCTCCGGCATCCGCGGCAGGAGGGTGAGGTTGTGTGGGCTGTCCCACGGTTCGTCGAGGTGGAACTCCCGGTAGAGCGCCTCCTCACCGAGGTACGGAAGCAGCGCTACGCGCCAACTCAACAGCGGCCGGCCGTCGGCCGCGACGATCGCCACCGGCATCGACATGTCCTTCGTGACGCTCGCGGCGTTGTGGAACGCCAGGCCGATCTCCTTGACATGGTTGGTGCAGACGGCGCGGCGGGCGGCCTCCCGCGCCGCCTGCACCGCCGGCAGGAGGAGGCCGACGAGCACCGGCGACACGAACATCATCATCCCGCTGAGGATGATCCCGGTGAGCGCGAGCGACCGGCCGGTGAAGACAACCGGCGAACCGGGGCGTTGGCTCGCTTCGATCTGGCGCAGCCCCATCACGCCGCAGATCAGCCCTGGGATCCCGGTGAGGCAGAAAAACGGACAGGTGAGCACGCCGAGCACGAGGCTCGCCAGTGCCAGGCGACTCTGCTTCGTGACCGCGGCCACGCCGGCCGGAGCATCATCGAGCGAGACGATGCGGCCGTTCGTCGGCCGTGGTGGCAGCGGTGGGGGGAATCCGGATTCCATCGTACGAGCCTCCAGGAATGAAAATTGGCTTGAAAGCGGGATTCTTGAAACCGGCATTTTTGAAAGCGGGATCGAACATCGAACTACCTTCTCGAACCATCACGGCGGGCCGATGCCGAATCAGCCGTTGAACAACCAGCCGATGCCGAGGCCGACGTAGCGCATGACGGCCACCGACACACCCCCCATCGCCAGCCATTCGACCGTCCGCTCCACCGACCAGCGCCCCGGATCGATTCCCGCCAGCGCGATCGCGAGCAGCCAGACGACCGCCACCCCCGCCATCGCGGCGAGGATCACCCCGGCCCAGTTCACCCGCCAGGCCGCGCGGAGATCGCCATCCATCACCAGCGCCAGGCTCGTCGTCATCCCGCAGGCCGGGCAGGGAAGGTGAAACATCGTCTGGAATTGGCAGGGGGGAAGCCCGAGTTGCCGGTGCGTGCCCGCAGCCCGCGGCCGGCCGTCGGCTTCGTAGGGGGAAAGCCACGCCGCCACGACAAACGCGCCCAGCCCCAGCGCCGCCACGACCGCGGCAGCTCGGCGCGGGGAGCGGTGGCAGGGAAGCGGCGGGAGTGGCGCTGGGAGGTCGGGCACGCGTGTCACCGATCGACCACGATGCAGCCGGCGATCATGTCGTGGAGGGTTTGCCGCTTCTCCGTGAACAGCGGCATCAGGAGGCCGATGCCGAGGCTGCAGGCGGTAAGGATGTGGGCGAAATACCGGCCAAAAGCCCGGCCAACGGTGAGCCGGCGACCATTCTGGTCGGTGACCTTGATGCCGACGATCTGCTTCCCCCAGGTCCCCTGCTTCTCCGACGTCTCGAGGCCGACGTAGTAGCAGACGCCGATCAGAAGCCCGAGCAGATTCCCGACCGGTTGGGCGACGGCTGTACCGGTCTCCTGTCCGAGAGCCACGACGAGGACGAACCCGAGTGCAACCCCCAGGATTAAGCCAAAGACCGTGAGGAAGATCACGTCGAGGATGTAAGCTCCGACGCGGGGGAGATAATCGGCGTAGACCAGCCGGTCAGGGGCCGCTCCGTCGGCCGCCGCCGTGCCATCGGCCGTCGGTGACTGGTAGGGATTCCACGCTTGCGGCCCGCCATCGGCCGCGGAGGCCCGCGCTGCCGGCAACAGCCCTTGGACCGTCGCGCAGTCGACCCAATCGGCCATCCCCTCCTTCCACACCAGGTCGCCGGCGGAAAGGTCGCCGCGCTCGACCATCGCCTGGAGTTGATCGCTCGAGTAAGGTCCCGACGTCTGCCCGCCACGCCCCACGTGCCACTGCGCTGCCATTGTTTTCCTCCCGGAGCCTGGTGCCTGGATTCGGGACGCGACCGCCCATCCCCCTGAAGGAGGAGAATCCCTTCAGCGGCCCAGCCTGTCAAGGAGTGCCGGCGCGGGCCCGGCAAGATTACAACCGATGGCGCGCCTTGATCGCCAGGTATTCGTTGACCAGCGACGCGGTCAGCTGTTCTGGGAGGCAGTCGAGGGTCAGCACGCCGGCGCGCTCGAGGTCGGCGAGGATGCGCTGCCGCCAGACGAGGATGTCGGCGGCGGCGGCGGCGACATGGAAGCCGACCGTGCCACGCTCCCCTCCGAGCTTGCCCGTGGGCCCCTTTTGCCCAGCCGCAAGCCGATCGGTGAGGGCCCGATCGCGGAGACAGACGACCAGCGGCAGATGCCGGCCGACCGTCGGCAGGACATGGCGACGAATCCGTTCGGTATTGCGATCGTCGATGACGTTCGTGAGGAGGACGAGCAGGGTCCGCTTCCGGCAATGATGGCCGAGATGGATCAGCGCCTCGTCGAACCGGCTCTCGACGAGCTCCGGCTGAACATCGTGCGTGGCGGCGATCATCCGCCGCAGTTGCCCCTGCCCTCCGCGCGGCGGCATCCAGCGGAGGATCCGATCGGAAAAACAGAGGATCCCCACCTCGTCGCGGTGCTCAATCGCCACGTAGGCGAGCGTCAGCGCCGCATCGAGCGCCGCGTCGAACATCGTCAGGCCGTCGTTCTGGTTGACCATCATTCGCCCACAGTCGAGGGCAAACACCACCCGCTGGCTCTGGTTCATCTGGAAGTCGCGGACGGTGAGCTTCATCCGCCGGGAGGTCGCCCGCCAGTCGATCGCCTTGAAGGAGTCGCCGGTGGAGTAGTCGCGGAGCCGCTCGAACTCATTCTCCGTTCCCACCCGCCGCGTGCGGCGCACGCCGAGGAGCGACATCTTGTTTTGGCGGGCGTAGAGGGCGTAGCGGCTGATCTGCCGCAGCGCCGGATAGACCTCGATCCGATCGGCGACCGGCAGGCGGTGCGTCACCGACCACAGCCCGAGCCGGCTCCCCCCGCGGAGATCGATCCACTCGAGCAAGAAGCTCCCCCGCTCGTGTGGGAGGACGACGTGACTGGTGCGCCCCAGGGAGCGCCCCGTCATTCGCAGGCGCGACGGCGGCTCGAGCGACTCGATCACCCCGCCGACATCGTCCCGCACGTCGATCTCGTGGGCGCGACGCGAACGGTTCTCGATCACGAGGCCGATCCGGTGGCGCTCCCCGCGCGTGGCGATCGGCTCAAACTCCCTCCGCGCCTCAAACCCGGATCGGCGCGGGAGGGTCGTCGCATCGCCGATCGCCACCACGGCGAGGAGGAGATCGAGGACGACCACGACAGGCCACAGCTCCGGCACCGCAAACAGCAGCAGCGACGCCGCGAGCGGGAGGATGGCGAGCTGGCAGAGCTTCGTCGTGGGGGCGATCACAGCCGCGGCACCTCGATCGTCCGCATCAGGGCCTCGAGCGCCCCGTCGACCGAGTTCCCCGCGACCTCCGCCTCCGGGGAGAGGATCACCCGGTGCCGCAGCGCCGCCGGCACCAGTTCGGTGACGTCGTCGGGGACAACATACGACCGCCCCGCGAACGCCGCCACGACGCGGGCCCCCGTCACCAGCGCGATCCCGGCGCGCGGGCTGGCCCCGAGGGAAAACGCCGGCCACTGCCGCGTCTTCCGCACGATGGCGCTGCTGTAGCGGATGATGGCGTCGTCGACCCGGACCTGCCGGCAGAGATCCTGGACCGCGATCACCCGGGCCGGGTCGAGACGCGGCCGGATCGTCGTCGCCAGTTGCGTCTCGAGCGGATCGGGGCGGCAGTGGAGACGCAGAATCGCGTCCTCCTCAGCGGCCTGTGGGTAGTCGACGACGATCTTGAAGAGGAAGCGGTCGAGCTGGGCTTCGGGGAGATGGTAGGTGCCCTCCGACTCGATCGGGTTCTGCGTGGCAAGGACGAGGAACGGCGGCTCGATCCGGTGGGTCGTGCCGTCGACGGTGACGCGCCCCTCCTGCATGATCTCGAGGAGCGCCGCGTGGGTCTTCGCCGGCGCCCGGTTGATCTCGTCGGCGAGGAGGATGTGCGTGAACACCGGCCCCGGGCGGAAGCGGAAATCCTGTGTTCGGGCGTCGAACACCGGCTGCCCGGTGATGTCGGAGGGCATCAAGTCAGCGGTGAACTGGATCCGGCCGAACGAGCAGCCGAGCGTCTCGCCGAGAATCCGCACCAGGAGTGTCTTCCCCAGGCCGGGCACGCTCTCGATCAGGACATGCCCGCCGGCAAAGAGGGCCACCAGCGCCTGGCGGACGAGCGCCTCCTGCCCGACATAGAGCTTCGCCGCCTCCGCGAGGAGGCTGTCGATCGTCTGGCTGACCTCGGCAAAGCGGGCATCGTCCCCGTGCTCCGCCGCCGACTGCATCCCGTTCTCCCCACCAGCAGACTCTTCCGTCATCGCTTCCTCGCTTCAGGTTGGATGTCGAGCTTCCCCTTCTCGGGTCGATCCCCGCCGCCGTGGCCTGGCCCCGGCCGGCCGACCCGTTCCCATTCCGCCAGCAGCGCGGCCGACGTGGCGGTGTCTTTCCCCTTGGCGAGGAGGCGACCGAGCGCGTCGACATGATGGCCGAAGTCGCGCACGGCAGCGGCGGGGCGGACGCGGGCCCGGCCGAAGATCGGCGCCCGCGACCAGCAAAAGAGGAGGAGGCCGAGGAGAAGGTGCGCCGCGATCCAGGGGTGCGGCGGCACGGTGACCAGCCGCCACGCCGCTGCCGTCTCCTCGTCGTCTCGGCTTCCCGCGCGCCCCTGTGCCGAGCCAAACAGGGCGACCTCCGCCCCGACCGGCACCAGGTCGACGAGGGCCGCGGCGATCTGTCGATTGCCGCCATCGACCAGCCCCGCATTGAGCAGCGGCATGTCGGAGCCGAGCACGAGGATCGTGTCGCCACTGCTGTCGTCGATCGACCGGACAAGGAGCGCCGCGCCATCGACCTCCCACTCCACCCCATCGGCGGCGCCGGGTTCGATACCCCGGCGCCAGGTCCAGTGACCGGGGAGCGTGATCCCCTCTTCATCGCCGCCGGAGCGGATCGTGACGTTGATCTCCCCGCCATCGCTCCCCTCCGCGCGGACAATCAGATCGGCTGCCGAGAATCGCGCGATCACCGTCGAGGCAGGGAGATCGCGGTACCATGCCGCGAGGGATTCCTTGGCCCGCTCGAGGTTGTCGCCGGCGCGCTGACGCTGGATGTCGGTCAGATCCTCGCGGCCGGCGACGAACCGCCAGTAGTCGACCGCCCAATCGCCGTCGCGCCCCACGAGGAGGATCCATTGGGAACCGGGCCGGGCGAGGAAGCTCTCGAGATGCCCCGCGGCCACATCGTCGATCGGGCCCGGGCCGTCGACGAACACGATCGCCGCGTCGCGCTCTGCCAGGGCCGATTCCGACACGCTCGAAGCCGCGCTCACCCCATGCCCCCGGTCGCGGAGCAGCCCGACGAACGCCGACACACCGTTGAGGCTGTCGCCGAGGATGTCGCCATGGGAGGAAGGGGGCTCGCGCGTGCACCCGGCGGCCGTGAGGAGGGCTGCGGCGAGGAGCGCCGACACGATCGGGGCGTGCCCCCGGGAAGCGACGATCTGGCAGGGGGGCGGCGTCATGCGGCGGCCTCCGTGGCGGCAGAGTCGATCCGGTGGCGCTGGCTCCACACCTCGTCGAAGGCCTCCGCCGAGACTGGGAGCCGGCCGAAGCGGGCCCGTTCGGAGAGGCGGGCCGTGTGGCGGAAGAGGTCGGCCAGAAGCGGGGCCCGCGCGGCCACATCGGCGGCATAGCGGCGGTTGGTCTTCCCCTGCGCCAGCTCGATCACCCCGCCGCGGTGGAGCTCCACCAGTTGCCAGGCATGATAGAGGATCGCCGCCGCGGCATGATCCCCCGCCGCCAACCGGGCTTCGATGAGAGGGAGAAGATTGTCGACATCGGCCCGGGCCTGCACGGGCAGGGTTTCGAGGTGCTCATCATTGAACACCGCCGCCGCGGCGGGGCTTTCGATCTCCTCGTTCACCACCGGGTCGAATCCATGGCGGAGGACGACCCAGGCGACCGCCGCGACCGCCGCGAGGAGGAGGACGATCATCCCCCCTTTCGCGACCGTTCCGAGCGCCGTGAATTCGGGGAGGGAGAAATCCCACGCCGACTCCCGCGCGGTCGACTCCGACCGCCGCGTCCCCGTTTCCATCGACGTGCCGACGACCGGACGGAAGCCGTCGCTCCCGGCGTCGTACCAGGGGAAGCGCTGCTTCACGACCGCCTTCTGCGCGGCCCGCGCGGTGGCTTCCCCCTCCTCTTCCGCGCCGACCGCCGCCGCCGGCGCCATCAACAGCGCCACGATCACGATCACCGCCGCCGCGCCGCGCCACCGCTCGAGCCCCACGTAGGTGGCAGGATTGCGGAGCTTCAATTCGATGTCCCAGCCCTCGTCGCGGATCCGCGTGTCGATGTAGGTGACAAACCGAAACACCGTGACGAGCGTCATCACGCCCCACCAGGCCAACTGCCCGCGCCAGGTGAACAGCGCCCGCCCGAGGGCCCAGTCGGGGCGGTCGGGGTCGAGAACGGCCATCACCGGTCGGCCGGCCCACAGGCTTGCCAACTGATCGATGGCGAAGACGGCCAGCACCCATCCCAGCGGCACGATCACCATCTCGAGGGCGAGGGCGGCCAGGATCCGCCCCCGGCTGCGGGCGAAGATCGCGGTGCTGCGTCGCCAGATCCCCCGAATCGGTCCCCGTTCGAGGAGGATGACCGGATCGACGAAGGCCAAGGCAACCAGGAAGAATGGGAAGGGAAGGAAAAAAAGGATCGCGAGCCCCCGCAGGAGTGTCTGGTAGATCAGGAGCGGGCCCACCGCCCCGGCCATGCCGGCAGCGATCCCGCGCCAATCGGCCCCCCCGAGACGATCGGTGAACATCGCCAGGCCGAGGAACAGCGTCAGCGGCGCCATCGCCCAAGGCGTCTCGAGGGCGAGCCAGAAAAACCAACTCGGGAGCATCCGATCGGCCCCATCCGGACCGATCAGCACGACATTGATCAGCGCCATCGGCAGGGCGCCGACGAGGAGCGCCACAGCGATCCCGGTGCAGCGGCGAACACAAAACATGCAGGCCAGATCGAGGCACTCGAGGATCGAGCGCTGACGGACGGCGATCCGCAGATCATCAGGCGTCATGCCGGTGCGCCCCCTTCCCCGTGCCGAACAGGAGCAGCGGCAGGAGGAAATAGAAGCCCAGCGCCGCGGCGGTCGCCACGGCCACCCCCGCCTTCGTGGCGTAGGGGAGCGTCGACGGAGAGACGAACCCCTCGATGAAAGCGGCGAGGATGAACAAGACCGTCGCCAGCCCGGCGGTGGCGAGGGCTTCCGGGGCCGTCCGCTGCAGCGATTCGAGGCGCGACCAGCCGCGGGTGTCGAGGAGCGCCCAGCCGAGCCGCAGGCCGGCCGCCGCGGAGAGCACAACGGCGGTCAGCTCGAACGGGCCATGCGCCGTGACGAACTCGACGAAGTTCGCTCGTTGCGGGGAAGTGAGCATGTGGCCGAAGACGGCTCCGAGGTGGATCGCATTGAAGGCGAGGATCACGAGGCTGCCGACGCCGCCGAGGATCCCGCCGGCGAAGGCCCGCAGGCCGATGCCGGCGTTATTGAAAACGTAGAACCCGGTCATCGTCGAACGCTGCAGGTCGTTGCTATTTTCGCTGACCGGTCGCGAATACATCTCCTCCATCGTCGCCAGGGTCGAGGCACCGACGAGGTCGACGGCGTACGAAGGACGGAGGACGGTCGCGGCGCCAGCACCGAGAAACAGCGACCAGAACAGCCCCAGCGCGATCCAGAAACAGGGGTCGGTGACGACACGGTGGGGCACAACGACAACGAGCGACCGGACCCAGTCGAGGAGGCTGAACGACTCGGTGCGGTAGAGCTGCGAGTGGGCGTCGGCGACGAGCTGCTGGAGGTAGTCGGTGGTCTCGGCCGGATAGCGCTGCGCGGTGGCGAGGGCGAGATCGCTGCAGGCGGAGCGGTAGCGACGGGAGAAATCGAGGATCCGGCGCGGATCGCGGCGATCGAACGTCGGCCGGCGCAGCCAGGCGACGTCGGCCTCGAGGGCCTGCCACTCCGGCAGACGGAGCTTCACCATCTCTTCGACGGTCATCGGGCCGGCTCCGAGGTAGCGCGTTCGTAGACCGCACAGAGCAGCGCGTCGTCATCCCGCGCCGGCGGCGTTCCCCAGGCCGCCACGAGCCGGGCGGCGGCGATCGCCGCGACCTCCTGCCGGCGCGCCGGGCCGAGAACGCGTCGCCGGCCGACGTAATCGGCAAGGGCCTCGACGAGCGCCAGCGGGGGAACGAATCCGGCCGGCACCATGTCGGCAATGAAGTTGGGGCCGTTGTCGACGACCGGGGGCGCCGCATCGGCCGCCCGCCGATCGACGACGACGATCGTGCCGGAGGCGAGGTCGCCGAGGCGCTGGAGGCGCGGGGTGACAACCATCGACACGACGCCGGGAAAGAGGGGGGGAGCGAGGTCGACAGCGCGGAGGAGATTCCGGAGGATCGACTGCGACACATTGATCGACAGGCCGTCGTGCGAGACGACGCGAATCCCCAGCGCCCGCTTGCCGGGGGTCTGTCCGTTGGCGAGCACCTCGACGGCGGCGTTTCCTCCCCACCACAGAAAGAACAACCCCGCAAGGTAGAAGCCGGCCAGCGACCCCTGCCCGACGAAGCCGACGAAGAGCCCCGCCGCCAGCGCGAGCAGACCGAGGAGGAGGAGGTCGATGAGAAAGGCAAGCGCGCGCGGTGCCGGCCCCGCGAGCCGGTATTCGAAGGCGATGTTCTCCGGGCTCACCAAGACGAGGGAGGTGTCGAGCGGCGCCGATCGCCCGGGCAGGCCGGGGACCGATGGAACGTTGGCCGCGGAAAAGTCTGACGGCATTGGGGCCACTTCTGGAGTGCGGAAGTCCGCGGGGCCGCGCCAGCCGACCGGAGCCAAGAGCCTATCCCACCGTCAGCGGGGGGGGCAACGGGGTGGGTGAGACACCACCAGAAGCAACGATGGCAGAGCGCGGAGCGACGGCCTCCGAGTGGGGAAGGGCTGAAGCAGGTCGCTTGCGATCAAATGTACCTTCGTATACCATCACAAAAGGCACACGGAGAAAGCCCCCCCATGACCACGACCATGTTCCGCGACCTGTTGCGGCAGCGCCCCTTCCGACCGTTTCGACTGGTCATGTCGAGCGGAGAATCGTACGACGTTCGGCATCCCGAAATGGCGTGGGTCACCCACAACGACATCTTCGTCGGCGTCGATCTCGCCGACGATGGTGTCCCGGCGGACGCGAGGATCTGCCCGCTCCTCCACGTGACCACGGTCGAACCGCTCCCCTCGCACGGCCGGAAGAGCTGACCAAAGATCACAGCACGGTCTTCGCCTGCTTGATTGAGATTCCCGTGATGGCATCCTCTCGTCGGGGAGACCGTCCACCCACACCCTTCGTGAGGATCGGAGATCCGCGGGCAGGCGTCAAGGACCGCAGTCCGAAGAACGCCTCGGAGGCAACCAGCGTCTGCCGGCCCACACCCATGGCAACGAGGCTTCGGCCGATCAGCGGAGTTGGTCCAGGATCGACGGATCCTGGATGTCGCTGTCACGCGCCAGAAGCAAGACTTTCGAGACCAGTTCCGCCGTGCGTGGATCGTCATCCGCAAACGGGAGGAACAGGCGGCCGCGGTGCTGCGCATGAACGGGGATCAGAAAGACGGCGCCCCCCGGCATCCGATGGACCGTCGTACTGCCGAGATGGACCGAATAATCGGCCAAGGTGCCGTTGATCAGGACATGCGGAACCTTGATTCGCACGTTCTTCAGCGACAGCACGTCACAGGCCTCGCGCATCAAGGCGGCCCGCATCTCGATCGTCGAGGCGCTTGCCTCCGGATCGACGCCGCCGCGATGGGCAACGCTGACCACCAGATCGACATCACGCATCACCTCGCTGAAAATCCGCGGCGGCACGTCCTTCAAGGCCATCGGCTCGGGCTGATCGCGAAGCTGGAACCGGATCGACGATAACGTCATTCCCTCGACTTCCGCGGCAGTGCCGAGGTTGAACTGGAACGCGACGCAAGCCGTGATGCCGACCTCGTGAAAAGTCCTGAAGACGTCGTCCTGCGTGCTCCAGCCCCGTGAGCTCCAGAGGGCGAAAGCTTGCGTCGGGTTGATCTGTTGGCCGGCATAGCGATACGAAAGGGCCCCGTCGGATCGCTCCTGCTGGGTGACGGGGTACAACTCGCGGAAGACCTGCTTGAACGGCTGCACCCGCTCGGCGGAGAAACAATCGTGTTGCCAGCGATCCCAATCCTTGCGGCGGAGAAAGTCGTCCGGATGCGCGATTCTCAGGAGGTCGGTCGGTTTGATCGCGGTCAGCCTGCCTGCGTGATCCCGGAGTGACTTTCCCTTGTTGTCCGGATAGCCCATCAGTTTTTCATTCGTCTCGCCGACGAGCGACAGACGAGCCAACGATGGCGCGAGGATCGCGTGCCCACAGAGCGTCTCCACCTCGGCTCCGGTGAAGACGTCGCCGCGACACATCGCGGATTCCAGCGATCGCTTCATCCGCCCGGCCTTCTTCCGCAGGTCGGTGCCCCGTTCGACCAGTTCGGCCACGGCGGCATGCTGCTTCCGGATCGCCGGCGGGAGCGATTTCAAGGCCTTGTCACCACGGCGTATGGTCAATTCCGGCTTAGCTTCTCCGTCCAGTGCCAGGGTCACCGTGACGCCATCGCGGGTTTCCGATACCGGCCCCTTCGCCAGATCGCGAACCGACTGCGCCTCCATCGCCCATTCGAGACGGAGCGGATCCCGATACCCCGCCAACCGGGCGAGATTCTCGAAGCCGATGTCACACGCCCGCATCGCATCGGGCTTGGTCAATCCCGAGAGCGTCCGAGCGTAGCGGCGATAGTCCTGGAGCACCTCGTATCGCTCGAGGAGATCCCGATCGCGTTTGGAGCCAGCCGCGAGTGGCAGCAGCCCCAAGAGGCGGACGTCTTCTTTCCGCTGCTTCCTGCGGATGCCATCGACCAGATCCTGTCGGGGGGTAATGCCGAGCAGAACGTCGGCCAGAAACTTGGCCTTCTTCGCCTGGGCGGGGTTCGAGGCGTAGCGGGCCGCCTCCGCCATCCGTCCCCACCGGTCGGCGCCGAGCACCTCCCAGGCCTGATGAAACCACGCCACATCCACCGCCCCGGCCTTGCGTTTTTCGTCGGTCAGTGCCGTCCTCTCGAGAACCAGACGCTGCCAGGCGCTGAGCTTTCGCCGCGCCGGTCGGGGGCCATCAGATTCGGTCTCGACATCTTCGGCGGATTCCTCATCATCCGTTCCATTGCCGGCGGGCTTCTCCATGCCCTCGGCTTCCGCCGCGGCCTGCTCCACCGACGAGTTCCAGCCGGTATCCATGTGGGCGACGAACCAATAGAGCCCTTCTGCGAAGCCCGGCCACTGCAGGAAGCTCTCGACATACTTGGTCCACTGCGGGGCGAGGAACGCGAGCTCGAGGAGGCGCTGATCATCGCAGTATCCCTCGGCCATCGCTTGGTCGGCGAGTCGATCGAAGTCGGCCTGCGTGTCCGCGGCGGTGGGATAGGTCGTCCGCAGCAGATGCGTGAGGGTTGCCCCACGGCTCGTGCCGTCGGAGATCCAACTGGCATCCTTCCTGAGCTTCGCCCGATTGATCGCCGCCATGACGCGAAACAGCGTCGCAACGCTGAAATACGATCGGATCGCGAGCGCCGGTTGCGTCGCCGGAGTCGGCGCCTCGCCACGTGACAACTCGATGTCGAGCACGCGCGCGCGGATTCGGTCGAGTATTCCCGCCAATTCCGCGAAGTCGCGGAGCTCGTCCCGCAGGGAGTCGTCCGGCTGCCGCGCGGTCAACGCTCCGAGTTCTCCAAAAGCCGTGCCGTACCGATTGCGGTCGCGTGGTCCGAGGAGTTGATCGATGACGTCGTCGACGGTGGCGAATCCCGCCTTGCGTGCCGCGGTCGTCAACGCGATGTCCGGCCGAAGACGCTGGGCACCGGGCGTCGGTTCGTCCCACCAGCGAGCCAATTCCCACTGCCGGCGGACGTGCTCTGCATCGGCACAGATCTCGCGATCGATCAGAGCCCCTCCCCAATGCCGGAAGACGTGGGCATCCCGCCAATCTTCGTGGTCGGGATCCTCTGTCGGGAAGGCACCACCGATGATCCTGATGCCGCCGCGACTGTCGGCGACCGCGGCGGAAGCGTCCGCCGCCCGCGGCATGGTTCGCAGCATTTCGTCGCTGACCAGCGCATACGCCGTCTCGCGGCGATCGAGGATGAATCCGGCGGCACGGGGTGCCGGCCGCAACACCGTCAGCCACTCCACTAACCCGCTCGACGATCGCCGCATACCTCAGCTTGACTTCGGAGAGCTCGCCGATGATCTCCCGAACGAGCCGCTCCCTTGACGCGTCGGCACCCGACCAGTCCCGGACCATCTCGGCCTTCCAACCAGCGAGCACCGTCATCACGGCCCGTCCACGAACCAGTTCGAAGCCGTCGCTGTCCAGGCACGCTTTCGCTCGGCTGTCCCACCAATCCAACCACACGTTCCGCAACGGCAACTTCTCGACGACCACCTCCCGAGCCGGCGTCCGCCATTCCACGTCGGGGAACTCCCACCCGTTCATCGTCCCCAACAGCCGCTCCTGGAGCCCTGAATGGGTCTGAATCCTGACCGGAGCCTCGCGATGCTCATGCACCAGTTCATCTAACGCCTTCAGGCACCTCGCCGTCGCTGCGGTCATGGACTGGCCCGCTCGTTTCCGCGGCGTCACCACCGGCGACCGCCGTGCCGGATCCATCAGCCCCAGCGCGTCGTCGAGCGTGACAATTTCACGACCCGAATCGGCAATCGCCGTCAACTGGATCTGTTCCTCCTTGCCGATTTTCTTGGCTCGTTCGGCGTAGGCGACGGCACGCTGCCGGCACGCAGCGCGCTCGCGGTTGGCGTCTGCGAGCTGTCGCAGCAAGTCCAAGCCGGCCAATCGCTGCAAGGCATCCCTCGACACGGTGAGGCGATCGGCACTCGCAATCGCCGCCGCGTCGGGCTGCAGCATCAAGGTTGCCAGTGCCGACCGGCGCACGTCAGCCGCTTTGCGTGACATCAACGACTCAAGAATCTCGGGCTCACCCTGCCTCAATTCCTGATCACCAACCGCGGCGAACGCCGCCTGCCGCACCGTGGGCGACGCGTTCCCCGTGAGTTCAAAGAGCGTCTTACGAGTGAGGGCGTCCCATTTCTTTTGCCCGGCCAGCAACCCGACGACACGGGCTTGTGTGTGAGACTCCAAGTCCTGCAGGTACGGGATCATCCGGGTAACGGGCCGATCGCCGAGCAACCCCAGCGACGCGGCGCACACCTCCGAGCGATCTGCCTGCCGCGCGGTCCACGGCCATACCAACGCCGGAAGCGGAAACGGTTTTCCTGGAAGGCGCCGATAGAGTCGCTCGGCCGCCTCGAAACTCCCGTCAGCCGATCCCTTCGTCGCTCTCCCCGCCAAGGGGGCGGCATCCTTTTTCTGATCGTTTCGCATCATCACCAGCGACACGTCCCGCGCCGCCGTCAGCGCGATCTGGATGTTGTCATCGTCGATCGCCGGCGCCTGCGTGACGGCCGCAACGTGGATGCCGAGTTGGCCGAGCAGAGTCACGGCAACGAATCGCACTTCGTCTGATCGGTGTCGCAGCAGCGGCTCCGCCGCCCTGACAGCCGCGTGGGCATCCTCGAAGCCGATGCACCACAGTGCCCGATGAATCGCCTGCGGATCGCTCCCCGCCAGGACCTTTTGCCGGCCCTCTGGATCGTCCAGAAGCCTCCGCACACCGACGATGCTGTCGTTGATTGCCTTGACGGCGGATGAGTCCCACAGCAGACCGAACCAGACGTCGACCGACCGGGCCACGGCGCTGAACCTGACGAGGTCATGCTCTTCAATGACCTGCAGCATCCGCCGGAAGGCCTGCGGATGCGATTCGTCGACCGGTTGGAGGATCGCCTGCCTCAGCCCCTCCTGCCGCTGGGCTGCGAGCAAGGCCTTCTCCAGAAGCTCCCACCCCTCCTCGCGCTCCGCGATCAGCAGCGACCGGATCACGTGCTGCCCCATCCGGCCGATCTCATGATCGTTGGTCAGAGACTGACGGAGGATCTCGAAGACCTCTTGGCCCTCCGGCCCGTCGGCATTGATCGCCGCCGCCAACACGGGCCCGACACATGCCTCGCCGTAGGCGAGGGCGTGCGGCGCCCACTGGGCCAACCATTTCAGGCTGATGGCGTCGGCGTCGAACGCCTGCAATCGCCTCACCAACTGCGTCAGCCACCCGGCGCGGTTACCCAGCGTCAGGAAGGGATCCTCGGGGGCGCGGAAGGCCTTGCGGTCGTAGCCGACCTGATAAGGGCTTTCTTTGAGGAGTTGCCAGCCCGCGTCAACCCAGTCGGCGATTCCCGGCGCCAACGCCCGGAACAATCTGACCCGGTCTTTGTCAGACAGCGACTCGACGTCGATCGCAACCTTACGCTGTTCGACCTGGGCAGCCTGCCACTCATGGTTTCTGAGACACTTCCCCTCCCCGTCGCGGCCGACGAGACGGTAGCCGATGACTCGGAGTCCCTTGGGCAAGGTCGCCATGGCGCCGAGGAGACGCTCCCCCTGGCGCTCGTCGTCGAGTCGCCACGATGCCAATCGCTCAGCCGCCACGTCGGGTTTCAGCATGCCTCTCCCCCCGCGGTGGCTCAGCCGCCCGACAGCAGCGTCAAGCGGATGAACACGAGCCGGCTGTCTTCGTGGACGTAGATCTGCTGATCGAGCGATTTCTGCTCCTCGCCGTCGATGGAGACGAGGTAGAGGCCGTCCTCGAAGGCCGTCCATGCGGCGGCGACTGCCGCGTCGGCGTCGACGGCCTGGATCGGCACGTCGCTTTTGCCCATCGAGATCCTGCCCGCCTCGGCACCTTCGGCGATTTGGTGAGACGTCAGCGCACGCACGAAGCGGCGATCCTGCTGCCGCAGGCGGAAGGCAGCGGTTTCTCCACGGACGATCGCATCGATCAACCGGCGAAGCGTCACCCCCCCCGCCTCGGAAAGCTCGGGAGGGAGGGGAATCGACCAGTCCTCGAACAACTTCTTCCTCGATCCGAGAGACTTTCCCACGATGATCATGCTTGCCACCTCCGGGCGTGCGGCGTTGATGGATGTAAGGCCCGTGGTGTGCGGCGTTGCCCCCCATCGGAAGTGTGATGATCCCGGCGTTGAATTGCAAGAATCCAACGTGCTACCGATCAACCGGACCGCCGTCCGCGCCGCGGTGACGTGAGGGCCAGACCGATCAGCGGCACGGCGAAGCTCGAGAGCCACACCCAGTACGCCGGGAACCGGAGGCCACCAACCCCGAACGGCAGGCCGAGGAGTCCGAATCCGAGCGATACGCCGCCGAGGATCGCGGCCACACGCCGCTGGTCGTCGGCGTAGGCGATGAGACACCACCAGAAGCAGGGATTGGCAAGCCACGGGAGACCGGCAATCGCGATCATCAACCACCACCCGACCCGATCTCCCGTGAACCCGAACAGCGGCCCGAACACGAGCATCGCCAGGGAATACCCGAAGGCGTGATAGCCGGAGAGGATTCGTTCGCCCTCGGCACCAAAGGGGACGAAGAAGCTGACCAGATGGATTCCGAGGGCGAGCCACACCCACGGGCCACGCGGGGGATCGATGTCGGCGTACGGATCGGTCATGGCCGAATCCTCCCGGGGATAACCGCCCTGGTTCACCCGGGCTAACGGCCGGCTGATACATTCAGCGGCCTCCACCTGCGTGGGCCCTTCGTCCACGGCACCCCAGATCCCCGACGGCCCAGTGAGCCTTTTGCATGGAACCGAGATCGACCCACGCTCGCAAGGAGTATGAGCAGGGGGCGCTCGACGAGGCGACCGTGGCCCGCGACCCGATCCGCCAGTTCGCGGTCTGGTACGACGGCGCCGTCGCTGCCGGCGTGCCGGAGCCGGAAGCAATGACGCTCGCCACGGCCACGCCCGACGGCCGTCCCTCGGCCCGCATTGTGCTCCTGCGCGGCTTCGATGCCGCCGGCTTTTGCTTCTACACCAACTACGACGGCCGCAAGGGGCGCGAACTTTCGGCCAATCCCCACGCCGCCCTGACTTTCCACTGGGCCGTTCTCGAACAGCAGGTGAGGATCGAGGGGCGCGTCGAGCGGACGACCGCGACGGAGTCAGACGACTACTTCCGCACCCGGCCGGCCACGTCGCGGATCGGGGCCTGGAGCTCACCGCAAAGCGAGGTGATCGCCGACCGAGCCGCCCTCGAAGATCTCTTCGCCCGGTTTAGCGCCGAGCACCCCAACCCGGAGACGATTCCGCGGCCGCCGAACTGGGGGGGATTTCGGCTCGTGCCGGAGCGAATCGAGTTTTGGCAGGGGCGGCCGAGCCGGCTCCACGACCGGCTCTGCTTCCGCCGCTCTTCCGGCGGCGCGTGGCTCCTCGAGCGCCTCGCCCCCTAACGGGAGGCTTTAACCGGATGGCCAACAGTCATGGCTGCGGTCGCGGCACTGGAGAATGCGGTCCACACTCGAACGAGTCGGACGCCCGGAAAGAAGTCAGGGCCACGCCACAGCGGTCCCCGATCAGGCGACGGGATTCTCCAGCCTGAGCCCGGGAAATCGGCCGGGCCCGTTCGTGCTGTGGAAACGATGTTGTGAACGCGTACACGAGGATGTTCGCATCAACGAGCCTCATCGGTGTCCCTCTCCTTCCGCAGCAGCAAGCGCGGCCGCGACGTCATCGACGTTTGGGAGACGGCAGCGGCCCATATCGACCGGCCGCGTGCGATAGGGAGCGGCAGGTTCGCACGGCTCGTGCATCGCCGCGAGCCCCCTTCGCAGGGCCTCATTCACGAGCTCTTTGAGAGGCGTGTTGAGCTCGCGACGCAACTGCTCAATGCGGGCGGCAACGTCATCGTCGAGGGAGAGAGTCGTTCTCATGCATAAGAACCTAAGACGACAGATGTCATGATGTCAACGATGTCATCGGCCCCGGGTTTTCCCGGAGACAATTCAAGGTTCTGCCGGCATTTCCGTGGCAGGGTCGCTCCGGCCTGAGGCCGAGCTTCCCGCAGAGGAACAGGATTCGAGTCCGGTAGCTGGCGAAGGAGCGGACGCCTCGTGCCGGTCGTTGTCGTGGGCCTAGAGGGCGTTATTTTCCGCCATCGCACCTGATCAACGGCTGTCGCCGCGAAGCTCGGCGTGGCAGTGCCGTCAGGGTGTGGCTCGATGGCTCCCCATCGACGCAGCGCGATGGTCGCACCACCAACCGATGACGTATCCGAGGGCTCCCAACACGGGCGCTGCATAACACGACATCACCAACACCATGCCTGCGGCCCCCGCTGCATAGGCCCCTCCGAGGCCGGGCCCGCCTCCCGGAGGCGAGAGGATCATGAGGGTGCCGACGATCCCGGGGAGCAGCGCCGTGCCGAGCAGGGCCAAGCGGATTCGCCAGGTCCGCAGGGCTCGGGTGACAAAGGGCGTCTCGACGATCCAGCGACGGAGCTGCCACCCCGACGCGATCCAAGCCAAGGCCGTCAAGCAGCAGCTGATCAAGAGCGGTGCATCGCTTCCCACCACGCGACCGGTCATCCGCCGGGCGTACAGGGTCGGTTCGGAGCCTGGGTGTTCCGGTGGCTCGCTGGTTCCCTGCCAGACGGTGTACCCGAGCCAGCCTCTGCTCTCCCAGACGTCCACCGCCACGGGGTGGTCGGCCGGAACCAGTCCCAGGTGCGACGTCTGTCCCTCGGCCCAGCCCCGCGACCGGGTGAACCACAGCCCGGAGGTGACGAACATCGACAGGCAGAGCATGCCGACGACCAACAGGGTGTTCCGCATGGGTGCCTTTCATCGCTTGCAGGATTGACGGGCCGCGTGTCAGCGCCGGTCGACACGTGCAGCATACGGCGGCCGAAACGCTCCGCGATGGGGTCGGGGTAGGAATCGACTCTGTCGCGGCGACCTGCTCTCTCTGATCTCCATCGCTTGCCACACGGCAGCTGGCTCTGCCCGTTCGTCCTTCAGCCCTGACCATTCGTCCTCGAGCCCTGACCATTCGTCCTCGAGCTTTGACCATTCGTCCTCGAGATCTGCCCATTCGTCCTCGAGTTTTGACCATTCGTCCTCGAGACCTGACCATTCGTCCTTCAAACCTGACCATTCGTCCTTATTTTTGACCATTCGTCACTTTTGCGATTTAAAGCTGGACATCTCGTAAGAACTTCATAGCTTGAGGTGGGGAACCAATCACAGACCACACGTGCGCTGCGCCGCACGCGCCTCTCTCCGGATTCTGCCGGCATTTCAGTGGCAAGGTCGCTCCGACCTGAGGCCGAGCTTCCCGCTCAAGAACAGGATTCGAGAGAACAGGACTCGAGTCCCGGTAGCTGGCGAGGGAGAAGAGCCTCGTGCCGCTTACCTCAGCGCCTCGATGACGCTGTTCAAGCCTTCTGTTGTGGCGCTGGTGACTGGGTCGTGGATGGAAGTCAGGAGGCTTGGCAGATGACGCTTGAGGATCTTCGCCACCCTGACCACCGGCCGCAGTCTGCATCTCACGGCCCAGGCATATCAGCGCTGGGCTCGACCCAACCGCCAACTCTCCATGACTCGGCCGCGGCGTGCCACGAAAATCCCCGCAGAGCCAATTTCTATTCCCAGCTTTTTCAGCAACACCAGATCTGATTGCCCTGCAGCAGCCCCCTCTTTCAGTGAGACTCCTCATGTCTATTTCCCGCGCCACGTGGATGAAGAGCTTGTCCGACCTGTGGCTGAAGCCCGGCTATGCGAGGGGCGGCAGGAGTCGGCGGACATCCCGATTCAACAACGCCCGGTTCGCCTCGGGCTGGGCGGCGGGGGTCGAGATGCTGGAAAGCCGCGC
>CALQRA010000011.1 GCA_943332855.1 Candidatus Kuenenia stuttgartensis
CAAAGCTCGTGAAGGAAAATCCGGTGGAGCGGGCTGAACCCCCGGTTCCTTCGGAGCGACGCTCGGGCCGCTCGGCCATTTCCTCCGGCCCGGCGCGGCCGTACGTGAAGATCGTCGAATGGAGCCCGGAGGATGCCTGCTTCGTGGGGAGCGCCCCGCCGCTGGTCGGCCGCTGCTGCCATGGCGACCGCGTGAAGAGGAAGTCTTCGCCGAGCTCTCGCAGATCGTGGAGGAGTGGCTCGCGATCCATGCGGCCGACGCAACGGGAATTGGCGAGACGACTCGGGGTGCACGAGTCCCAGATCTCACGCGACGAGCGGAACGAGTATTTCGGCGTCACGCTCGAACGGGCGATGAAGGTGCTCGAGGCTCTCCACGTTCGGCTGCGGACCAAGGTCGAGATCGAGGCTCCGCCGTGCGATGCGGTGTTGGCGTGACGCTGCGGGCCCGAGCACCTCGCACCCCCAGCCATCCCGCCCATGGCCCGGTTTCCACGGACCACCGCCAAGCCGCGGGAAAATGACCGGCCGCCACCTCCGGCGCTCCCGATTCACGCGGGTGGCAGGGTGGTTCGTTGACGCCCCCGCACCCCCTCCGCACAATCGTTCTTCGGCCTACGATTTTGCTCGATCCGTCGGTTTCGCCTGCCCCCCGCTTCCCCCCTCATTTCCCCCTTCGTGTCCTTTCAAGGAGGCCCCCCGTGAACTTCATCGAACAGGAAGACCCGGACGTCTGGGCCGCCATGCAGGCCGAGCAGACGCGCCAGCACGAGGGGCTGGAGATGATCGCCAGTGAAAACTTCACCAGCCCCGCCGTCATGCAGGCGGTCGGGAGCGTGCTCACGAACAAATACGCCGAGGGCTATCCCGGCCACCGCTACTACGGCGGCTGTGAGTTCGTCGACAAGGTTGAGGACCTCGCCCGCGACCGGCTCAAGAGCCTGTTCGGCGCCGAGCATGTCAATGTCCAGCCCCACTCCGGCTCCCAGGCCAATGCCGCGGTCTACATGACCGCCATCCAGCCGGGGGACACGGTCCTCGCCTTCGACCTCGCTCATGGCGGCCACCTGACGCACGGCATGAAGCTCAATGCCTCCGGGGTGCTCTACAAGTTTGTCCATTACGGCGTGCGGAAGAGCGATCAGCGGCTCGACTTCGATCAGGTGGCGCGGCTCGCCCGCGAGCACAAGCCGAAGCTCATCGTCGCCGGTGCCAGCGCCTATCCCCGCGAGATCCCCCACGGCACCTTCGCCGAGATCGCGCGGGAGGTCGGCGCCAAACTGATGGTCGACATGGCCCACTATGCCGGGCTCGTCGCCGCCGGGATCCACGACAACCCCGTTCCGGTTGCCGACTTCGTCACGAGCACTACCCACAAGACGCTCCGCGGCCCGCGCGGCGGCATCGCCATGTGCCGCTCGGCCGACGCCAAGATGCTCGACCGCTCCGTCTTCCCGGGGCAGCAGGGGGGGCCGCTGATGCACGTCATCGCCGGCAAGGCGGTCGCCTTCGCCGAAGCCCTGCGGCCGGAGTTCCGGCAGTATGCGATGAAGGTGGTGGAAAACGCCAAGGCCCTCGCCGAAGCCCTCGCCTCCGGCGGCGTGCGCTTGGTGAGTGGCGGCACCGACAACCACCTCATGCTCGTCGATGTCACGCCGCTCGGGATCGGCGGCAAGACGGCCGAGCAGGTCCTCGACCGCTGCGGCATCACCTGCAACAAGAACATGATCCCCTTCGATGAGCGGAAGCCGATGGATCCCTCCGGCATCCGCCTCGGCACGCCCGCCCTCACCACCCGTGGCCTCGGTGTGGACGAGATGAAGCAGGTGGCGGCGTGGATCCTTAAAGTGCTCAAGAATCACGAGAGCGAGCAGGTGATCGCCACCACGCGCCGCGACGTGGCCGAACTGGCCGAGCAGTTCCCGGTGCCGGCAGCGAAGCTCGAAGCGGTTGAGCGATGAGCCGGGAGTCGCTGGGGCAGGGGGGGAGCCTGCGCGGCGGGCAACCGGCCGCGTCGGGCCCGTCTCTGCCCTCGGGCGTCGTGAGAATCGGGCTAGTGCAGTCGGCCTGCACCCCCGACCGCGAGGCGAATATCTCGCAGGCCCTCGCCGGGATCGCCGAGGCGGCGAGTCTCGGGGCCGACGTCGTCTGCCTCCAGGAGCTGTTCGCCGGGGAGTATCCCTGCCAGGCGGAGGAGCATGCGAAGTTCGCGGAGGCGGAGGTCGTGCCCGGGGCGCTCACCGAGCGCGTCGCCGCCGCCGCGAAGGCGCATGGTGTCGTCGTCGTGGCGAGCGTCTTCGAGCGCCGCACGCCCGGCCTGTTCCACAACACCTCGGTGATCTTCGATGCCGATGGCTCGCAGGCCGGGCTCTACCGGAAGATGCACATCCCCGATGACCCGCACTACTACGAGAAGTTTTATTTCGCCCCCGGCGACACCGGCTTCATGAGCGTGCCGACGTCGAAGCTCGCCATCGGGCCGCTCGTCTGCTGGGATCAGTGGTATCCCGAAGCCGCCCGGCTGACGGCGATGGCCGGCGCCCAAGCGATCTTCTATCCCACTGCGATCGGCTGGCTCGATGGCGAGGAGGATCTCCACGTCCCCCAGTACGAGTCGTGGGACACGATGCTCCGCAGCCATGCGATTGCCAACGGCGTGTTTGTCGTCGCCGTCAACCGCTGCGGCCACGAAGGTCCGCTCAAGTTTTGGGGGGCGAGCGTCGTTTACGCGCCGAGCGGCGAGCAGATCGTCAAGCTCTCGCATGACGCGCCGGCGACGGTTGTCGTCGAGTGTGACCTGGCGCGGATCGAGTGGTCGCGGACGCGCTGGCCGTTCTTCCGAGACCGGCGGATCGACGCCTACGGCGACCTGACGCTCCGCTGGGGGCGCTAGGCCATGACAGCCAGCCCGGGCCACGAGGCCGATGGAAAGAATCCGGCGGCGCTCGGCTACCGATTGCCGGCGGAGTGGGAGCCGCATGCCGCGACGTGGATCGCCTGGCCCCACCGCCGGGCCACCTTTCTTGGCCCCTTCGGCGAGATCCCCCGCGCCTACGCCCGGATCGTGCGGACGCTTGCCCGCCATGAACCGGTGCGCGTGATCGGCACCGGAGGCGTGCTCGACGAGGCCAGTGCCATGGTTGGCGGGGCCCCCGGCGTGACCCTCGTCGACATCCCCACCAACGACTCCTGGATCCGCGACACGGGGCCTGTGTTTCTCGTCCCGGGCAAGGGGGCCGATCTCCCCCCGGCCGCCGTCGCCTGGGAGTGGAACGCCTGGGGGGGCAAATATCCGCCGTGGGAGGCCGACGGCCGGGTAGCGCGGTCAATCGCCGCCCGGGAGGGCTGCACGATCTTCGCCCCGGGGCTCGTCCTCGAAGGGGGCGCGATCGAGACCGACGGCGCGGGGACGCTCCTCGTCAACGCCCGCTGCGTCGTGACTGACTCGCGGAATCCCGGCGTCTCGAGGGAACGCCTCGAGGAGATCCTGCGGCGGAATCTGTGCGTCGAGCGTGTCCTGTGGACGGGGGGCGAATTGGCCGGTGATGACACCGACGGCCACATCGATCAGCTCGCTCGGTTCGTCAGGCCGGGGGTCGTCGTCGCCGCCCGCCAGCCCGACCGGGGCGATCCGAATCACCTCCCACTCGCCGAGAATCTCGCCCTCCTCGAGACCCTCATCGATGCGAAGGGAAACAGAATCGAGGTGATCCCGATCGACATCCCGCCGCGCTTCTCCTACGGCGGAGTGCAGCTGCCGGCGAGCCATCTCAATTACTACGTCGGCAATCGGTTCGTTGCCGTGCCGGTGTTCCGCGAGCGGACCGACCGGCAGGCCCTCGATACCCTCGCCGCCTGTTTCCCCGGCCGGGTCATCGAGCCGGTGCCGCTCGACATCATTGTCCGGGGCCGGGGGGGGCTCCACTGCATCACCCGCGACCAGCCGGCGTGAGGACGCCCCGGCCGCAGGCGTGGAGGGGGCCGTTTTCCCCGGTTGCCCTGTTTTCCGCCGCTGATCTGCTCTTGCCCCATCGGCCCCGGCCAGCCACCATCGTTGCTTGGCGGCCCCCGGTGCCACCGTGGCGGCCCCGGATGGCCAGCAGTCCCGGCGAGAGAGTGTCGGTATGGAGCAACTCGCAGCGGCGATGCAGGGATTCTTGGTGCTCTTGGCGCGCATCAGCCTGGCGGCGATCTTCATCGCCAGTGCCGTGGGGAATAAGATCCCGCAGTTCCGGGCAACGGCCGAATACATGAAGACCGAAGGGGTGCCAAACCCCACCTTCGCCCTCTTCGGCGCCATCGGCCTTCTCCTCCTCGGCGGCCTGTCGCTGGTGATCGGGGCCTGGACGCGGATCGGCGCCTTCTTCTTGCTGGTGTTCCTCGTCGCCGCCACCTACTTCTTCCACGACTTCTGGCAGTTTGTCGATCCGCTCCAGCGGCAATTGCAGACGATCCAGTTCCTCAAAAATCTTGCCATCGCCGGGGGACTCCTTTCCCTCATCGCCTTCGGCGGCGGGACGTGGAGTGTCGACGGCTGGATCAGCCGCCGTCAGGCCGAGGTCGAGGCCGGGGCCCCCGCCCCGAAGCCGCGGGTGACCGCGAAGTCGACCCCCCAGGCGTGAGTCGACCGCCCCGCTGCCACGACGGGCGTCGATCCCGTACGATGTTTTTCTTCGGGGGACGTCCGCGCTGGATGTCTCCTCGCAACGCCCGTCGGGAGGAAACCAATCATGTCGAGGTTCGCCGTCTTTGCCGCCGTCGGGATCGTGGGAGTGCTCCTCGGGGGAGCTGCTCGGGCCGCCGATCCGCAACCAGCCCAGGGAAGTTCGACCACCATGCACGCGCCTGTCGCCAAGCCGTTTGGCACCCTCCCCGACGGCCGCACCGTCAACCTCTGGACGCTCGAAGTGCCCGGTGGCTGGAAGGCCACGGTGAGTGAGTATGGCGCTATCCTCACATCGCTCCATGTCCCGGCCAAGGAAGCGGGCGGAGCGCCGGTCGATGTTGTCCTCGGCTTCGATTCGGTGGAGCCCTATGCCAAGGGGCATCCGTATTTCGGTGCCACCTGCGGGCGGGTCTCGAACCGGATCGCCAAGGGGGCCTTCGATCTCGACGGCAAGGCTTACTCGCTTGCCACCAACAACGGCGCTAACCACCTTCACGGCGGCCAGTTGGGCTTCGACAAGCATCTCTGGAAGGCCGTCCCGCATCTCGCCGGCAACAGCCCGTCGCTCGAGCTCACGACCGTCTCGCCCGACGGCGAGGAGGGCTATCCGGGAAAGCTCTCGGCGAAGGTCGTCTACACGCTCAACCCCGCCGGCGAACTGATCGTCGACCTGTCGGCCACGACCGATGCTGCGACGATCGTCAACATGGTCCATCATTCCTACTGGAACATGGCCGGGCAGTCGTCGGGCCACGTCGGCCCGCAGCGGCTCACGGTGAATGCCGACACCTACCTTCCGGTCGACGACGGCGGCATCCCCACCGGCGAGCTTGCCAAGGTGGAGGGAACACCGTTCGACTTCCGCCCCGAGCGCAAGCCGGCCGGGATGCTTGCCGCCGCGATCGACGCCTTGCCGGCGAGTGCCGACGGCACCAATCCCGGCGGCGTCGACCACAACTACGTGCTCCGTGGCTGGAAGCCCGATGGGGTGCTGCGGCCGGCGGCGATTCTCGAGGACCCTGCCAGCGGCCGGCGGATGGAGATCCTCACCGATCAGCCCGGCGTCCAGGTCTACACCGGCAACTACCTCGACGGCACGCTCACCGGCAAGGGGGGGACGGTCTACAGCAAGCATGGCGGCATCTGTCTGGAAACCCAGAAATACCCTGACTCGATCCACCACGCCGATTGGCCGAGCACCAGGCTCGATCCCGGCCAGACCTACCGCCACCGGATGATTCACCGGTTTACGAAGTGAGGATCGGGATCGCCGCTGCTCGTTCGCCGAGCAGGCTGTGGATGAAGTCTCCGCCGCAGGATGCGGCGGCCGACACACCCAAAAATCCTGGTTTTTTTGGGTGTTCAGTGGAAAAAGGTCATGGATGACTTTTTCCACGGAAAGCTTGTACCCGGAGCCCATGCATGGTCTTCCCCGTCGCCGACGACAACTCCGATCGGACGCTCTTTCCGCTGGTCACGATCGCGCTGATCGTTCTCAACGTGTTTGTGTTCGTCGTGCTCCAGGGGATGGGGGAGAACGACGACGTCACGCTCGCCTACTGCCAGGTGCCGGCGGAGATCCTCTCCGGCCGCGACGTCGTCACCGAGCCGAGCGTCCGCGAGATCGCCGTTCAGGGGCAACAGCTCTCCGTGTCGGTGCCGGGCCTGCGCCCGACGCCGATCCCGGTCTGGCTGACGCTCCTGACCGGCATCTTCATGCATGGCAGCGTCATGCACCTCCTCGGCAACATGTGGTTTCTGTGGCTCTTCGGCGACAACGTCGAAGACTGCATGGGGCATGTCCGCTACACGCTCTTCTATCTCGCCACCGGGATCATCGCGTCGCTGGCCTTCGTGGCCACCAACGCCACTGGCGAGGCGGCGCTGACCCCCTGCCTCGGGGCGTCGGGGGCGATCTCGGGGGTGCTCGGGGCCTACCTCGTCCTCCATCCGCACCGGCGCGTGAGCGTGATCCTGTTGCGGATGATGGTCGACGTGCCGGGGTACATGGCCGTGGGGATCTGGTTCCTCTTCCAGGTCGTCAGTGGCCTGTTCGATTCCGGGGGCGGCGGCGGTGGCGTGGCCTATTCGGCCCACGTCGCCGGCTTCCTTGCCGGGATCGTCCTCGCCAAGCCGATGAGCGCCAAGTGGGCCCGCGACGAGGCCGATCCGCTCGTCATTCTCCGCCGCCGGATCGGGTGAGAGCCGCGAGCGTCGGGCTGGAGCGGGGCAGGCTGGATCGGGGCGAGGCCTCATCGCGGCGGGACTGGATCGCGGCGATGGTCTTCGCCGTGACCAGATCCCAGGTGCAGGTTTGCGCCTTGGCGATCGAGGCCGATTGCAGCTGGTGGAGCTCGGCGGCGGGCAGGGTGATGAAGCGCTCGATGGCGGTCCGTAGCGCCCCGACATCGGGGTGGGGGAGGAGAACGCCGTTGTCGGCGCCGACCCATTCCGCCGTCGCGCCGACATCGGTGGCGATCACGGCCAGGCCCCGGGCCATCGCCTCGAGAACGACTGTCGGCATCCCTTCGGCGAAGCTCGGGCAAAGGAGAACGTCGCTTGAGTCAAGGATCCCCTGGAGCGTCGCGGTGTCGGTGATGGTGCCGTGGTAGACGACGTCGTCGCGTTTCAACCGGAGCGGTTCGGGGATCGGGCCGACAAAGTGAAACTCCACCCCCGGGGCCCGCAGCGGGGCGATCGCTGCGAGCAGCTCCGGCACCCCCTTGCGCCGTTCGTGCCGGCCGATGAACAGGAAGCGGCGCTGCGCCGTCGGCTCCGGCCGATTGGCGACGATCCAGGTGCCGTCGATGGCGTTGGGAACCTCGACGAGACATTCGGCCGGCACGCGGCAGCGGCGCTCGACGATCGCGCGGATTTTTCTCGGGAAGGTGAAAACGACATCGGCGGAGTGGTCGAGGGCGACGACCTGTCCGCGGAGGACGAATTGTTCGAGCCAGGCCCGGAGATTGGCCGCCTTTTGAAACATCTCATAGCCGTGCTGGTTGACGCCGACGGGGGGAAGATCGGTCGCCCCCCGGCGCCGGGCGGCTCCGAAGGCGATCCCGGTCAGCCCCTGGGCGTAGACAAAATCGGCCCCAACCTTCTCCTTCCGGTAGCGATCGAGAAGAACCTGCGAATAGGCGCGGCAGTCGTGGAGATAGTGGCCGGGGTAGCGGCCGGCCTGTGGCGGCACGACGACGAGGCTTTGGATCCTCGCGCGGGCCTCGGCAGGAAAGTCGTCGAGGGCCTCGGCCCGGGCCCGCAGTGCGGGGGTGTCGGCCGAGTGGAGGAGGGTGACCCTCACGCCGGCCTTCGCGAAGTGAAGCGCGAGCATCCGGGTGTGCCGCTGGATCCCGCCGAGCCGGTAGGGATAGACACCGTCGGCAAGGAGGGCGACGTGGAGGGGCGCGGATGAGGCCGACGATGGCATGGGGCTTTGCGCCGGAGGAGGCCGCCAGCGTAACGCCACCAGCGATCACGAGATTCGTTGAATGGCGAACGAATGATGCATGTTCGATTCAAACGTGATGTAGCGCATCTCAAAGTCGTGCTTGAGGCAGAACTCGTTGACGGCCTCCACCACTCCGAATCGACCGTTCGGAGCCGACCACTTCACGTAGTCGTGTCCGGTAATGAACCCGTCCGGCTTAACGGCATGACGGGCGACCTCGAGGTCCTTGACGACATCATCGTAGTCGTGGCCGGCATCGATGTAGATCCAGTCGAGGCTGGCAGGAGCGAGTTTGCTGATTGCATCCCAGGAGTAATCCCGGTGGAAGTGGACGCGGCCTTCCTGCGATTCCTTGGCAAAACGCTTGGAAACGGACTTGAACGCCAAGTCATCGGAGCCTGAAAAGGACGATGCCCAGAGGTCGATAAGGTGGAGGGTGCGAGGGCGATTTCGGTCGAGAATGGCGGCCGAGAAATCGCCGTTGGCGACTCCCACCTCGGCGACGACTCCGTCCTTCGGAAGCAGTTCCAGCATTGCCGAGCGGTTCGGCAGCACCCGGCATCTCTCAACGTGCCGATTCTCAAGGCTGCAGGGCCGGCGATTCAGCCTCTGGTCCTCGGCCAACGACTTCCTGCTAGCGAGGAGCCTCCCCAACGGAGCCTTGAACCGATAGGGAATCCGGCCTTTGACGAAGGTGAAGAAAGACATGATTCCCCCGAAACTCATCGTCCCAACAACGAGATTCCGCCGTCCTGCATTGCTGACGGGGAGGGAAACCAGAGTCAGTGACCGCTACCGCGGCCGCTCCGGTGCGAAGTACAAAAGAGTCGGGGCGACACGATTCGAACGTGCGACCTCTACGTCCCGAACGTAGCGCTCTAGCCAGGCTGAGCTACGCCCCGATCTGGCGGCGGCCACAAGGACCTCCGCAACGCGTCCACAGGCTACCCTGCCCGGCCCCGGCCGGCAACGGCGATGCTCCGAAGGGCCTGTTTCCCGGCGAATTGACCCTTTTCCCCCAGCCGGCTCGCCCCCCGATCGCGGTCGAGGGCTCTCTCGGGCTCCGCCGGCAATTCTTACCGCGGCTCCCGCGGCTCCTTTTTGCGGCCTAGACCCGGCTCACTTGGGCTCCGCCAGCGACACGCAGACCAGCTCCCGGTCGTTGCGGGCGAAGACACACTTCCCCGCGAAGGACGGATGGCTCCAGACCACCTCGCGGCCAAAACACTCGCCGGTCGGGTCGAGGAGATGGGTGCGACCGAGCTCCTCGTAGCCGGTGGGGGAAAGCCGGGCGAGGATCAGGTCGCCGGTCTCGCTGAACAGCCAATGACGCTCCCCCTGGCGGACGATGAAGGCCGTGCCGTGGCGGCCGCGCCGGCTCCCCAGCGTCGGCACGCCGGTCTCCCAGAGCCGATCACCGGTGGCCAGTTCGACGGCCGTCAGGAAGCCGGTTTCGCAGTCGCAGCCGTAGAGGGTGTCGCCGACGATCATCGGCGTGCTGTTGGCACTCGCAATCGAGGCCTTGGCCCGATTGCGCCACACGACCTTCGCGCCGGGGAGCTTGTCGTCGAGCCGAAAGAGGGCGCCGATGTTGCCGATCCCACTGGCAAAGAGGACGCGGCCGGCCGACGTGTCGGCCACCTGCGGCGCCATGATCGACATCCCGAAGCCGGGCTTCAGTGGCACGCTCCAGATCGTCTTGCCGGTGGCGGGATCGAGGACCGTGATCGTGTCGGCATCCCAGACGAGCACCTGGCGCACGCCGGCCGTCTCGAGGATCGAAGGGGGAGCGTAGCCCGGCTCGCTGGCCGACAGAGCCCGCCACACCTCCTTGCCGGTGCGCCGGTCAAACGCCACCACAACGCTCCCTTCCCCCCCCACCATGCAGATCACGACGTCTCCTTCGACGAGCGGATGGCCCGAGACGCCCCAGATCGGCGTCGGGGCGCCGTAGTCGGTCTTGAAGTTCTTCGCCCACACCACCTTGCCGGTAAGGGCATCGAGGGCATGGAGATTCCCCTCGGCGCCAAGGGTGTAAACAACGCCATTGACGACCGTCGGCGTGCAGCGCGGTCCACAGGCATACGAGACCGCATAGGGGCAGTCGTATTCGTGCTTCCAGAGGAGCCGGCCATCGGCGGCATCAAAACAGAGCACCCGCTCCCGACCGGCAAGCTCCGTGCGCTGCGAAGGATTGTTGGCGACCGTCCCCCCGTCGCCGAGGAGGTAATCGATCAGATAGACGCGGCCATCGGCCACCGCCGGGCCGGAATAGCCGCCACCGACCTCGGCCCGCCAGCGGGCCGGGAGCCCGTCGGCGGGGAGCGCGGCGCGGATGCCGGTCTCGCGCCACTGGCCGTCTCGCTCCGGGCCACGCCACTGCGGCCAGTCGTCGGCCCGGGCTGGGGCGATCGTCACCGCCAGGCATGCCACCGCCGCGGTGAGGCAACGCCCGATGGCACGGAGAAGACGACGGCGCGAGGCGATGAACCCTGATTCGACGAACATGGAGGGATCCTCTGAGGCACAGAACAGGGAGGGGGTGAACCGTGAACCGTGAACCGTGACAAGGGGGGCGGCCGTCAGCCGTCGGTCGAGCTGGGGGCAGTGACAGAGGCGATCAGCGGCGGAAGCTCTTTGGTGATGTCGGGGCCGTCGGGCCGCCAGTCAACGACTTCCATCTCCGCCGTCCGACGGCCACGAAACTCGTTGATCTTCGGTCGGAAGGCGACATGGAATGTCTGACCGGGCGCGGGAAGATGGGGAAGCCACTCGGCGGCCCCCCAGGCCACGGCGCGGATCTTCGCGCCATGCTGGACGAGGGTCATGGCGAGATGTCGGCCACCGGCGCCGATCACGCGCGGCGCCTCGGTGAGCCGCACGGCCGAGGCGCAGAGAATCGGACGACGGTTCCCCTGGCCAAACGGGGCGAGCTTCTCGATCTGGCCGACGGTGTCGAGCGACAGGCTGGCGATCGTCGCTTCGCCGTCGATCGCCACCTGGGCCAGCCGCAGCTCCTCCGGCATCCTGGCCGCCACTTCCGCGAGGAAGGCTTCCCGGAAGGCCTCGATGGCGCCATCCTCGATCCGCAGGCCCGCCGCTGCCGCATGGCCGCCGCAGGTGAGGAGGTGGGAGCGGCAGGCCTGGAGCGGGGCGAGGACGTCGAAGCCGGGCACGCTCCGCAGGCTCCCCGTCGCCGGCCGCCCCTGATGCTCGTCCTGGGCGATGACGACGATCGGGCGGTGGTAGCGCTCGGCAAGCCGGCCGGCCACGATCCCCACCACGCCGGGGTGCCAGCCACGGCCGGCGAGGACCAGCGCCGGCGCGGCGACCGGATCGAAGTCGTGAGTGGCCTGCTTCGTGGCGGCGAGGAGGATGCTCCGCTCGAGGGTGTCACGCTGCTCGTTGAAGCCATGGATCACATCGGCCAATTGGAGGGCACGGGCCTCGTCGGCAGTGGTGAGCATCTCGATCGCCAGGCCGGCTTGGCCGAGCCGCCCGGCGGCATTGAGCCGCGGCGCCAGCCGGAAGGCGACATCCTCGCTCTCAAGCGCCGACTTCTCCTGGAGCTTGGCCAGCTCCATCAGCCGCACGATCCCTACGCCGCCCCGCAGTCGGAGGCACTCGAGGCCATGCTTGACGAGGATCCGGTTCTCGTCGAGGAGGGGCATGACGTCGGCGACCGTGCCGAGCGTCGCCAGGCCGACGGCCCGCAGGAGCATCTCCCGCAGCCGCGGCGTCACCTGCTTGGCACCACTGGCCCGTGTGGCGATCGCCCAGGCAAGCTTGAAGGCCACCGCCGCGCCACACAGATCGCCGAAGGGATAGCCGCCCCCTGGGAGCCGGGGATGAACGAGCACCGTCGCCTCGGGGAGTGCCGGCCCGAAGCCGTGGTGATCGGTGATGATCAGATCGATCCCGAGCTCGCGGGCCACGGCCGCCTCGGCGACGCTTGCGATCCCGCAGTCGACGGTGATCACGAGCTTCGCCCCCTTCGCCGCCAGGCTGCGGAGCGCCTCGGCGTTGAGTCCGTAGCCCTCCTCGAAGCGGTCGGGCACATACCATTCTGGCGTCGCCCCGAGGGCCTGGAGACAGCCGAGAAGGATTGCCGTGGCGCACATGCCGTCGGCATCGTAATCGCCGTAGATCACGATCCGCGTGCCGTCTCGCGCGGCGGCGAGGATCCGCTCGGCGGCGGCCGGCACGCCGGGAAGCAATTCGGGATCACGGAGATCCTGGAGCGTGCCGGCGAGGAACGTCCGTGCGGCGGCGGCGTCAACGAGCCCGCGCGCTGCCAGCAGCCGGGCGACGATCGGCGACACACCGGCGGCCCTTTCGAGCCCCGCCACCACCGCCGCATCCTGCGGCTGCATCCTCCAGCGCTTCGGCACGTCGGCGGCTCCTTTCCGGGGCACCACCCGGCGGGCGGCGGCGTGGAGTATACGCCACGCCGAGCGTGCCGATTCCGCCGACCTCCCGGCCCCCCGGCCCGTTGTGGGAGCGCTGGCCGGGCCGTAGATTGGTGCCGCCCCTGCCTTCCCGGAGCCCATTCATGCCGGCCGTCGACACTCTCCTGCCGCTCTTCGCCCCCAAGCCGCACCGCGACACCGTCGCTGCCGATCAGGTGCTGTGCCAGTTCTGCACGGCGAAGTGCTGCCGCTATTTCGCGCTGCCGCTCGACACGCCGACGACGCGGGAGGAGTTCGAATACATCCGCTGGTTCCTCCTCCACGACCACGCCACTGTGTTCACCGAGGATGGCGAGTGGTATGTCTGCGTGCACACCGTCTGCAAGCATCTCGGCGACGATCACCGCTGCGGGATCTACGAGACCCGCCCGCAGATCTGCCGCGAATACACGACGAAGGACTGCGAATACGAGGACGACTGGGTCTACGATCAATACTTCGAGACTGCCGAGCAGGTCGAGGAATACATGGATGCGGTGTTGGGCCCGGGGGGCCTCGAGGTGGGAGAGGGTCGGCGGAAGAAGAACCGCGGCAAGTCGATCCGCGGGCCCCGCCCCAATCCGCTCACGATCCTCGGATGACGTCTGGCAACGACGGAATGTTCCCCATGCTCATGTCGACGACGTTTCACGGCGACGGCGTCACGCTGGCGGGATGGACGTCGGGAAATGCCGCCCAGCCGCCGCTCCTCCTCCTCCATGGCGTATCGCGCCGCCGGGCGACGTTCGCCCCGCTCCTCCCCTGGCTCCTCCCCCGGTTTTGCGTCCAGGCCTATGACCAGCGTGGGCATGGCGAGTCGGAGCGCGGCGGAGGGTATTTCGTCCGCGACTACGCGGCCGATGCCGTGCGGGTCGTCGGGAGCCTCGACAGGCCAGTTCTCTACGGCCACTCCCTCGGAGCCCTCGTCGCCCTGCTTGTCGCCGCGGCCTCCCCCGATGCGGTCGCGGGACTCGTCCTCGAAGATCCGCCGGGGCCGACGTTTCTCACCGCGATTGATCGCGGCCCCTATGCGGCGGTGTTTACGCTCTACCGCGAGCACGCCGGCAGCCCGCTCTCCGTCGGTGAGCTCGCCCGGAAGCTCGCGGCGGCCCCGCTCCCCGGCGCCCCGGGGATGCCGGCGACGACGTTCGGTGCCACGCGCGATCTGGCGAATGTCCGGTTTACGGCGTCGTGCCTGAAGCACCTCGACCCGGCGACGATGCTCCCGCTGTTGGCGAATGCCTGGCTCGACGGGATCGACTGGGAGGCGACGCTGCGCCGGGTGACCTGCCCCGTGCTCGTGCTCCGGGCCGATCCGGCGCGCGGCGGCATGCTTCCCGACGGCGACTTCCGACGGCTGTCCGAGACGCTTGCCGATCCGACCCCGATCGACCTTCCAGGGATCGGCCACAACGCCGTCGGCCAACAGCCCGACCTCGTGCCGCGGTTGGTGATTCCGTTCCTCGAGTCGCTCCCGTTTGGCGATGCGGCGAGGAAGTCGTAGGCTCTTCGCGGGGGGCGACGCGTCTGGCGGCCCCGGCTGTGGCGCGGTGACTTTTGGGGAAGACGACGATGCGGATGGAAACAGGCACGACGGTGATCCGCGGTGGCCGGTTGTTCGACGGCACGGGGGCCGCAGCGGTGGCCGACGCGGCGCTGGTGATCGATGACGGCGTCGTGACCTATGCCGGTCCGGAGGCCGCGATGCCAGCGCAGTCGCAAGGCGCACGGCGGATCGATGTCGGCGGCGGGACGATCATGCCCGGCCTCGTCGAGGCCCACTTCCATCCCACCTACTTCGACGTCGCGGCCCTCGAAGATCTCGACATCAAGTATCCGGTCGAATATGTCACGCTCCTCGCTGCCGCCAACGCCCGGCTCGCACTCCAGTGCGGCTACACGGCGGCCCGCAGTGGCGGGAGCCTGTTCAATATCGATGTCTGGCTCAAGAAAGCCATCGAGAACGACCTCACGCCTGGCCCCCGGCTTGTAGCCAGCGGCCGTGAGATCTGCGGCGTCGGCGGGCTGATGGACTGGAATCCCGACTTCCGCCGCATCGGCATGGATGGGCTCGTGCTCCTCGTCAACGGCCCCGACGAGGCCCGCGCCGCGGTCCGGAAGCTCGTCAAGGATGGCGTCGAGTGGGTGAAGACCTATCCCACCGGCGACGCCGCCGCCCCCGACGTCAACGATCACCACACCCTCTGCATGACGTTCGAGGAGATGCGCGCCGTGGTGGCCACCGCCCACAACCACGGCCTGAAGGTCACCGGCCACTGCCGGGCCACCGAGGGGATCACCAACGCCCTCAAGGCGGGCTATGACGCCATCGAGCATGGCACGTTCATCGACGACGAGGGGCTCGAGCTCCTCCTGGCACGCGACGTTCCCTGCGTGCCGGCGCTGTACTTCGAGAAGGTGAGTGTCGAGCGCGGCCCCGAGTTCGGTCTCTCGCAGCGGGTCATCGACGGCCATCAGGAGACGCTCGACGGTGGGGCCGAGAGCGCCCGGCGGATTCTCCGCGCTGGTGGCCGGCTGGGGATGGGGGGCGATTACGGCTTCGCCTGGAATCCCCACGGCGACTACGCCAAAGAGCTGTCGTTCTTCGTCGACTTCGTTGGGCTCTCGGCGCTCGAGGTGCTCAAGTGCGCCACGAAGACCGGCGCTGAGATCATGGGCAGGGGCCACGATCTCGGTACTCTTCAAAAGGGCAAGCTCGCCGATGTCCTCCTCGTCGACGGCGATCCGACGACCAACATCGGTGTCCTCCAAGACCGCAGCCGCTTCATCGCCGTCATCCAAGGGGGCGTGGTGAAGGCGGGGCGGATGGCGGCGCCGGCCGGCTGACGTCCGCCCGGCCCGAGGCCCGCCGCGGCGAGCGGGTGGTGGGTGCTGGTGGCTCAGCGGGGGTATAACCGGGGCCTTCCGCCGCTCCTCTCTGGGACCTGCTCCGTGACCGACCCGCGCCTGCCAAGCGACCCCCGCACGCTCATCGAGCCCCGCACGCTCAAGGGTTTCCGCGATCATCTCCCCCCCCAGGCCCTTGCCCGGGAGGGAATCCTCGACATCGCGAGGCGCGTCTACCGCTCCTACGGCTTCGTGCCGATCGACACGCCAGCACTTGAATACCTCGAGATCCTCACCGGCAAGGGGAGCGACGAGACCGACAAGCAGCTCTACCGCTTCACCCACGGTGGCCGTGAGGTGGGGATGCGGTTTGATCTCACGGTGCCGCTGGCCCGCTTCGCCGCCCAGCACATCGGCACGCTCGGCATCCCCTTCAAGCGCTACCACATGGCGACGGTGTGGCGCGGCGAGAACACGCAGCGCGGCCGGTACCGCGAGTTCATGCAATGTGATTTCGACACGATCGGAACGACCAGCCCGCTTGCCGATCTGGAGACGGTGCTGGTCGTCCACGATCTCCTCTCGGCGATCGGGCTGGAAAGCTTCACGATCCGGATCAACGACCGCCGGGTCCTGTCTGGGATCCTCGAGCGCCTCGGGCTTGCCGACCGATCCACCGTCGTGCTGCGGGCGCTCGACAAGCTCGGCAAGGTGAGCCCCGAAGGGGTCGCCGCGGAGCTGGCAGGACACGGCATCGATGCGGCGGCGAGCGCCGATCTGTTGAAGCTCGCGTTGCTTTCCGGGTCCCCCGACTCCGTCCTCGACGCCCTCGAGCCGCTCGCTGGCGGTACGGCCCCGGGGCGGGCCGGGATCGACAGCCTGCGGGCGCTCCTCGACGGCGCGGGGCAGGCGGACGTGCCGGCCGGGAGGATTGTCGTCGATCCCTCGATCGCCCGCGGCCTCGACTATTACACCGGCCTGGTGCTCGAGAGCTTCCTCGATGAGCTGCCGGCGCTGGGGAGCATCTGTTCCGGGGGGCGCTACGACAATCTCGCCGGGCTCTACACGAAGCAACACCTCCCGGGGATCGGGGCGTCGCTCGGGATCGATCGATTGCTCGCGGGGCTCGAGGAGCTGGGCCGTCTGGAAACCCGCGAGACCGCCGCCGACGTCTTCCTCGTCTACTTCGACGAGGCCCACCGTGGGAATTACCTGCGGATCGCCGCCGCCCTGCGGAGAGCGGGGATGGCGGTGGAGATGGCGGCCGAGCCGAAGCGGGTCGGCCAGCAGCTGAAAGTCGCCTCAAAGAAGGGCTTTCCGCTGGCGCTCGACATCGGCCGCGACGAATTCGCCGCCGGCACGGCGCAGTGCAAGCGGATGAAATCGCAGCACAGCACCGTCATCGACTGGCACGGCGACGTGCCGGTGCTCGTCAAGGCTGTTGCCGCCGAGCTCGCGGCCGTCAGGCTCGGAGGCTGATCCGAGGTGCGGCGGGCGGTCAACCGATCACGGCACGGCGGGCAGTCAGCCGATCACGGCGCGCCGGGCAGATTGCAGACCCGCTCGCGGTAGAGCCGCAGGCCGTGAACGGCGTGGTAGAGCGCGCCGCATTCGACGTCGACGTCGGCGGTTTGTTCGAGGAGTGTGACGAGCCTCGTGGCTGCGCGCGTCACCCACGGTTCGGCGAGGCGCTCGTCGTCGAGGGCCGCGACGAGGAACTCGAAGATGTGCCCGGTGGCGCCCAGACGGGCGAAGACGTCGGCGCTCGTGCCGGGGCGCTCGAAGAAGTGGACGGAGAAACTGCCGTCGGGCTGCTGATGGCGGCGGGCGATCTCAACGCATGCCTCGATCGTCGCCTCCGCGTCGGCCCAGCCGCCGCGCTCGCTACCGGCCTGGCCGGCAGCCGCGGCCTGATGAGCGGCCAGGGCCTGCACGAGGCCGTAGAGCCGATGGCATCCGCCGCAGGCGGCGCCGTCGATGTCGGCCGCTGCCTCCATCGCCACGACATCCTCGATCGTCCATGTCCGGCCGTCGCTTGAGGTCCACGAGCTCTCCGCAGGGAGCCAGGCGGAGAGGGCCATGAGCGTCCAGGTCGCCTCAGCCCCCGGGCGGATGTCGGCCTGGGCCTGGGTGAGGAGATCGCGGAGGGTGTGGGGCTTGCCGTTGACCGAGATCGGTGTGTCGATGGAGACGCCGTCGAGGCCGCACTGGGCGAGGTAGCCGATCCACTGGTCGGGATGCCCCTGGCCGGTCGTGCTCCCCTCCTCGATCGTTGCCACCACTCCCTGGTTCCCCGGCCGCAACCGCCAACCGCGCAAGGCCCCGCCGTCGAGGAGCCAGGCGAGGGCCGTCGTCTTCCCGTCGGCCGTCGCCAGCGGGAGCTCGTCGCCGAAGGCGAGGATCCCATGGACCACCTGCCAGGCGCCGTTGACCCGCTGGTCGAGGAGGCGGCCGTCCCGGGCGTGGGCGAGGGCCCGGTCGATTCGCGCACACAGATCGCCCTTGTCGGTGGCGCCCGCGGCAGCCACGCCGACCGCCGATTCGGCCGGGGGGGCGCATCCCGGGGCCACCCCGATGGCGATGACCACCAAGACGAGCGCCGTCAGCTTCGGCCAGCCAGGCAGCCAGCGGCGACACGAGTGAACCGGCGCGGCGAGCGGTCCGTAGAAGGTGGTCATGGAGACGGTCAGCAGGCCTTGTCGCCGGGGAAGAGCGGGAGAAGCCGATAGCTCACGGCTTGCGTCCCCCCCTAGAATAGCTTCGTCGCTCCGGTGGCGCCGTCCCCGCCGTGACGCTTCCTCTTTCAACTGCTATCAGGAATCCCGATGCCTTTTTTCTACTTCGACCCCGCCTACATGCTCGCCATCGCCCCGGCGATGCTCCTGGCGATGTGGGCCCAGTGGCGGGTCCACGCCACGTTCGCGGCGGCGTCGCAGGAGCCGGCGCCCCTGTCGGGGGCCGCGGCCGCCCGGCACATCCTCGATTCGGCCGGGGCCACCGAGGTGGCCGTCGAGCAGGTGCCGGGGACGCTCACCGATCACTACGACCCGCGGACGAAGGTCCTGCGCCTCTCCGATGCCGTCTACTCCAGCCGGTCGCTCGCCGCGGTGGGAATCGCCGCCCACGAGGCGGGCCACGCCCTCCAGGACCACACCGGCTATCCGCTCATGTCGCTGCGGAACGCCGCCGTCGGCATCGCCAACATCGGCAGCGGCTTCGGGCTGACGGTGTTCATGGTCGGCTTGATGTTCGCCTCCCGGCCGATGGCCTGGGTGGGGATCGGCCTGTTCGCCGCCACGGTCTTCTTCCAACTCGTCAACCTCCCGGTGGAGATCGACGCCAGCAACCGGGCCAAGCGGCAGCTCGTCGAGCTCGGCATCGTTCCCAGAGCCGACATGCCGCATGTCAACAAGGTTTTGAATTCGGCCGCGTGGACGTATGTCGCGGCGACGCTCCAAAGCGCCTTCACGCTCCTCTACTACGCCAGCTACCTGACGGGCGGTGACCGCGATTCGGAGGGGTGATCGGCGGCTCGTGGTTGAGGGACCAATTCAACCACGGCTCGTGGTTGAGGGACCAATTCAACCACGGCTCGTGGTTGAGGGACCAATTCAACCACGGCTCGTGGTTGAGGGACCAATTCAACCACGGCTAGTGGTTGAGGGAATAGAGGAGGATGTTGAGGGCGATCTTCTCGGCGTCGTCGCGGCCGTAGCCGGTGCACTCCATCGAGTTCTGCTTCTCGAGCGCGCAGGAGAGATCGTAGGGGGAGAAGATCACGACCCAGCGGTCCCCCATCCGCACCCCCTCGAGCTTCGGCGGCACCTGCCGCTTCCGGGCGGTCATCGGCCCGTCCCCCCCGCCGGCCGGCTCCCGCAGCGTGACGCTGCGCACGTCGTAGCCGCCGTATTCCCCCTTCGTGAACAGCGGGTCATCGGCGGGGATCTCCTCGAGCTTCGCCTCGGGGAGGATCGCGGCGATCTCCGCGCGGAAGGCGGTCGTGAATCCGGGCGAGGCACAGACACTGTCGGCCAGGAGCGTTCCCCCCCGCTCGAGAAACTGCCGCAGCCGCTGCCGCCGCGGGGGATCGAAGGTGAATCCCTGCCTGCCGTGCATGAAGACGAGGTGGTAGTCGAACAGCCCGGGCTCGGCCGGGTCGACGAGGAGGGGGCGCTCGTCGACGCGGATGCCGAGCTCGCGCGCCGCCGCCCGGAGGATGTTCGCCAGCGCCGCCGGGGCGGCATCGCACATCCCCGCATGCCGCAGCTTGCCGATCGTCAGTTGGCCGCGCTCGAAGCGGTCGCGGATCTGGGCCGCCTGGGGGAGATCGATGGCGAACAGTTCGTCTTTCCGCTTCAGCTCCCGGTTCGTGGCGTAGGCGATGACGTTCGTGCCGATCGCCAGGGCGGCCTCGACCTCGGTGCGGATCGCGGCAGGGAGCGCACGGGATTGCGTCTCACCCACCTCCCACAGGCAGGAGAGGCTCGGCATGGCGGCGGCATTCTTCTCGAGATCCGTCGGCGGGGCATAGATCAGGCAGGTGCGGCAGCCGTAGTCGACCCCGAGGAGCGGCCGGTGGAGCTCCGGGGGGACGATCTCCTCGGCATGCCAGGCGGGATGCTCCGGGGGGAGGAGATGGAGCTGGTATTCGGGCTCGGGGAAGATCTCGCCGACGAGCTGACGCAGGCGGGCGTCGAAATCGCCACTCGAGGGGCAGCAGCCCTCGGCGAACACAAATCCCCCCTCGTCGATGTAGCGTCGCAGACGCGGCCCGGCGTCGGGGCCGAGATCGAAGGCCGACTTCCCGGAGATCCACAGCACCGGTGCCTGGAGGAGGTCCTCGAGCGTCGCCGTTCGCGTCTCGACGACATGCCAGGAGAGCCCGGCGGGGTAATCCTTCTTCCAGCGTGACTCGACATGCTCGACGAGATGGGCGATGTCGTGGCCGTGCCGGTTCCAGTCGGATTCCGGGGCGTGCCGGCTCTTGGCGACGATCACCGGTCGGCGCCCCTTGGCGAGGAACAACAGCGCGAAGCTCGTGGCGACGACCGGGTCCTCGATCCGCCCCCCCCGAAACGCCCCAGAGAGGTTGTCCTGGGTGCTGACGAACATCTTCGCCCCCTCGAGATACCAGTCGGCGTCGCCGATGAACCGCCGGGCGGTGAACCGCCCAACGCGCTCGAGGCCGTAGAGGTAGTAGTGGTGCCAGGTCTGGCCGGCCATCGGATTCTCCACCACCGAGAACCGCTTCCCGAGCCATTCCAGCCCCCGCTCGACGAGCTTCGGGGATGCCCCACCGCCGCAGCAGGCAACGGAGTCGCGCGTCGCGCGGGCGGCCGGTGCGCCAACGTGCTGGGAAGTGATCCAGACGCTGGCGATGCCGGCGCACGTCATGCTTCCTGAACCACCGGCATTGCCGATCGTGTAGCCCCACGAGCCGTCGGCGTTGGCGCACGACACCCAGTACTGCTGCGCCCGAACCCACACCTCCTGCTTGACGCGCACCCCGACGCGATCGGCTTCGTGGAGGGCGAGGAGCGCGAACTGCGAATTGGAATTGTCGCCGGTCCCCTTCGCCCTGCCGTACGACCACGAGCCGGCGGCCTGCCCCTGCGAGACCTGCGTCCCCTCGAGCCACTCGACATTGCGTTGGAGGATCGCCCGGTCATCCTCCGGGGAGAGCATCGCCAGGAGCATGGTCTGGAGCGACACCGAGTAGGTCTCCTCCGGCTTCTGGCGACGGATCCACTCGATGCCGCGCTGCATCTGGGGATGATCCGGCGCGACGCCGGCGTTGGCCAGAGCCAGCATCACCAAGGCGCTGGCGCCGACACGCGTATCGTCGGCCCGCATCGCCACCTGCCACGACCCGTTGGGCTCCTGCTCCCGCAGAAGCCAGTCGCGGGCCTTCTCGATCGATCGTTGGATCTTCTCCGGGGAGAGCTTCGCCCCCTCGCGGTCAGCGGCGAGACCGACAGCCCCCGGGAGGAGCATCCCGCCGAGGAGGGCCGTGGCGACGAGGAGGGAAAGAAGGAGTCGGCGGGGAGGCATGAAGACACCCGGGGCAGTGAAGAGGGGGATGGCCCTCCCCCTCCGGAAAGTCCCCTTGAGTCTACCGGCCGATGGGGAAACCGCTGTGCCACGCGGCCGGTTTGCGGGGTTCGGTGCCCGGGCCGATACTTGAAGTTCCCCGGTCCCAGTCGCCGGTACGGGGGCCCGCCAAGGAGGGATTCGCTCTGTGTCCTCGACCCCGCGCCCGAAGTCCCTGGACGACATCCTCGTCGAGTTCAGCCAGCACCGGAAACTGATGCAGGAAGAACTGCAGAAGGTGATCGTCGGGCAGAACGAAGTCATCGAGCAGCTCTTTGCCGCGATCTTCACCCGCGGCCACTGTCTCCTCGAGGGGGTGCCGGGGCTGGCCAAGACGCTCATGGTGTCGACGCTCGCCCGGATCCTCGATGTCGGCTTCAAGCGGGTGCAGTTCACCCCCGATCTGATGCCTTCCGACATCACCGGCACGAATGTCCTCGAGGAGGACGAATCGGGGCGCCGCAGCTTCCGGTTCATGGAGGGGCCGATCTTCACCAACATCCTCCTCGCCGACGAGATCAACCGCACGCCGCCGAAGACGCAGGCAGCGCTCCTCCAGGCGATGCAGGAGCGCGAGGTGTCGGTGGGGCAGGAGACCTACCACCTTCCCGACCCGTTCTTCACGATCGCCACGCAAAACCCGATCGAGCAGGAGGGGACCTACCCGCTCCCAGAGGCGCAGCTCGACCGCTTCATGTTCAACATCAAGGTCGGCTACCCATCGGCGAGCGAAGAGGAGCAGATCCTCATGGCCACCACCCGGTCGGAAAAGCCGGAGGTGCGGAAGGTCCTCTCCGGGCGGGCGATCGTCAATATCCAGAAGCTCGTCGGGAGCGTCGCGGTGAGCGAGTACGTCGTCAAGTACGTCGCCCGCCTCGTCCGCTCCACCCGGCCGAAGGACCCCCAGGCGCCGTCCTATGTCGCCGATCTCGTCGACTGGGGCGCTGGGCCCCGCGCCGGCCAGTTCCTCATCCAGGGAGGGAAGGCGATGGCGGCGATGGACGGCCGCTTCAGCGTCTCCATCGACGATGTCCGGCGGATCGCCGTGCCGGTCCTGCGGCACCGCATCGCCACCAATTTCCAGGCCCAGGCCGACGGCCTGACGAGCGAATCGATCGTCGAGCGGCTCGTCCGCGAGGTGCCGGAGCCGGAGATTCCCAAGCTCGTGAAGTAATCCCTGCGGATCACCCGCAGGACGACGGTGGGGCCCCGCGGCTCGCGCCGCGCCCTTTTCCCTGGCGACGGACACCATGGTGCGTGCGGTTGAGGAATACCTGAAGCCCCAGGTCGTGCGCCAGATCGCGCGGCTGGATCTCCGCGCGCAGTTCATCGTCAAGGGCTTTCTTCAGGGGCTTCACGCCAGCCCCTACCAGGGGTTCTCGGTCGAGTTCAGCGAACACCGCAAGTACACCCACGGTGACGATCCCAAGGACATCGACTGGCTCGTCTACGCCAAGACCGACAAGCACTACGTCAAGAAGTTCGAGGCCGAGACCAACATCACCGGGTATCTCGCCATCGATGCAAGCGCCAGCATGGCCTACACCCACCGCCAAGAGCTCACGAAGCTCGACTACTCGATCTCGCTGGCGGCCGCGCTCTGCTGGCTCATGATCCACCAGCAGGATCCCTGCGGCCTGATGGTGTTTGACGAGAAGCTCCATTCGAGCCTCCCGGCACGGTCGAAGCGTTCGCAGATCGCGCAGGTGCTTTCCGTCCTCTCGAAGGTGAAGCCCTCGCGGCGGACCGACATCGCGCGGAGTCTCATCCAGATCGGGGCCATGCTCCGCCACCGCTCGCTCGTGATGGTGTTCAGCGATCTGTTGGCTGATCCGGAGCCGATCCGCGACGCCCTGCTGCGGCTGCGGCACCGGGGGCACGACGTGATCCTGTTCCACATTCTCGACGAGGCCGAGGTCACATTCCCGTTCGACGGGATGGTCGAGTTCACCGAGCCGGAGACCGAGGAGAAGCTCGTCGTCGACGCCGATGGAGCCCGCCGGGAATACCTCGCGGCGGTGCAGGCCTTCCGCGAGGATTACCGGCGCACCTGCTTCCACGCTGGAATCGACTATGTCCCGCTCGACACAAGCATGCAGTTCGATCGTGCCCTGATGGAGTACCTCGTCAGTCGCCGGAACCGTTTTTAGGACTCCGCCCCCCGCCCATGGGACTGTCGTTCCTCACTCCCGCGCTGCTCGCCGGGGCCGCGCTCGTGGCCGTGCCGGTGATTCTCCACCTCATCATGCGGCGCAAGCCGGTGCCGCGGGCCTTTCCGGCGATGCGCTTCCTCCGCCAGCGTGCGGCTGCCAACCGCCGGCGGCTGCGGGTCAGCCATCTCCTCCTCCTCCTCCTCCGGATGGCGGCGCTGGTGGGCCTGGCGCTGGGCTTGGCCCGCCCCACGCTCCGCGGCGCCGGGTGGCTCGCCGATGGCGAAAAGCCGGTGGCCGCGGTCCTCGTCTTCGACACCAACCCGCGGATGGAGCTGCGGCAGGCCAACCGCACCCGCCTCCAGGAAGCGGCGGCGCTCGCCCGGGCTTTGGCCGCGAAGCTCCCGGCCGCCAGCCAGGTCGCGGTGATCGATACCGGCGGCGGGCCGGTGTCGTTCTCCCCCACCGTCGCGGCGGCGCTGACGCGCGTCGACCGTCTGGCCGTCGGCACCGCCTCACAGACGCTGCCGGCCGCGATGCAGGAGGGCTTCCGTCTCCTCGGAACGGTGCCCGATCTGCGGCACGAGATGGTCGTCTTCACCGACTGCTCTCAGGGGGCGTGGGAGGGGCGAACCGCGGCCGACCTCGTCTCGGCCAATCCCGACACCGCCGTTCTGTGGGTCGACGTCGGTGCCAAGGGAGCGCAGAATTTCTCCCTCGAGGCGATCGATCTGTCGACCGACCAGCCGACCACTGGTCTGGCGTTGGGGCTGACCGTCGAGACGCGGCGCAGCGGTCCCGACGCGAATCGCCCCCTTGCAGTGGAGATGCTCGGTGCCGACGGGCGGTACGCGCGGCGGGCGGTCAAGCCGGTGACCTGGAAGGAAGGGCAGAGCGGGCAGGTGGAGTTCGAGGTCACCGGGCTCGAGCCGGGGGTGCGGCAGGGGCGCGTCGTGCTCGATGGATCGGACGACATGGAGGCGGACAACACGCGATTTTTCACCGTCGAGGTCGGCACGCCGTCGAAGATCCTCGTCGCCGCCCCGCAGCCGGCCGCCGACACCGGGAGATTCCTCCTCCAGGCGATCGCCCCGGCGGCGCTGCGGAAGTCGGGCAAGGGGCGGTTCGACGCCACCCTCATCGACATCGGCAAGCTCGATGCCACCCCGTGGGACGGCTACGAGGGGATGGTGCTGGCCGATCCGCCGCCGCTGGCGCCCCGCACGCTCGACCTCCTCTGGCAGTGGGTGGCCGGCGGCCGTGGGCTCGTCGTCTGGCTCGGGCCACGCGCCGCTGATGCCGGACGATTCAACTCCGACGCGGCGCGGAAGCTCCTCGGCGGGAGGATCGTCCGCGTGTGGCGCAACCCCCGCGAAGACAATTTTCTCGCCCCGGCGAACCTCGATCACCCGATTCTCGGCCCGTTCCGCCGGGTCGGCGACGCCGTTCCCTGGCAGGATTTTCCCATCGAGCGGTTGTGGGAATTCGAGCCGAGCGAACCGGCCGATGGGGCTGGCGCCGCGGCGGACGGCGCGGTCGACTCGGCGATCCCGGTGGTGACCTATCGCAACGGCCTCCCGGCGATCCTCGAGCATCGCGTTGGCCAGGGGACCGTCGTCACCGTGACGACGCCGGTGTCGCAGTCGGCCGACGACCCCGATGCCTGGAACATGCTCGCCACCGGGTTCGAGCCGTGGCCATTCGTGATCCTCGCCAACGAAACCCTCCTCCATGCCATCGACACCGCCGACGATCGCAACATCGTCGCCGGCGCGTCGGCCGTGCTCCATCTCCAGCGCCGCGACGTGGCGACGGCGTTCGTCAGTACCCCCGGAGGAGACGACTTTCCCGCGCCGGTCGACCAGCGCCGTGGCACCGTGACGGTGACGACGACCCAGGTGCCGGGCAACTACCGGGTGCGCTCTGGTGGTGACGTCGGCGGCATCGTGCGGGGCTTCAGTTCCAATCTTGGGGCCGATGGCATCGATGCCCGGCGGCTCGCCGACGCCGGCCTCGTTGCGGCGCTCGGCGCGGGCTACCGGCTCGCGCAGAGCGAGGCCGAGCTTGTCCGCGATGTCAGGCTCGAGCGGGTCGGCGCCGAGCTCTCGGGATGGTTCATCCTCCTGGCGGCACTGGTGATGGCCGCCGACTGGATCGTCGCCAACCGGTTCTACGCGCCACGGGACGATGCCGGATTTGCAGGGCTCGGCGCGGGGCCGTCGACGGTCCAGAAAGCACCGCCGCCGCTGCCGGGCGGCGCCGGGATGGCCGTGCGGGGGGCCGACGCATGACGCCGCTGCTGGGGCTGGTGCTCGAGGAGCTCTCGCTCGACTTCGACCCGGTCGTATCGTGGTGGTTCGTCGCTGGGGTGACGCTGGCCCTCGTGGCGGTGCTCCTCGCCGTCGGGCCCGACCGATCGCGGGTTCCGCGGGGGCGGAGGCTCGCGCTCGTCCTCCTCCGCACCGGTGCGTTCCTGGCGCTGGTCGCCTGCCTCCTACGGCCGACGCTCGTGGCGACGCGCAAGGCCCGCCAGCAGGGGACGTTGCTCGTGATCGCCGATACCTCCGAGAGCATGACCGTCGTCGACGGGGCCGCGGGACGGACGCGCTTCGAGGAGATGACCGCGGCGCTGGCTGCCGCCCGCCCGGCCGCGGCCAAACTCGTGGCCGAGGGAAATGTCGACATCGGACTGTGGGCCTTCGACCGGGAGGCCCGCCCCGTGGCAGGGACGGCAGAAGACCCGTTTCCACTCGGCGCCTGGCAGCGGGGAGCGGCGAGCGACCAGACGGCGATCGGTGCCGCCCTCGACGACGCGCTGCGGGCCACGGCCGGGCGACCGCTGGCCGGCGTGATCGTCCTCTCCGACGGCGCCCAGCATGCGTATCCGCCGCGGGACCAGCCGCCGCAGGGGGTCGCGCGGAAGCTCGGAGATGCTGCGGTGCCCCTGTGGAGCATCACCTTCGGTCAGCAGCGTGGAGGGGGGCAGGGGCGCGATGCGGCGGTCACGAATCTCTCCGTCGGTGAGACGGTCTATTTGAAGAACACCCTCGAAGTTGCCGGGCGGGTCCGCCTCGACGGGTTGGCCGACCGCGACGTCGTCGTCAAGCTTCTGGCCGAGACCGAAGGGGGGACGATGGAGGAGGTGGCCCGGACGGTGGTCCGTGGCGGCCCGCAGGTCAACGAAGAGGCGGTGCGACTCGCCTGGACGCCGAAGGCCCTCGGCGAGCGGAAGCTGTCGCTGATGGTCGAGCCGCAGGAGGGGGAGGTCGTCCTCACCAACAACGAGCTCTCGACGTTCGTCGAGGTGGTCGACGGGGGCTTGAAGGTGCTCTATCTCGAGGGGACGCTGCGAGTCGAGCAGCGATTCCTCCGCCGTGTCCTCGCCTCGAGCCCCGACATGCAGGTCGACTTCGAGTGGATCGACGCCGCCGGCCGGCGCAACTGGCCGGTCAATCTCGGCCGCAAGCTCGATGCCGGATATGACGTCTTCCTGATCGGCGATCTCGACGCCTCAGCGCTGTCGCCCCAGGATCTCGGGGCGATCGTGGCCAAGGTCAATGCCGGCGCTGGGATCGCCTTCCTCGGCGGTTTCCACGCGTTCGAGGCGGGCGGCTGGGGGAGCACGGTCATCGGCCAACTGCTCCCCTTCGAAGCCGACAAACTTGCCCGCCAGGCTTTTGATCAGCCGATCCGGCCGGGGCTCCACCTCCCCGGTCCGCTGAAGATGCTTCCCGAACAGCGGTTCGGCGGCGTCTCGATCCTGCGGCTCGGCCCGACCGATCAGGAGACCAGGGCCGCCTGGCAGGCTCTTCCCCCGCTCGAGGGTGCCAACGATCTCGGGCGACTGGTTCCCAATGCCAAGCCGCTGGCCGTCACCTCCGACGGCCGGCCGCTGCTGGTCGCCCGGGAGTTCGGCGAGGGGCGTGTGCTCGCGTTCGCCGCCGACTCGACGTGGCGCTGGGTGATGCAGGGGGGAGGGGAGCAGCACCGCCGATTCTGGCGGCAGATGGTCCTCTGGCTTGCCAAGCAGGACGACTCCGGAAGCGACTCGCTGTGGGTCCGGCTGGCGCAGCGCCGGGTCGCCCCCGGCGCCACGATCCCCCTCGACACCGGTCTCTCGAAACCGGACGGCAGCGGCGTGGCCGAAGCCGCCTTCGAGGCGTTGATGACCTCCCCGGCCGGGGTGTCGCGGCCGTTGCGGCTGGCCCGGAAGGGGGAGTCGTACGCCGGCGTGCTCGCCGACTTCAACGAGCCCGGGGATTGGAAGGTGACCGTCCAGGCAACGAAGCCGGGCTCGCCTGTCTTGTCGCGATCGGCACGGTTCACCGTCGTCCGTCAGGATCTCGAGTTGGCCAGTCCGCGGGCCAACCCGCTCCTGATGAGGCAGTTGGCGGAATCGAGCGATGGGGGGGGAGTGCGGTCGCCGGAGGAGATCTCCGAGATCCTCGACGATCTGCGGACGAAGCCCTCGGCCTATGACGCCCAGGAGCAGTGGTCAGCCACGCTGTGGGACAAGTGGCCGATGTTCCTCCTCATGGCTGGGCTCCTCTGCACCGAGTGGTTCCTGCGGAAGCGCTGGGGGCTCGTGTAGCGATTCCCCGCCCGATTTCCCCTGTCGGGGCCGGGCCGCGGCTGCTACTCTCCCCCCCCCTCGCAGGCTGCCCAGTCCGCGGCCCGCGGCGGGGATGAAACGAAGCAGACCGGGCCGATCGTGCAGGGATTGGAGTACGGAGTGCACAAGCGACGCCCCATCCGCCGCAAGCTCATGGTGGGGGGAGGGCTCGTTCTCCTCATGGTGGCGCTCCTCTCGGCGAGCAGCTTCCTCGGCACCTATTCCTACCGCAGACTCGTGCGCGGCTTGAGCAGCCGGGCGGCCGAGTTGCCGCTGGCAAGTGATCTTGGCGAATGCGTCGCCACGCTGCGGCTGGTCCACGCGCGGGCCTTGTCCGGCGATGTGACGGCCCTCGCCGCCGCACCGGCACCCCTGCCGGTCGTTCCTCCGCCCCCGGTGCCCATTCGGAAGGGCGAGGACGAGGATGACGGTGAGGAGGAAGCCCGTGAGCTCGGCCCCTGCAGCGCTCCGTTCCTGGCGGTGCTCTCGCGCACCGAACGGGCTCTGGAGTCGTACGTCGAGGAGCTCGGGAAGGGGGAGATCGACAACGCCCCCCTCGGTGATCGGAGCCGCGAGCGCGTGACGGCCCGGCGCATCGCCGCCAGTCTGGTGAGGATCCGCGACGTGGTCGGCCGGCCTTCCGCGGGCGAGGGAGTGGAGATCGGGGAACTCCACCGCCTCGGCCCCGACCTCGGTCGCCTCGCCGCGCTCGTCGCCACCCTCCCGACCTATCTCCAGGAGCATCTCCACGATCTCTCCAGCGACGTCCGTACCGGGTATCGGACCCTCATCGTCACCACCTGGGCGGCGGCGATGGCATCGGCGCTCCTTCTGGCGTCGCTCGGCGTCCTCACCTACCGCTGGGTGTTCCGGCCGCTCCGCCTCCTCGGCTACGGCTCCCGGCGCGTGGCCGCCGGCGACTTCGCCTTCCGGCTCAACCTCGACAGCCGCGACGAGATGGCGGAGCTCGCTGAGGCCCTCAATGACATGACGCAGCGCTTCCAGGAGGTCCGCGACGACCTCGACCGGAAGGTGCAGCTGCGGACGCGCGAGGTGATCCGCAGCGAGCAGCTGGCGAGTGTCGGCTTCCTCGCCGCGGGGGTCGCCCACGAGATCAACAATCCCCTCGCCTCGATCGCGATGTGCGCTGAATCGCTCGAGAGCCGGCTCGCCGGCCTCGTGGCCGACGACGACGAAGCCCGGGTGGCGCGCCGCTACCTCGAGTTGATCCAGGCCGAGGCGTTCCGCTGCAAGGGGATCACCGAGAAGCTCCTCGACTTCTCCCGGCTCGGTGAGGTCCGCCGCCAGCCGACGGCGATCATGGCACTGGTGAAGGATGTCGCCGAGATGCTGCGCCATGTCGGGCGGTTCGCTGGGAGCTCGATCGAGATCGACGACGGCCCCGATCTGGCGGTGATGGTCAATCCGCAGGAAATCAAGCAGGTTGTGCTCAACCTCCTGGTCAACGCCCTCGACTGCATCGAGTCGACCGGGCATGTCCGCGTGGCCGTCCGGCGAATTGGCGAGACGGCGGTCGTGACCTTTTCCGACGACGGCTGTGGGATGAATGAAGAGGTCCTCGAGCACCTCTTCGAACCCTTCTTCACGCGTCGGAAGACGGGGCAGGGGACCGGCCTGGGGCTGTCGATCGTCCACCGGATCGTCGTCGACCACGGCGGGCGGATCGAGGCGGAGAGCGATGGGCCGGGGAAGGGGGCGACGTTCCGCGTCACGCTCCCCCTCGCGGCCGGTGCCGAGGGGCAGCGGCGCCCGGGGAACGGGGCGACGAGAGATCTGGATCCAGCCCAGCGCGCTGCGTGAACACAAGACCTGGAGACGTGACATGACCAAACCTGCCCGGCCGATGCGGATCCTGTTTGCCGACGACGAGATGTCGCTCCAGGAATTGATGCGGATCGAACTGCCGCGCTTGGGGCACGAGGCGACGGTCTGTCCAGATGGTCGGACGGCGATCGCGGCCCTCGACCGCACCGCCTATGACTGCGTGATCGTTGATCTCGACATGCCCGGTGTCGGAGGGATGGAGGTCATCGCCCGTGTCCGTGAAGTGGCCCCAGACACCGAGACGGTGATCATCACCGGGAAATCGTCATTGGAGTCAGCCGTGTCGGCCGTCCGTCAGGGGGTGTTCGACTACCTCACCAAGCCGTGCAAGCTTGCCGAGATCCAGGCCGTGCTGGAACGGGTGAGGAAGAAACGCGAGCTGACGCTCCGGCTCCGGGCGCTCGAGGGGAGGGTGCGACGGGCAGAGGGAACATCGAGTCTTGTCGGCGGTTCGCCGGGGCTCGGCGCCGTGCGCCGGCTCGTTGCCCGGGTGGCCGCGAGCGATTCGAGCGTGCTGGTGCGCGGCGAAACGGGGACCGGCAAGGAGCTCGTCGCCCGGGCGATCCATGACGGCAGCCCCCGGGCCACGGGGCCCCTCGTGGCCGTCAACTGCGGCGCGCTCCCCGAGCATCTGGTGGAGAGCGAGTTGTTTGGCCACCGGAAGGGGGCGTTTACCGGTGCCGAGGAGCACCGCGCCGGCCTGTTCGAGGTGGCCGACGGTGGGACGCTGTTCCTCGACGAGATCGGTGAGCTCCCCAGAGCCCTCCAGCCCCGTCTTCTCCGGGCTCTGGAGAGCGGCGAGATCCGTCGCGTCGGTGACAACCACCCGATCACCGTCGACGTCCGGGTGGTTTGTGCCACCCACCGGTCCCTCGAGGAGATGGTGGCGACCGGCACGTTCCGCGAGGACCTTCTCTTCCGCATCAACACCTTCGAGGTGGCGATCCCGCCGCTGCGTGATCGGCTCGACGACATCCCGGCGCTCGTCGATCACTTCGTCCGCGACGCGCGCCCGCAGACTCCCCCCGGCGCCCTCGTGATCGAGCCGGAGGCGCTGGCGGTCCTCCAGGGCCATGTCTGGCCCGGCAATGTCCGCGAGCTGGCCAATTGCGTCGAGCATGCCCTCGTACTGTGCGACGGATTGCCCCTCACGATCGAGCATCTCCCGGCCCGGCTTGGCGTCGCCAAGCCACGGCCGCTGCCGGTCACGGCCGGGGCCCCCAGCAGCGACGCGGCGTTAGCGCAACCGGCAAACCTCCTGCCACAGTCCACTCGCTCTTCGGCTCCGCTGTCGGCCATGACGGCCATGACGGACGTGTCGGCGCTGGCCGCCGTGCCTGGCACGGGGATGCCGCTGGCCAGCCCGCCGCCGGCGATGGCGAGAGATTCCAAGCCGGTCAGTCTCCGTGAATTGGAGATGGCGGCGATCGTCGAATCGCTCGAACGCAATCAGGGCCACAAGCCGCGGACGGCCGAGGAGCTGGGGATCAGCCTGAAGACGCTCTACAACAAGCTCCACCAGCGGGCCGACGCGCAGCAGGCCGCAGGCCAAGCGTCGACGGCGGTCGAGGGGCCGGCAGAAGCCGCCGCCTGATCCGGTCCCGTTGGATCGCCACGGGCAGGAAGCCTGTCGGCCCCCGGTCAGCCGGTCTTGCGCACAACCCCGACGAGAATGCCGAGCACCTTCGCCTGGCGCACATAGATCGGCTTCATCGACGAGTTGGCCGGTTGGAGGCGGATCCGGTCGCGCTCCGGGAACCAGTGCTTGAGCGTCGTCTCTCCATCCTCCGTCTGGGCGACGACGATGTCGCCAGCATGGGCCGTGTGGCGGCGACGGATCACCACCCAGTCACCATCGGCGATCTGGGCCTCGACCATCGAATCGCCCATCACCTTGAGGACGAAATGGTCGTCCTTGTCGAAGAGCTCTTCGAAGTCGATCCGCTCCTGCTGCTCATCAGCGGTGCGCAGCGTTCCCGCCGCCACCCATCCGGCCATCGGGAGGCCGCGGAGATGGGCCGGTTCGGTGATCAATTCGATCGCCCGGGACATGTTCTTCCCCCGGCTGATCAGCCCCTTCCGTTCGAGGGCCTTCAGATGGCAGACGACACCGTTGGGAGAACGGATGTCGAACGCCTGACCGATCTCCCGGACCGTGGGGCCGTAGCCGCGGTTTTGGATCTTGTCGCGGATGAAGGCATAGATCTCGAGTTGCCTTTCGGTCGGCGTGTCGGCGCCATGATCGGCGACCATATGCCTCCCCGCACCGATGATGGAAGCCCCATGCGAGAGGGGGGGGGAGGTGGCCAGGGATCCGAGCGCAGCCTCCCCTCCGACCTTCGACGGCTTGGGAGTGGGGCGCCGTCCCTCGACCGGTTTGCGGCTCGAACTGGCGCTCGCTCCAGCGGTCGGCTTGCCCGCGGGAGCGGGCTTGGTGGCCGCGGACGGGGCTTGCGGGGAGGGTTTCCTGCGGAGCGTCACGGGGACCTCAACGAAGAGAGGAGAAGGAACGGTCAGGGGGCAGACATAAACATCGGTATCCTACTATACGGTCGTTCATTTTTGTTGCCAAGAGGGCGCCAGACCGACCCGGCGCTGCGGGCGCCGGCGGCAGTGCCTATCCGGTCGTGCCGGGCATCGCCGTGGATCGATGGCGTGGGGATCAGCAGTGGGGGCCTTCCCCGCCCCCCATCAGCTCCCGGCGGCAGCGGCGGCGACCGCGGTGTGGAGCTGTCGCGGGGAGAGGGTCATGGCCCGGGCAAAACCGGCAATGAACCGGGCCGAGGTCGGCTCGAAGACCACGATCGAGAAATCCCCCAGTTGGAACCAATCGGCGGCCTGGGGAAAACGCCCCAGGTATGCCCGCTTGAGGGCCTCGTGCGCTGGGTGCGCCGGATCGACGAACGTGGCCGTGGCGGGGAGCGACACCCGCGGCAGGGACTGGGGCGGAGGCCCGGAGGGGTCGGTCGGTTCCGGGGCCGTGACGAGGAGGCAGACCTCGGGGGTGGCGAGCATATCGCGCGTGTGGGGCGAGAGCCGGCTGACATGACTGACGAGAACGAGGCTGCCGGCATCCCCGGCAGCGGCGTCGTCGGCGTGTGGATCCCTCCCGGTGACGAGGACCGCGTAGGGGATCATCGACGCGAACGGCCTGCCTTCATGGAGCGTCGCCAGCGAGGCGACACTGCGGCCGAGGACAAGCTTTCCGAGGAGAAGGGAGGTGTCATGGTCGATCACCGGCAAGCTCCGCAAGGATCGGGAAGGATCGGGAAGGATCGGGGGCTGTGGAAGAAAACCAGGCTGAAAAACGAACGGACCCGGCGACCTGTCGATCGCCGGGCCCGGTGAGTTTGAAGCGGCTGGGATCTGTCGGTCCAGTGCGGGGGAAGGCAATGACCTTCACCCGACGAGGAGCGTGCGAATCACCAGGCGAAGTGGGCAAACGCCTTGTTGGCGTCGGCCATGCGGTGGACGTTGTCACGCTTCGTGACGGCGGCCCCTTCACGCTTGAAGGCTGCGAGGATCTCCTCGGCCAGCTTCTCGTGGGTGGCACGGCCCTTCTTCTCGCGGACAGCCTGAAGCATCCAGCGGATGCCGAGCGACTGTTGCCGATTGCGGTTGACCTGCATCGGCACCTGATAAGCGGCACCACCGACGCGCTTCGAGCGGACCTCGACGGATGGCTTGCAGTTCTCGAGGGCCCGATTAAAGACCTCGATCGGCTCAACGTCGGTGACCTTCTTGGCCACGATGTCCATCGCGTCGTAGAAGACGTTTTGAGCGATGCTCTTCTTACCGTCGTACATCAGGCAATTGATGAATTTGCTGACAAGGAGCGACCCATAACGGGGGTCGGGACCGAGTTGCTCGCGGCTGGAGGTGATCTTTCCCATGACTCGTGCTTCTGCTTAACCCTTCTTGGCACCATAGAGACTGCGGGACTGCTTGCGGCCCTGCACGCCGAGCGTGTCGAGGGCACCGCGGACGATGTGATAACGGACGCCGGGGAGATCGCGGACACGACCACCACGAACGAGCACGATCGAGTGCTCTTGGAGGTTGTGCCCTTCGCCCGGGATGTAAACCGTGACTTCTTTGGCGTTGGAGAGTCGCACGCGGGCGATTTTCCGAAGCGCCGAGTTGGGCTTCTTGGGGGTCATCGTGCGGACCTGAAGACACACGCCGCGCTTTTGCGGGCAGCGGTCGAGCACGGGAGACTTGGAGAACTTGCGCTTGGGCCGACGGCGGCTGCGGACAAGTTGGCTGATCGTGGGCATGACCGGGTCGCTTACGGAGGGGGCTGGGATGGCCTCGGTGACCGACTTGAGGCGGGAATCCCAGAGACTAGCCGAAACCTCGGGCCGGCGGAAGCGCTTCTGGCAATTCCCGGGGATCGGCCCGTTTTCGACGACCCACTCAGCCATTTCAGCCGGTTCACGGTCGAGGCGGAAGGATGGCCCGGATGAAAAACTCTCCCCGCCCGCCGCCGATCGTGTCGCCGTGCCAGTGGTTCCAACGCTCTTCGGCCCAGCGGCCGAGGGGAACCGTCGGCCCCCGATGGGACTCCCCTCCGGCGGCCCGGAACCCAACCGCTGCCAGGCGGCGCTCGAGCAGCGCGAGAAAGGGGGGAGACCAGGTCCCGCCAGGGAGAAACGTCGGCCCAGGGGTGGGAGGAACGCCCAGCGCGATGATCGACCCGCGCCGCATCCCCAGCCCGGCGTGACGGCCGAGTCTGCCGGCCACGAGGAGCGTGCCGGCCCGCAGTTCGAGGCCGGCGCCGACGCCGCAATCGCCTCCGATGGCCACGATCCCCCGGCGCATCCGGGCGGCCGCGAGGCGTCCGACGCAGCCCTCGATCACCACCAGCCCTCCGGTCATTCCCTGCGATTGGCCGGGGAGGGCCGCTGCGGCGTCGTCGCCGGCATCCCCTTCGATCCGAACGATGCCCCCGCTGATGCCGGCGGCGAGCCACTGCCCCGCCGATCCGGCGACCACCAATTCGCCCCCTGTCATTCCGGTGGCGGCCCGGTGGCCGACGCCACCGGTGACCTCGATCCGGCCCGAGCCCATCCCTGCGCCGAGGTTGTCGACCCGCGAGAAGTCGCCGAGGCAGTCGATCCGTCCGTCGGGAGCGAGGTTGCCCGAGACCATGAACGCCGCGGCGAGCGGCAGGGACTGGCCGTCGACGGCGATCGTGATTCGTTCGATCGCTGCCAGGTCGTGCCCCGCCAGCCGATCGGGCGTGACGCCGGCGAGATCGACGGTGGCAGTGGTGGGGAGGCCGTGACGCGGCCGGAGGACGAGCGGCACCGACAGAATCCCTCGCTGGGGGAAGCGAACGGGGCCCGCGGGAGGGGAATCCCGTTGGCCCGACGCTTCCATCATACCGCCCCGCACCGCCAGCCGACGGATCGGGCTGGTGGCTCCAGCCGGTCAGGCGCCACGGACCTCCACCTTCCGCGGCTGGCAGGCCGCCAGCTTTGGGCAGACGACCGTCAGCACACCGTCGACGAGACGGGCTTCGACTCGTTGGGAATCGACCGAGTCCGGGAGCGTGATCCGCCGCTCGAAGGCGCCGGTGCCCCGCTCCCGCAGAAGCCAGACGACCTTCTCGCCGGTCGGCGCGGCCGTCGGCTGTTCCCCAGTGGCCCCGTTGGCCTCATTGGACGCTTCGGTGGTGGCGTCGGCGCCGGGCCGCGATCCCTTCAGCACGAGGCAGTCGCCGGCTACCGAGATGTCGACATCGCTCACGCCGATGCCGGGGAGCTCCGCCTCCAGAGTGAACGCAGCGTCGGTCTCGCGGAGATTGACAGCGGGGAAGACGCGCTCTTCCGACCGCGGCCCCCAACCGTGGAGTGGCGGGGCGGTGACGAGCGCGGTCCAGAGTCGATCGATTTCGTCCCGCAGTTCATCGAGCGGGAGCGCGAAGCCGGGGCGGTATGCAGGCATGGGGAACTCCTCCAAAGGCTGGGATGGAAGGTAGAGAGGCTGAGATGGAAAGGGGTGGATGTTCGCCCCGTTGCCGCGGTGGCCAGCTGCGACGGGGGCTCGTAAGAAAAGAAGAAGCAAAGAGCGTGCCGATGGTTCGCCTGCCGGCGCTCGAGTCCCCAGGACAGCGGTTTTCTGGCCGCGGGCGGGGGAATCGGAGCGTGGCGCGGCAAGCTGTGGCGGTGGTTCCGCGAGTGCCGGCTGTCAGCTTGGCAGAGGGCGAAAGTGGCTCCCCGGGGGGCTGGTGGCGAGTTGTGGGGAGGGGTGGATTCCCTATACTGCGACCGCCGTCCACAAACCTGAATGACGCGCGATCGGCTGCGTCGACTTTCCGTTGCCATGGGACCCTCATGCGTTTCACTCTGCTCGACCGCGTGACCGCCATCGACCCCGGCAAGAGCATCACGGCGATCAAGACGCTGACGCTCTCGGAGGAATACCTCGCGGATCATTTCCCGCGATTCCCCGTCATGCCGGGCGTGCTGATGCTCGAGTCGATGACCCAAGCCGCGGCCTGGACAATCCGGCTCGGGGAGGACTTCGCCCACGCGATCGTCGTTCTGCGGTCGGCAAAGAACGTCAAATACGGAGATTTCGTCGAGCCGGGCAAGGTGCTCACGGTGACCGCCGAGGTCCTCTCCCAGGACGAGACGACGACGAAGATCAAGGCCACCGGCACCGTCGGCGGCCGCACGAGCCTTACCGCCCGGCTGACGCTCGAACGCTACAACCTCGCCGATCGGGTGGCCCACGGCGACGCCCTCGATGCCCGGGTGCGCGGTGAGATGCGGAAGTTGTGGGCGATTCTCCATCCCGCCGGGCGCGGGGTCGGGGCCGCACGGCCGGTCGTCTACGGCGCCGCTGTGGGCCCAGCGGCCGGGCCGCTGTCGCTCTCGGGGGCCGGCTCCCGGACGGGGGTGACGGTCACCCCTCCGGGCGATGTCGCGCCGCTGGCGGGGCGTTGACCAGCCTCCGCGTGGCTTTCCCGGCTCCCCGTGGCTTTCCCGGCTTCCCGTGGCTTTCCCGCCTCCGCGTGGCTTTCCCGCCTCCGCGTGGCTTTCCCGCCTCCGCGTGGCTTCCCGGTCTGTCGGGGAAGCGTGGTTCGCGCCGACCCTTCCCCCCGTTTTTTGCCAGAAAACAGTCGCCTCGCGGTGGTGCGGTCGGCCCGGTCTCGGGGTCGCTCAACGCCGGTATTCAGGGCAGGCTCGAGTCTGCGTGCCTCCGCGTCGTCGGGGTTGAATTTGCCGATTGGGCAAAATCCCCACCCTTTCCGGGTTTCCACGGCGGCAGCATCTCATTAAAACCTGTGGTGGTTACGCCGACGCCCCATTCCCCGTTTCCAAGGTGACACGTCGATGCCGTCCCGCGATGAAATCTTCGAGAAGGTCAAGACCGCGCTGGTCGATGCCCTCGGTGTCGATGACGACGAAGTGACTCCCGGCGCGACGATGGTCGGTGATCTGGGAGCCGAATCAATCGACTTCCTCGACATCGTCTTTCGCCTCGAGAAGTCGTTCGGCATCAAGATCCCGCGGGGTGAACTGTTCCCCGAGGATGTCCTTTCGAGCACGGAGTTCGTCTTCAACGGGAAGGTGAACGCCGCCGGAATGGCCGCGCTCAAGGCCCGGATGCCGTTTTACGATTTGACGAACTTCGAGCAAAATCCGAGCGTGCAGAACTTCCCCAACATGCTCACCGTCGAGGACATGGTCCGCTACGTGCAGAGCAAAGTGGGCCATTGACGACTCTCCCGATGCGCTCGTCCCACGGTGCGGCGGGGTTGTTTCCCGCCGCCGAATGCCCTCCCCTGCGGTGACCGGCCTCCCGGCATAGCTCTCCATGCGCTGGTTTTGGATCGACCGGTTCGATGAGTTTGTCCGCAACCGTCACGCGGTGGCGGTGAAGAACGTCTCGCTGGCGGAGGAGCACCTCCACGACCATTTCCCCGGCGCGGCCCTGATGCCCAACTCGCTCATCGTCGAGGGGATGGCGCAGACGGCGGGGCTGCTCGTGGCCGATGCCATTGATTACAACCGCCGCGTCGTGCTCGCCAAGGTGGCGGGGGCGGAGTTCTATTTCGATGCCGTTCCCGGCGACACGATCCGCTTCCGGGCGGAGATCCTCGATCTGAAGCCGGCGGGCTCGTTCACGAAGGTCTCGAGCACCGTCGACGAGCGGTTGCAGGGGGAGGCAGAGCTTTTCTTCGCCCATCTCGAGCCGGGTGAGGGGGTGCCGAAGCTCTTCGAGCCGGAGGAACTCCTCAAGTGGCTCGATCAGATGCACATCTACGACATCGGCCGCGACGAGTCGGGGCAACCGCTCCAGCGGCCCGATTGGTGAGCGGGCCCGACCGGCCCGGCGGCGGGAATGCCCGTGCCGGGAGGTGCGGGGGGTGACAGGAGAAGTCGACATGGAATCCGGGGCAGGGAGCGCTGGCAGCGTGGTGCACGATCCCAACCGGCGGCGCGTCGTGATTACCGGGATCGGCTGCGTGACGCCGCTCGGCGTTCGCGTCGAGGAACTGTGGGCGAATCTCAAGATTGGGGCTTCGGGGGTCGGCTGGACGACCGTCTTCGACGCCTCACGTTTCCCCACGAAGATCTCCGCCGAGGTCCGCGACTGGACGATCGCCGACGAAGGCGAGCCGATCGAACGCTGGCAGCACTGTGGCCGCCACACCCGCTTTGCGGCCGGCGCGGCGCTTCAGGCGATGCGCGACGCCGGCTTGCCCAACGGCCTCGAATCCGACCCGACGCGGATGGGGGTCTACCTCGGCAGTGGCGAGGGACAGCAAGATTTCGACTCCTTCACGAAGATGATGGCCATGTCGATTGAGGGGGGCACCCTCGACGTCGCCAAGTTCACGCGGATCGGCCTCGAGACGCTCCATCCGCTCTCCGAAGTGGAGCAGGAGCCGAACATGCCGGCGGGGCATCTCGCCGCGATGTTCAACGCCAATGGCCCGAACCTCAACTGCCTCACCGCCTGTGCCGCCTCGAGTCAGGCGATCGGCGAGGCGGTCGAGCTCGTCCGCCGCGGCGAGGCCGACGTGATGCTGTCGGGGGGCACGCACAGCATGATCCACCCCTTCGGCGTCACCGGCTTCAATCTCCTCACCGCCCTCTCGACGCGCAACGATGATCCGACCAAGGCGAGCCGGCCGTTCGACAACGAGCGCGACGGGTTTGTTCTCGGCGAGGGGGCGGCGATGGTGGTGCTCGAAGAGCTCGAGCATGCCAAGCGCCGTGGGGCAAAGATCCATGGCGAGCTCCTCGGCTACGGCTCGACCGCCGATGCCTACCGGATCACCGACACCCACCCGGAAGGGCGCGGGGCGAGCGCCTGCATCCGCATGGCCCTGGCCGATGCGGGGATCGGCGCCGACACCATCGACTACATCAACGCCCACGGCACGAGCACCGACGTCAACGACAAGGTCGAGACGCTCGCGATCAAGACGGTCTTCGGTGAGCGCGCCTACAAGATCCCGGTGTCGAGCACGAAGAGCATGATGGGGCACTTAATTGCCGCGGCCGGGGCCACTGAATTGATCGTCTGCCTCCTTGCCATCCGCGACGGGATTGTTCCCCCGACGATCAACTACGAGAATCCCGACCCGAACTGCGATCTCGACTACGTGCCGAACGTCGCCCGTGTCGCCCGCTGCGAACGAGCCCTCTCCAACAGCTTCGGCTTCGGCGGCCAGAACATCTCCCTCGTCGTCGGCCGCTACACCGGCTGACGCTTCAGAGAGTTGCCCTGTTGGTGGCGGGCCTGTCGGTGATCCTTCGCCGGGGCCGGCAAAAGTTTCGTCGTTCCTCGGAGGCACCTCGTCACTCCTCAAGCGTTCGCCGATCCCCGCCTCGCCTGAGCGCTGGCAAAGAAGTGCCACCCGAAACCACGTTTGAGCCCGAACGCTCCGTGGCGGGACGGTGGGGTTCTAGCCTGTGGGTGATTCGTCGTCGGGGCCGGCAAAAGTTTCGTCGTTTCTCGGAGGCACCTCGTCACTCCTCAAGCGTTCGCCGATCCCCTCCTCGCCTGAGCGCTGGCAAAGAAGTGCCCCCCGAAGCCACGTTTGAGCCTGAACGCTGGGTGGCGGGTCGGAGTGAGCGTCCGGCGGCGGGGCACGGGCGACCCCGAAGCCAAGCCTGGCTTTCAGCCGGGCCGGCGGCGGATCGCTGCTGTCGCCAGTCGGCGGGCGAGGGCCGGATCGGCGGCGGCCGCCTTCGCCAGGGATCGCATCGCTCCGAGGCGGTCGCCACGCGCGAGGAGCCCGCGGCCGGTGAGCCAGTCGTGGGCGGCCTGCCAGCGGCGCGGGTCGGCTGCGGCTGTCCAGTGTTCGTCGAGGAGGGCAATCTCGCGCTCGGCCCGCTCGGGTGAGCCGGTGGCGGCGAGGACCTGCTCCGCCCTGCCGAGGGCGGCGCTGCGCACCTGGGCGACGATGTCGGCGACCCGGATGCCGAGGCGATCGGCGGTGGCCCGATCGGCACTGCCGCCGTCGAGCGGATCGGGGTGGCCGGAGCGGCGCGCAGCGGCGGCGGCGCGGACGACGAGCGTCGCCACCGCCACCTTCTCGTCGCGGGCTGAGGAAAACTGCCCGTCGTGGAGTCGGTAGTCGAGGAGGGCGGCGGGGAGATTGGCGAGATCGTGGTGCTCGGCAAGCCGCAGCCAGAGGTCGTAGTCTTCGACGTACGACTGCGGCCGGTAGCCACCGACGGCGCGGACGGCCTCGCGGCGGAGCATGACGGTGGGGTGGGCCAGCGGCGGCGCGACGGGGAGGAAACGCCGGCAAGCTTCTGGCGAGAGCGGGAGCCGGCTCTCGATCGCGGTGGCCCGGCCATCGACGAGGAGCCGCGTCTGCGTGCCGAGCGCGGCCACGGTCGGGTGGCGTTCCAGGAAGGCGAGCTGGCGGGCGAGCCTGTCGGGATGGGAAACATCGTCGGCGTTCATCAGCGCCACGATTCCCGAACGGGCCCGCTCGATCCCCTCCTGAAGCGTCGCGGCGAGGCCGCGATTGGGGCGGCTGGTGACCGTGATCCGGCCGTCGCGGCGGGCGAAGTCATCGAGGCGTTGCCGCGAGTTGTCGGTCGAGCCGTCGTCGATCGCGAGTAGCTCCCAGTCGGCAAGCGTCTGCGCCCGGATGCTCTCCACGGCGGCAGCGAGGTAATCCCCGGCATTCCACACTGGGAGCACGACGGTGACGCGCGGCTGGTCGGGGGGGGAGGAAGCGGTCATGCCGAAAGCCTACCACCCCCCGGTCGTCGCCCCGCCCGGCGGTTTCGTCGATCAGAGGGGGAGCTGGGGAAACGTCCGCTTGACGTCGGAGCGGGGTTGGTGTATTAGTATATTAATACACATGCGAGCCGGGCCCAGGCCCGGAGTGACAATTGTCCCAGCCTCCTCCGATCTTCGTCGTCCATCCGTCGTCGGGCGTGCCGATCTACCGGCAGCTTGCCGATCAGGTCGAGGCGCTCGTGGCGGGGGGGAGGCTCCGCCCCGGCGACACGGTGCCGAGCGTCCGCCAGGTGGCGGCGGCGCTGGGGATCAACCCGATGACGGTCTCAAAGGCCTGGAGCCGGCTCGAGTCCGACGGCGTCCTCGAGCGCGATCGGGGGCGGGGGATGGTGGTGGCCGTGCCGCGCGATCGGGAGGCGGGGAGCCTGGCTGAGCGGAAGGCGCAGGTCCGACCGCTTGTCGATCAGGCGGTGGTTCGTGGGCTGCAACTCGGGCTCACCCCGGCGCAGCTCCAGGCGGTGATGAAAACGTCCCTCGAGGAGAAGCTGCCATGAGCAGGGATGGGGATGTCGGTGAGGCGGTGCGGGTGAGTGGCCTCGTGAAACGCTTCGGCCCCCGCGCCGTCCTCGATGGCGTTGATCTCGAGGTGCCGCGCGGGCAGGTGATCGGCCTCCTCGGTCTCAACGGCTCTGGGAAGAGCACGCTGATCAAATGCCTGCTCGGCCTGCTCAAGGCCGACGAGGGCTCCGCGACCGTCCTCGGCACCGCTGCCTGGCAGCTGGCCGATCGGGAGAAGGCCCGGATCGGCTATGTGCCCCAGGAAGCGACGCTCTATCCCTGGCTCACCGTCCGCCAGACCGTGGCCTACGTGTCGAGTTTCTATTCCCGCTGGGATCGGGCCTGGGGAGAGGAGCTCTTGCGGCGCTGGGATCTCCCCCTCGGCCACCGCGTCGGCCCACTCTCGGTGGGGCAAAAACAAAAGCTCGCCCTCGTGCTCGCCCTCGGCCACCGCCCCGAGCTCCTCATCCTCGACGAGCCGGTGGCGAGCCTCGATCCGGTCGCCCGACGCTGGTTTCTCGAAACGGTGCTCGAGACGGCCGCCGACGGGGCCGGCACCGTCCTCTTCTCCACCCACATCACCTCCGATCTCGAACGGGTTGCCTCGCATGTGGCGCTGTTGCGGGAAGGGAAGGTGACGTTCCACGACGAGATCGACGTTCTCAAAGACCGGGTCAAGCGGCTGCGGATCGAGGCGCAGGCCGATCTACCGGCTGATCTCCACCTGCCCGGAACCCTTCGACAGGAGGTTCGTGGCCGGCAAGCGCTCGTCACGGTCGACGGCGTCGATGCGGCGCTCGTGGCGGGGGTGCGCGAGAGATTCGCGGCGGAGGTCGTCGTCGACAATCTCAACCTCGAGGAGATCTTCCTCGAGCTCCACGACGGCGAAGCTGCCGCCGCAGCCTCCGGGAGGTGAGCCATGATCGCGATCCTTCGCCAATACGCGATGGTGCTCTGGGTGATCGTGTCCAGGCCCTGGATGCTCCTCATGCTGGGGATGGGGCTCCTTTATGTGGGGCCGTTTCTGGGGGCGTGGATCGTCGGCCGCGCCGTTCCTGATAACGCCATGACTCCGGTGCCGGTGGTTGAGACGCCATCAGTCTTGGGCGGTTTCGGTGTTGCCGAGCTCGAGAAAATGGCCCGCGAAGGGAGGCGCGACACCGTCACCGATCTCGATACCCAAGCGGTGGGGAGGCAGGAGGCGTGGGGGGGGGTGACGCCGAACGGCCGAGGCCGATCCGGCCTCCAGCTCTCCAGAACGGCCGACGAAGGCCCCGGCGCCTGGCCCCTGCTCGATAGCTTTCCGTCACTCGAGCGCCTCTGGATGAGCCCCCCCGACATGCTCTCGGAAGAGGGCTGGCGGCGGATCGGTGAGCACACGGCGCTCGAAGTCCTCTCCCTCCCCAACGTCTCGAGCCCCAACTCCGTGACGCTCGAGGCATTCCCGGCGGTCGCCCGCGCGGCGCTCGAGCGGCTGCCACGACTTCGACAGCTCGATCTCCGTGGCACCGGCGGGTCGTTCGAGCTTCTCCTTCCCCCCCTTCCAAACATCGAGGTCCTCGCCATCGGCTGGGGGCGGCTCGAAGAAAACCTGCGGACGCTTGCCGACGGCTCGCCCCGGCTCCGCGTCCTCGCCATTCAGACCTGGTTCGACATCGGCTTCACTCCGGGAATGATTGAAAGCTTGCGGCGGATGCCGAACCTGCGGAGGGTGTATGTCGCCGGGGCGTATCAGGCCGCAGACGAGCCGGCGATGACGCGGCAGGTCAACGAACTTCGCCGCGCGCTGCCGGGCGTGAGGGTTCATCCGGGCACGTACCGCTCGTCGCGAGTCTGGATGGCCCTCTGGGCGACGATCCTCGGTGCGTATCTTCCGTTTGCATTTTGGTTCCAGTCGTCGCTCCTCCTTTCGACCTCGCTTGCCTGGATGCTCCCCCGCAGGCTCGCGCCCCACCTCTTCTGGGCGATGGCGGTGGCAGCGGCCTGCGGTGGCTTCATGGTGGCCGTTCTCGCATCGGCCGGGGTCGCCTGGATGCCGGCGCTCACACTCGCCCTGTTTACAACGATGCTCGTGGCAGGGGGCACGGTCGGTGACGTCGAAGGGATCGCTGGGAGGATCTCGTCGATGGTCCCGCGTGGCGAACTGATCGTGGGTCTGGCAGCCGCGGCGACGGCCCTGCTCGCTCCCTGGATCGTCGATCGTTGGCTTTCGGAGGCGACGCGCTGGCTCCCTGCGATCATGCTGGCGGCGGTCATCCTCACGGTGGTCTGGAAGCTCGCCCGGCAGGCACGCCAGCCCCGGATCCTCGCGAGCCTCGGGCTCGCAAGTCCCCCCGGGCTCGTGCTCGATGTCACCCAAGGCACGCTGTCGCAGCAGCCAGCCGGGAGCTTTGCCAACTGGCAGCTGAAATTGGCCGAACGGGGCGTCGATCGGCAGATCAGCCGGCCAGTCCCCACCACCTATGCCGAGATGCTCAGGCGCTCGCAGCCGCGGATCCAGATGTTGTTGATGATGGCGATCATGTTGGTTGTGCAGGTCGGCGTGATGTGGGTCATCCCCATCGTCATCGCTCGGGGCACCGGACAGCCGCCGCCGCCGCTCTCCCGATTCCTGCCGGGGGTGATTGCCGCGTTCGCCTGGCAGGCGTGTGTCATGGCGATCGCCCAGACGGCCGCGATATGGACCCAGCGCCGCGGCAGCCTTGTCATCGATTTCCTCCGGCCGGTGTCGCGCGCCGGCTACTGGCGGGGTCTGCAGCAGGCGATCGCCCGCGATCTCATTCTTCCTGCAGTGCTCGGCGCGGTCTGCTTCGGGCTGGCTCTCGGTATGACAGAGAAGGTCGGCGGGTGGGCTTGGGTCGTGGCGGGGATGCTGTTTGTCGGCATCTGCGCCATGACGCACGCCCTGATCCTCCTCCTAGCCGTCACACGCTGGCCGCTCGTCGTGGGCACGCTCATGGTCGTCCTCCTCGTGGCGGCAGGGATCGGCGCCGCGGTCGCCGTGGGGCACGTCCTTGCAACGCCCGCCGATCTCTGGACCGCCCTGGTCGTCGCCGGCGCCGTCCTCGCCGCCGGGGTTGGAATACGGATCGGCGTGCTGTGGCGGCTCGAAGATCGCGAGATCGGGTGACGGGCGCTGTCGCCCCGGGAATCCCCGGCCGAGAACCGATTCCCCGGCCGGAGGGGGGGCTGTAGACTGTTGCTCAGTGGCGCGGGCTCAATCGGCACCGTAAGGAACAGAACCATGAACAGCGGCTTTTCGACGATCGCCTTTGTGGTGGCAGCGATCCTGGCCTGGTTTGCCGTGGCCCGCAAGCCCGCGATCACCCCGCCGGTGCGCGTGGCAGTGATCGACGCCGGTGGCGCATCCAACGACGCGATGCGTCAATTCGAGGATCAGCAGAAGAAGGAACGGGAATCGCTCGATGAGTTCCGCACCACCGCCCCCTACCGCGAGTCCCGATCGATCACGATCGATCCCGCCTACGGAAAGATCCTCGGCTTCTGCTCGCTCGGGAAAGGGCGGCTGGCCGCCGTCACCGGCCAGGCCGATGGCTACGGCGCCGTCATCGACACCCACGATCCGGCCACCGTCGGTAACCGGCTCGTCTGGCTCTCGGCCGACGGCCGCGAGGAACGCTCCGTGCCGCTCGACTTCTCGCCGCGCGGCGTGAACCCCGGCCCCGATGGCTCGCTGTGGGTGGTGGGGGGCTCGAACGTCGCCCGCTTCGCCGCCGATGGCGAAAAGCTCGCCGCTGCCGACGCGCCCCATTTCACCCTCTCGCCGGAAGGGCGCGAAGAGTTTGTCGAAGACGTCAAGACGCGCCACGCTGCCGAGATCGAGAGCTACCAGCAGAGCATGAAGATGCAGGAAGAGATGGTCACGGAGCTCGAAGGGAAGAAGGAGGGGGATCCCGGCTATCAGCCCGAGGAAATGGTCAAGCTCTACAAACAGTCGTGCGAGAGCATGAAGACCCATGTCGAGTCGCGGCAGAACATGACCGACGAGCAGGTCGTCGACGAGGCGATCGAGCGGGTGCGGCAGATCCACCGCGTCGCCGTGACGGCCGAGCATGTGTTCCTCGTCACCAATCAGGATGTCGGCCACGGCTTCGCGATCTGGCGCTGCACGACGGATCTTGCCGAGCCGGTGCGGATCGTCGAGGGGCTCGCCGGCTGCTGCGGCCAGATGGACGTGCAGGCAGTGGAAGGGGGGCTCGCAATCGCCGAGAACTCCCGCCATCAGGTGCGCCTCGTCGACTTCGACGGCGAACCGATCCGGGAGTTTGGTGAGACGAGCATGGCCGACATCACGAAGGGCTTTGGCGGCTGCTGCAACCCGATGAACACCTGCCTCGACGGCGACGGCTGCCTGCTCACCTCCGAGAGCAACGGCCTCGTGAAGCGGTATTCGCTCGAC